>CAMAUE010000167.1 GCA_945861245.1 Singulisphaera sp. GP187
GGCCATCGGCATGACGTTATTGTTTTTCACGTGCAAGATGCGACGGAGTTAGAATTCAATTTTGAAGGGGCGGCATTGTTCCGCGACATGGAGACCGGCGAAGAGATGGAGATCGACCCCGCCACCTTGCGTAGCGCCTATGTGGAGAAGATGCAAGAGTTGTGCGAGTTCTACCGCAAAGGTCTGAGCGAAATTGGCGTAGACTATCACCTCGTCAACACCAGGCAATCCTACGACCATGCTCTGACCGCATATCTCAATCGGCGGGCGCGAACGCGTAAATAGTCCGTGGTCCTTGGTCAGTAGTCCGTGGCAAATAAAATGCGCGGCGACTGACCACGGACTCATCGCATTTGACATCCACCCCAACCTCGTTAGAATGTCCTAAACCATCCGCGAGGGCGATCATGAGCTACTTCACCGCGATTCCCGTTTACAACGAAGAACGCCATTTGCATTCCGTTCTGCGCGAGGTTCGGCGTTATTCGTCGAGCATACTCATCGTCAACGATGGCTCGACGGATCGCACGGCGGAATTGCTTGCCGGTTATCCCGATCTTCACGTTGTCACGCATCCGCAAAATCGCGGCTACGGAGCGGCACTCATCTCGGCGTTTGAATACGCCTTGCGTACCGATTTTGACATTCTCGTGACGATGGACTGCGACGGACAACACGAGCCGTCGCGCATCCCCGTTTTGCTCGAAGCGATTCACAATGCCGACCTCGTCAGCGGCAGCCGATACTTGCGCGAATTTCGGCAGCACAGCCTACCGACGCCAGAAGATCGCCGACAGATAAATGAGACGATCACTCGCGAATTGAACGAGCAATTTGGGCTGAATCTGACCGATTCCTTCTGCGGCTTCAAGGCCTATCGAACACCGGCCCTGGCAAAACTGAACATTACCGAGACCGGTTGGGGCATGCCGTTGCAGCTGTGGGTGCAGGCGGCGAGGCTGGGTTTGCGAGTCAAAGAAGTCGGCGTGCCTCGGCTATATCTCGATCCCACCCGCGCGTTCGGCGGCGTGCTAAACGATGCCGGCGAACGGCTCGCGCATTATCGCCGAGTAATCGCCGAGGCGGTCATCGATACCGCGCCAGCATGTGAATGGCCGAGCCTGTCTCGCGCCGCAGCGAGGAGTTGCTGGTGACGACTTCGCGGTTGCGTGCGCCGACCGGTCATGGCCAAATCCTGATCGTGCCGGCGCTCGATCAGGTGGGCAGACTGCTCGAACGCAATCGCGTCCATTCTCAATCCTGCCCTATCACATCCGATGACCTAACGTTCGCTGATTGGCGCGGGCTGGCTCGGCGTGAACTATCAGCCATCTCGCAATCGTATCACGCATCCGCCGATGAACGCGAGCCTGCTTTAACAGGCGAGGCATGGCTCGTCGCAGGGCATCAGCCGGAGTTTTTTCATCCCGGCGTGTGGTTCAAAAACTTCGCCTTGCATCACCTCGCACAGCGACTCGGCGCAACGGCGCTCAACCTGGTGATCGACACCGACACGGCCAAGTCTTCGCATCTGTATCTTCCCGCAGGTGAACGCCTGGCACAGTTGCCGTTCGATCGCACGGCTCCGGCACTGCCGTATGAGGAGCGTGCGGTGGACGACAAGGCGATGTTCGCATCCGTACCCGAGCGATTCGCAGCCATCGCGCAAACGTGGGGTTTCGAGCCGATGCTCGCAGAGTTCTGGCGTGAGATGCCGACGACGCTTCTCCTGGGTGAGCGTTTCTCGCATGCGCGACGGCGAGTCGAGCAGCGTTGGGGCGTGGCGCAAGCCGAGGCACCGATGAGCCAGGTTTGCCAAACCGAGGCATTTGCCCGTTTCGCGCTAGCGATCCTGACACGCTTGCCTGAATTCTACGCAAGTTACAACGAAACCGTGCAAACGTATCGGCTCGCACATGGCATCCGCAGCAGGAACCACCCCGTACCGAATCTGACGCGAGATGGCGATTGGCTGGAGGCGCCGTTTTGGGTCTGGCAGGCCGGCGCAAATCGGCGAGGGCGATTGTTGGTGAAGCAAGCTGCCGACGCACTGCACCTGCGCATCGGCAACGAGCCGCGGCAGATCGTTCCGGTGCGTGACGGCGCCACGGCCTGGCGAGCGCTGGAATCGCAAGGTGTCAAGATTCGCTCGCGCGCGCTGACGACGACAATGTTCTTGCGTCTCTTCGTCGCTGACGTGTTCCTGCACGGCATCGGCGGCGGCATCTATGACGCGTTGACCGACGACATCATTCGGCGATTTTTCGGCGTCTTCCCGCCAGATTACCTTATCGTGTCGGCAACCCTGAATCTGCCGCTACCGCGATTTCCCGATGCCGCTGAGCGATGCCGAACGCTGCATCGCCGTTCGCGCGATCTGATCTATCAGCCCGAACGTATGCTCGTGGATAATGCGTTGGCTTCGGAAAAACGCCAATGGATCGAGCGTATCACCGCCACGCATACGGAGCGTGCGGCCCGCTTTTCCCGCCTACGCGAACTGAATACGGCCATGCAACCGTTCCTTTGGCAACGTATCCATGAAACAAACGCCGCGATCAAAGCTGCCGAGGCCGAATCGCACGCACACGCCATCGCATCGCGGCGCGACTACGCATTCTGCCTATATCCCGAAGCGATGCTACGGTCGTTCTTCATGCATGGCGAATGGCGTGGAGGCCGATAGGAGCTTATCTCAAATCGTCGTCTTGCTGTTTTTCCGCTCGCGGCTCTTGCGGTCGCGTAGGAAATTCAGAGCGCTAAGCCACGAGCGGAATACAAGATCGGGAATTTTTTTCGATTCCTCCGAAAACCGAGTTTGCAAGTTGGGCGAATTTCGCCTATGATCGAGAGAAAGAAAAGGAGCGAGGAATGCCGTTGCCGCGATTCGTGACGTCGACTGAAATGAAGGTGGACCAACTGCCCTGGGGCCCACACGATTGGCTGTGCAGGCCGGACATCGTGGATGCGGAGAAACTGCTGCTCGTTCGCGTGCATATGCCGCCGGGAAAGGCGCATGAGTTTCATCGCCATCCCGAGATGGAGGAGATCATCTACATCCTCGAAGGCACAGCCGAGCAATGGGTCGATCACGAGAAAAAGATCCTGAAAGCCGGCGAAATGGCTCACATCCCGATGGATGTCGTCCACGGCACCTACAACGCGGGGACCGACACGTTGCGGTTACTCGCGATTCTCTCGCCTGCAAAGTTCACCGGCCCCGCACTGATCGACATGAGCCAGGAAGAACCCTGGCGTTCAATGAGGGGCGAGGGATGAATGGCAAGTTACAAACTGATCCCTGGCCCCTGACTCCTGACTCCCGACCAAAGGACCGATAACCATGACCCGACGCAACTTCATGATCGCGATGCTGATCGTTGGCGTGATGAGCGCGCAGGCGTCGGCGCAGTTCTTTCCGCCGCCGGTGGTGGGGATGCCGGTCGTGTTGCCGAACGGGATCGATTTTCAGTATAAGCGGGGTGGGCTTCGCGTCAACGGTTTCATTCCAACAGGTGGAGCGACAACGGCGGTGCTGCCGGTGGTGCCCGTGTTCGCAGGGCCGGGGGCGTTCTTCCCGGCGACGTATTATCCGTACGGATACCCATACTACCCGTATGGCTATCCGTTCCCGGCTATGGGTTCGGTGGAGCAGCGCATTACGGTGACGGTGATGCAGCCGACGATTTTGGTTCAACGCCGTGGGTTGATGCCATTCCTGGAAGAATATGACATCGCAGGCATCGATCTGGACGCGGAACCGCCGTCGAAGATTTGGGGCAAGAAGCCACCGGCTATACGGCAGGCCGAGCGCAAGGTGCCTGTTCGAGAGGAGTTCGCACGGGTCGTGCCGCCTGCGGAGAAGAAGCTTCAGATTGCTGCCAATCAAGTGAATCTGCCGAGGCCGCCGGTGGTGGCGCGGAAAATCGAACCGGCGCCGGATGGTGCGAAGCTCGTCGATTTCGGTTCTCAGGCGTTTCGCGCGGGTGAGTTCGCGCTGGCGTTGCGGCACTTTCGCGACGCCGCCGACATTGAGCCAAACCTGGCGCGAGCCTGGTTCTTACAGGCGCATGCCGCCATCGCGATGGGCAGGCTGCACGACGCCGTCCAGCAGATTGAGGCCGGCTTGAAACGGAATCCCAATTTTCACTTGAATGGGTTCCGTCCCAAAGTTGAACTCTACGCCGACCAATTAGCGTTGTGGGCTGAACATCTTGACATGGTGACGAAGGCGAATCGCCTAAATCCGAAGAACGCCGACGCTTTGTTCTTACTCGGCTACCTCGCTTGGTATGAAGGCGATCGCGAGGCGGCCATCAGATTTTTCCAGCAAGCGCGCCCGCTGGTCGCAGAACAGCGGTTCGTCGATCTCTTTCTCAATTCGCCCGCCGCGAAGCAGTAGATGACAACCAAGCGTATCTCACCGAGTCGGATCCGGCGCAAAGATGCCGATCGCACGTGGGCGCTGGTCCTCTGGGCCCAGGCCGTCAACGCGCCAACAAGGCCCACGCCACAGCCACGATCGTGACGACTACACCAACACCAAGCGCTAGTCCTGCGAACCACCAGGCCATGAGGTTTACTTCCGGATTAGGCCTTGGTGGGCGGTGTTTCTTGCGGTGCGACGATTCCCGCTTTTTGAGCGTCGCGACTTGCATCTGAAAAACCGGCCATTTAATCAGCGATTTGTACTTGGCCTGATCGGGCTTGGCGACCTGGGCGTTGAGCGGAATCGTGCCGGCCCGGAGCTGATCCAGAATGTCGTTCGTCGTCGCTTCGACTTCGCGCGTCACGCCGTCAGCGTCCTCGAACCGCATGAGCCAAATCGGATCGGCCGGCGTATTCTTTAACGCTTGATGCGCACGAAGGTCTGGCTGGGTCGCTTCGAGCGGCGCGGTCAACCGTCGACGCACCACCGGGTCGCGCAGCGCCGAATCGAGGTGAACGAAACTCGGAAGTGCCGATGCCAGCTGCGAACGCTCAATATCGACAATCACGTCGCTCACCGTTTGATAGCGATCCTCCGGATTACGCGCCAGCATCTTGGTGAGAATGTTTTCCAATTTGCTGGACACTTCGGGGTTCATCGAACTCGCCGTCGCGTAGTAGCCGACGTTTTTCTTTTCGACGATCTCCAGCGACGACTCGCCGGAAAAAGGAACTTCGCCCGTCACGAGATGGAAGAGCGTCGCGCCCAGGGCGTAGATGTCGCTGCGTTCGTCCGCACGCTTGGCGTTGATCGCTTGCTCGTAGGGCATGTAGTACGGCGTGCCGATGCCTTGCGTGGCGTGCGTCAAGTTGCTGGTATCGTCGCGGTGTTTGGCCAGGCCGAGGTCCGAGAGCTTCGCCAGCCCTGCTGACGTTATCAGGATATTGCTCGGCTTGATGTCACGATGGATAATCTGATTCTTGTGCGCATATTCCAGAGCACGCGCGATGTCGAGAATAATGTGCAACGCATCGCCGACCTTCAATCGGCGTTCGCGGTCGACAAGTTCATGCGCGCTGGGTCCGTCGATGTATTCCAGGACGATGAAATGGAGGTGGGTCGCGGAGTCCTGGCCCATGGCGAGCGTGCGGACGATGTTGGCATGCGCAAGCTTCGCCCCGTGCTGGCCTTCACGCTGAAAACGCCCGAGGAGGTTCTGTTTGGCCGACTGATCGGCATCGAGCACCTTGATGGCGACCTGACGATTGGCAGTCGGGTCAAAACCGAAATAAACCGCGCCCATGCCACCCTGGCCGAGCAGTCGAAGGATGCGGTATTCCCCCATCTGCGTCGGCTCAGCGTCAGCGCGAACGGGAATGAAACCGTCCGACCGCGATGGCTTGCCGAGCGATTCAGCGTTCAGATTCATATCGACGCGCGTTGGCTCTTGGCCCTGGCGGATATTCTCCGCTTGCGATGGCGTCAAGAGCCGAGCGTCACACAGCATCAGTAGCACATCGGGTGCGATACCACGCCGATACTTGTCGGCAGCGGCGAGCAGAACTTCATCAACCCGAACGGCGTCGAGGTCGAACCACGAAATCGCCATTCTCGCGACAAGCCGATCAGCCTCTGCCTGCGCAGAGAATTCATGAGGAAGCGGCGGCACGACAAATCATCCTCGGTTGTCTCTGTTCAGTCTACTGCATGACGGAGCAACCTGCAAGCGTGGTCGATTCAATGGTTACTTCGCACGGTAGTAATTGTCGCTTTTTCAAACCGATCAAAACATTTCCGAGCCGCGACCGTAAGGGAGCGGCCGACAGGATGCCGTGCGGATGATGTCGGCCGCTCCCTTACGGTCGCGGCTCGGAAAAGCGTCAATCTCACCCGTCAAAGGAATAGTACGCCGCTCCGCGTGGTGGTCCCACGACGCGGAGCGGCGTACTACATTTAAGGCGTTGCCAATACGACCTACCTTGGCGTAATATGGAGTTTGATGATATTACCCGTGGAGAGCAGCCTCATGGCGAATAATTCGCTGTATCCACCCAGTCCGGAAAACGTGCCGCCAGGTCTGACCGACCCGACGTCCGAATACAAGATGCAGACCTTGCTGGTCCTGTTCGCCCTCGCGCTCTTCTTCATGGTCTATTTCGGCGTCATGTTCTTTTGCGTTGCATACTCCGTCTGGGCAACCTGGTTCTTGCTTTTTTCGCGGATTCGGCTCGGCATACTGCACCTGGTTCCGATGTTCTTCGTTCCGCCTCTGATTATTCTGTTCATTTACCTTGTAAAAAACCTGTTCAAGTTCGAGCGTGCCGAGAAGGAATTTCGCATCGAGATCTTTCCGGACGAACATCCGAAACTGTTTGAATTCATCGAAAAGGTCTGCGAGGAAACCGGAGCACAGACGCCCAAGCATGTGTTTATCGATTACGAGGTCAACGCCGCCGCCATCCTCGATACGACGTCCTTTTTCCATTTATTCCTTCCCTCGCGGCGAAGCCTGTT
Source organism: Singulisphaera sp. GP187 (assembly GCA_945861245.1). Taxonomy (GTDB): domain Bacteria; phylum Planctomycetota; class Planctomycetia; order Gemmatales; family Gemmataceae; genus SIAQ01. Next base: position 6,944 of record CAMAUE010000167.1, read on the forward strand.
GATCGGACTCGGCCTGCTCAACGCGATTAATCTGACCGAATTTAAGGCGTTGCTCGGCCACGAATTCGGGCACTTCTCGCAAAAGGGCACGAAGATCGGCAGCTACATCTATACTTCGTGGCGCATCGCGTATCAGGTCATCGAAGGCGAAGATTGGTTCGATCGCTTCGTCTACGGCTGGTCCCAACTGGATGCTCGCATCGGTTGGCCGGCCTATATCGTGCGCGGAACGCTTTGGGTATTGAAGAAGATGCTTGGCCTATTGTGGTATGTCCTGGTCTTCTTCAATCGCTCGTGCAGTCGGCAGCGCGAGTTCAACGCCGACCATTTCGCCGTCAGGGTCGCCGGCAGCGACGCGCCGGTGCATCTGCTGCATCGTACGTATTTCGCCGGCAGCTGCTTCGAGCAAGCGATCAGTGACCTTCGTATCGCCATGAGCCATCATTTATTCACGAACGATCTGTTCTATCATCAGAGCGCCGCGGGCAAGGTCATCCGCCGACGCAACAAGGGCAAAGACGTTCGGCTCGAGGAGCCGCCGACGCTGCCCGACGACCCCAACGAGACGACGCAAGTGTTCGATGAGAATGACGACAAGATCGCGGAGATGTGGTCCACGCATCCCTCGAACTACGACCGTGAGCAGAACGCCAAGGCCCATTACATCCGCACCCAATTCGACGAACGCTCGCCCTGGCTGTTGTTCGACAACGTTGAAGAATTGCGTGAACGCGTGACCTTCAAGTTCTACCGTTTCTACTTCAAGATTCCCAGGGATGTGATCCTGGCCGACCCCGAAGAGGTCCAGGGCTTCATCGACGACGAACACTCTGACCGAATGTACGATTCCAAGTATCAGGGCCTTTACGATTATCGCAACCTCGTGCTCAAAGACATCGGCGACATGGCACGCGAAGGGGACCAGCATCCCTGGAGCATCACCGACCTCGCCGATTCGCACAAGGCACTCTACACCGCCGAGGTGAAGCACCGCGCCCAACTCTACAACAAACGCATCGAAGAGTTGAACCTTCTCAACGCCATCTTCAACGGCTGGCATCGACCGAAAAACGATGAGATCGAATTTCGCGGCGAAATCTACGACATGGACGACGCCAAACGCTTGCACAAAAAGGTTGACAAAGAAATCAAAAGCGACAGCGGCTGGCTGGCGGAGATCGACAAAAAAGTATTCATGACCTACTTCCAGATGGGCATGCACATCAATCAAGAAGTAGCGGAAGAACTGTATCGCCGATATGACTTCCACCTCAGTGTTCAGGATATTTGGTACGAACTGCAAAGCCGCAATCCGCCGATTCAGTCGGCCATTGGATTCTTGAATTCGACCGACGCGTCGAATTTGCAATCGCACCAGTTCAAGGAGATTCTGAACGTCTTTCGTGATACGCACAAGGTCCTTCGAAAAATGCTTAAGACCTCCGAGGACATGAAATTACCTGGCCTGAAGAACCTGCCCAAGGCAAATACGCTGCGACCGTTCCTGCTGAACAAGGAACTTGTCGAGGGTGTAAGCAAGTACGAACAAAGCATCAGCACCCAATGGATGAACAAGCTGATTGGCCAATTCGGAGAAATGAAGGAAAAGGTCGATCGCATTCACTACAAGAGCCTGGCCGGCATATTGACATTGCAAGAAAAAATCGGCGACGAATGCGTCCACCGCTGGGCCAAGCTGCCGGGAGTGCAGGCCATGTGATGTCAGAGCCGCGCACGGAGTAAGCGGTTGGAACATGAATTGCGGTGCGTTCCAACCGCTTACTTCATGCGCGGCTCTGACGACAACCCCAATCGCTGCCTAAGTCGATGCAGTGCCCAGGCTGCACTTTCGCGCACGACCCTATCGGCGTCCGCACATGCACGCTCCAGCACGCCAACTGCGCTTTCGTCGCCGACATTGCCAAGCGCAATCGCACAATTGCGCAGCAGCCCCGCTCGCCCCGTACGGAGCAGCGGCGTACCCGCGAACCTCGCCTGAAACTCGGCCTCCGTGAGCGACATCACGCTCAGCAAATCCACGAACGATCCGGCACGCTCCTCCTGCAAACGTTCATCGCGCCCCACCGGCGCCTTGGTATTCCACGGGCATACATCCTGGCAAATATCGCAGCCGAACACCCAATCGCCCATCGGTTCGCGCAACTCCTCGGCAATCGTACCACGCAGCTCGATCGTGAGGTAGCTGATGCAAAGGCGTGCGTCCAGCTGATACGGAGCCGTGAACGCTTGCGTCGGGCAGGCGTCCAGGCAGCGCCGACAGCTGCCGCAATGCGTCGGCGTGAATGGTGTGTCCGATGTCAACTCAACATCAAGAAGAAGGCCGCCGAGAAAGAACCAGCTGCCGAGCTTCTTGTTGATGAGCATCGTGTTCTTGCCGAACCATCCAAGCCCGGCTCGACGCGCAAAGTCACGTTCCAAAAGCGGCGCCGTATCGACGACGCCACGCCCGCGTGTGCCGGGCCGTATCGCCTGCACCGCCAGGAGCAGCGTTTTCAGTTTGTCGCGCATCACTTCGTGATAATCAGTTCCACGCGCATACCACGAAACCTGCCCGAGCGGCTTGTGAAGGTCAGGCGATGCAGGCACGTCCTCCGCGGGTTTATAATTGAGCGCAACCATGACGACGCTGCGCACGTCGGGCAAAATCGACCGAGGATGCCGGCGTGCCTCAGCGTGCTTACGCATGTACGCCATCTCGCCGTCGTGGCCTTGATTCAGCCATTCGGTCAGTTGAGCGAAACCGTCTGACTCGCTCGCCGGCGCGATGCCGACGAGGTCGAACCCGATGGCTCGTGCGTGCTCTTTGATCTGTTGTTCCAACGTGCGGATCATGACGAGAACTCAGACGTTGAAAAACGCGCCTTGCAACGCGGCGGAAACCTACCTATAATCTTATCATAATCGGGGCGTGGCGCAGTTTGGCTAGCGCGCCTGAATGGGGTTCAGGAGGTCGGAGGTTCGAATCCTCTCGCCCCGATTTGTGAGAGCCGTTGACAGCAATTGTCAGCGGCTCTTTTCTTTTGTCCTCACATGATGTTACGTCGAATCCGCCTACTCCATCACCGAACGTAAGCACGTCTGCCATTTTGTCAGCGAATGACGGCTTTTGTACTCGTTTGCCAAGAGTTGGTGCAAACTTTGGTGCAAACTGGAAACGCTCTAAGTCGTTTGTTCCCGTTGCCATTGCGGATTCGGCAATATCCGCTTGTCCAGCGTTTAACGGCAGCGTTGGCAGTGAATCAAGCGCCCCGCGGACATCAAGCAGCTTCGGATCGGTATAGACTTGCATCGTCATATCAAGGCTTGCATGTCTCATCGCGGCTTGTGCGGTTCGTGGTGCAACGCCCCCCTTGCTCAACAGCGTGCCGAACGTCGTTCGCAAGGCGTGAACGTCGAGCGTTCGACCCCGTTCATCGATTTTCGGGATACCAGCGGCTTTCAGATCGCGATTCAGGATGCGAAGCAAACCAGTAGGTACGGTGAACAGCGGCATATCCATCGGCAGCCGAGCGGGAATCGGCCTTCCTTGGCTTCTCGCTTCGTGTTGTAGGCATTCCAGTTCGGCGGCGAGCCATTGCCTTAGATCGTTCGCCAGATCGTCGCGCAGCATAATCGAGCTTCCTTGGCGGTTCTTTTCGTCGGCAGCGTTCAAATCGAGGTAGGGCAGGTCGGTGTCGAGATGAAGCCGGCCCACGGTCATCGAAGCGCGTTCCCCCTTGCGAAGCCCCGTCAGAATCATCGTCTTATAGGTCAAGGCGCGTTCCCATCCCAGACGTTCCAATCGCGATTTCGTGTCGGTTCGCAGGTCGGCGTAGGCTTCGCCTCTACGATCACCTTTGCGGACGGTCATCGCTTCCAAGAGCGGACGGCCCCGCGTCACGTCGAGAAGCTTCACCAGTTCGGCTTCGTCCATCGCTCGATGAATTCGCTTGCGGTCCGCTTGCTCATTCGCCTTCGGCATCCCGTTGAACGGGTTGACGGCGAGCCGGTCGCACTCGACGCACCAGTTGCAGAAGGAAGCGACGGCCCCTTGATAGGCGTTCCGCGTTCTCGCCGACATGCCCTTTGCCGATTCTTGAGTAATCCACTTTTCGAGCGTTCCCCGTTTCATGTCCGATAGGCGGCGAAACAGGCATTGCTCGGCCAGCCGATCCAGGCAGCGGCGGGTTTCCTTGCGGTGTCCATCGGTCACGCCTTTTGACCGAAGCGAGCTTTCATAGGCGTCGAAATGTTCGGTAAGAGTGGTTGCATGATGATCGGCGATTTGATCTTCCCTTGGCGTCATCACCCCGGCCTTGACCAGTTCGGCGCGGCGTTCCAAGTCGCCGAGTATCGAACGGGCGGCGGATTCGTCGCGGCATCCCGTCGCCACGGTGCGAACGATGCCGGCCCCGTCGCGATACTTGGCGTAGTATGTCCGCGATTCAAAGACGATCCGCTCTTGCCCTTGCTCGCCGGTCGTCAGCTTCGCCTTGCGTGCCTTGTCCTTGGCGTCCTTCCATCTCACCCAGCGTTCGCCTTTGAGCGTGAACATTTCGGCGTTTTCGGGCTTCGGCTTCGTCACGGTCTTTTTGAAAACGGTTCCCATGTCAGCTACCCTTTTTCTTCGCTTTTGATCGGTTGCAACGCCAGCCCGAAATAGGCGGCGAGCTTGTCCGCGATGTCGAGCCGGAGCGAGTTCGTACCACGGACGAAACGCCCGATACTGGCGCGCTTGACGCCCGTTCTCTGTTGCAGCGTCAACAGCGGCAACTTGCTGGCGATGATCGTTTCGCGGAGCAGGTCGGTTATCGGTAGGGGGGGAGTATCCATTGTGTCATAACTATCACACAACCGTTTCATTGTCAATCCCCCGCGCTCTTTTTCTTTGCGTTCCTCCCCAAAAAGAGGAACGCTCTTATGGTCCCTTCTGGGATATGGGACATAGCTATGTCCCCTGTAAAAGGCGCGAAATGTCCCACGGACAATTGGACATAGCTATGTCCCACGGGAATCAGCCGTCAGCCCATGAACGTGATAGAGGGAAACGCCCCGGCGAAAGCCCCCTTGATGCACGATCTTGAGCAAGCCCTGTTCGTTGAGACGGCGAAGGGATCGGCCCACGGTTCGCCTATCGAT
>CAMAUE010000168.1 GCA_945861245.1 Singulisphaera sp. GP187
CTCCCGACGGCAAACTGCTGGCCGTCGCAGATGCCGACGGGAGAGTACAGATCCTCTCGTTGGCCGCAAAGTAACGTATCGGTAATTCTCGCCGCAAGCGGCAAATGAGGAAAATAAATATGTTTCATAACACCGATCATTTGAGCCGTCGCTCTCTGATGAAGGGACTGCTGACCACCGCGGGCGGTCTGGCCGTCGCGAACTGGGGAGCGTTGACCCATTCGCAGACGATCGCGCAGGAGGCGAGGCGATCAGGCAAGCGCTGCATCATGTTGTACATGGAAGGCGGCGTCAGTCAGATCGACACCTTTGACATGAAGCCGGGGCGGCCCACTGCCGGCCAGTTCCTTCCGATTCAAACCAACGTCAACGGCATCCAGGTCTGCGAGTATTTGCCGAACATCGCTCGCCACACCGACAAGCTCGCGATCATTCGCAGCATGCGAACCCAGTCGGTCGATCACGGCATCGGCGGTTATCACATGCACACGTGCTATCCGTCGAGCCAACGCTTTCCGCATCCCGAAATCGGCGCCATGGTCGCCAAGTATTGCGAGAACCCGGACAACGACCTGCCGAGCTTCGTCAAGATCGGGTCAGGAAGCGGACTCTACGGCGCGGGGTATCTCGGCCCGCAGTTCGAGCCGTTCGTCGTGGGAGACGACGGCCGACTCCCGCCGTTTGCCAATCCTGCGGTGGCGGCGGAAATCCAGGACCGTCGCGGTGACTTACTGAACTTCATGGAACAGCGATTTGCACAGCAGCGTCCCGGCGATCCGTTCGCGGCCCATCGCACTTCCGAGCTTCGCACGATTCGGCTCATGCGAGCGCGTCGGACATTCGATGTGTCCGAAGAGTGGACACGGGCCCGTTCACGTTACGGCGACAGCAATTTTGGCCGGGCCTGCTTCACGGCGCTCAAACTTGTCGAGGCCGGCGTTTCTTTCGTCGAGGCCGCTCACGGCGACTACGACGGGCACAACGACAACTTTCCGACCCACAAGGCCAATCTGCAAGTGCTCGATCCAGCCTGGGCGTCGCTTCTGCAAGATCTTCAGGAACGAGGGCTGCTCCGGGACACGCTGGTCGTCTGGACCAGCGAGTTCGGCCGCACGCCCGCGATCAATTTCCAGGCGGGCCGCGATCACTTCGGCCGAGCGTGGACCATCGTGCTTGCCGGCGGCGGCATCCGCGGCGGACAGCATTATGGCTCCAGCAATCGTGATGGTTTCGAGGTCCAGGAAAATCCGGTCAACGAAGGCGATCTGTTCGCGACGATGTACACCGCGCTCGGCATCAATCCTCGCGTTCGCCATTACCTCGGTGCCCGCCCGATCTGGGCCACGCCGGAAGGTTCGCGACCGATTCGGCAATTGATGCGGTAGCAAACTTGGAGTTCATTCCCGAAATCGTGTGACCGTGAACTCGCAGTCTGTCGGCAATGTCCGTACGCGGGCGTCGCCAAGTAACTCCTTGGTCAAGATCATGTCACCGGAGGCGCCAAGAGATGAACAATCCCGCCAACCACGACAACCGATCGTTTCTCGAGGGGCGGCGTCAATTTCTGAAGTGTGCCGCACTGGCGCCTCTCGCCCTCTCGGCAGCGAACCTAAACCCAGTCCAGGCGGCGCCGGGCAGGGCTCGCAAGGTCATCTTCGTGTGGCTCTGGGGCGGCCCGCCTCAATGGGACATGTTCGACCCCAAGCCGGATATGCCGAGTACGCAGCGCACGCCGTTTTCGACGATCCCGACACGCATCGCCGGAGTGCGGTTCACGGAGTTGCTGCCCCGACTGGCCGCTCGCAACAACCGCTTTTCTCTCATCCAATCGAACCTTTTTGGCAGCCAACACATGGCGTGGCCGATGTCGGGCCAGGAGGAACAAACCGCTCGTCCCCTTGAACCGAATTTCGGTTCGATCGTCGCCAAGCATTTGGGTTCCAGGCTCTTACCGCCGTTCGTTTCGATCATGCCGGCGGGAAGAAGCACATTCGGTGCACAGTTCACACATTATCCGGGAGTGGGAGCCGGCAAGCTCGGCCCGGCCTTCGATCCGTTCTACGTCAAGTGCAATACTCTCGGCGAGGTCGAGTTGCCCGGCGAGGTAAGACTGGGTGAGGGTATGACGCAGGTCCGGCTTTCCGATCGGCGTGCTCTGCTGAGTCAACTGGATGCGACACGTCCCGGGGTGGAGTCGTCGAGCGTTCGATCCCACACGCACAACTTTGAGACGGCCTATCGCCTGATCAACTCTCCGGAGGCGTTCACGGCTTTTGATCTCAGCAGAGAACGCGAGCAACTCCGCGAATCGTACGGTCGATCGAGCTTTGGCCAAAGCCTTTTGCTGGGGCGCCGTCTGATTGAAGCGGGGGTGCCGTACGTGCAGGTCAATTGGGCCAACAATGCTGACGGATTGGAGGAAGGGAGCAGCATGGGCTGGGACAACCACTACCACAATTTCGACTCGCTGATGTCGTATCAGTGTCCTCAGCTCGATCGCTGTTTGTCAGCGTTGCTCGACGACTTGCAGGATCGTGGGCTTCTCGAAAGCACCCTGGTCGTCGCCATGGGGGAGATGGGCCGGACTGGCAATATCAATTCGATGGGAGGCCGGGACCACAACGCTCATGCTTTCACGTTCTGGGCCGGAGGTGGAGTGCGGCCGGGGCGAATCGTTGCACCAACGAATCGAATGGGGGGGCCCACGAACGGGTGGGTCAGGGCCAGTTCCGTCGGCGCCACGATCGCCGAATTGGTCGGCCTCGATACCCAAGGCCGAGCGGAAATGAACGTATTGCCAGGCGCGGAGGTCGTCCATGATTTGCTTTAGGCCACACGCCCATGGAATCGTCATTTTTTCAGCATTGCTGGCCCACGTCTCCAGTGCTGCGGAACCGGTTCAGCTCACGAACGACGGCTACTTCCGACGGGATCTCGTTTGCTGGCCCGGCAAGAACGAACTCGTGTTTAGCCAATCGACGCCAACCAAGGGCCCGTTTGAAGGGCGCCTCCGCCTCATGCGCATGAACCTCGACGATCGCAAGGTGGAAATGCTCCACAAAGATGGGGAAGCGGAGCGTGAGTTCGCCGTTTCGGGAGACGGGAAAGTGATTGCCTACGGATCGTTTCGCAATATCACCTCGAATATTGTGGTAAAGGATTTAGTCAACAACAAAACAACGACGTTAAAGCCGGCCGGCCACAACGGCGATTGGTTTGGCCATCGGGCAACGCTCTCGCCCAAGGGGGATCGCATCGTTTACGTGAAGCTCGGCGGAAAGATGGTGGCTCGCGATTTGTGGAAGGACGATGCCAAGGATCTCGTACTTGGCACTGTAGGCGATGAGTTTCCCAACTTTTCGCCCGACGGCAAGCGCATCGTCTTCAGTTCCCGCCGCGACGGCGACTACGAAATTTACGTGATGAACGCCGACGGCACCGGCGAAACGCGGCTTACGAAATCGCCGGGCCTCGATGTCAACGCACGATTCTCTCCGGACGGCCGACAAATTGCCTTCACCAGCAACCGCAATGGGAACTACGAAATTTACGTGATGAACGCGGACGGAACCAACGTTCGCCGCGCAACCAATCATCCCGAGCGCGACGATTTCCCTTGTTGGTCTTCTGATGGGAAGCACCTTTACTTTGTGGGAGAACGTAAAGGGAAGTTTGATATTTACCAAATCGAAGTCCCGAAATAGGACCAATAGGAACCACCATGTCACGTTATTCTCTTTCACTGATCGTCTGGTGCATGCTGGGCGTTTCCTTTGCGGCCGCCCAGCCCGCGTCGTTTGCGGACACCAAGGTCATCCACACCTTGCCATGGAACAGCGACGTGATTTCTGCCGTCGCGTTCATCGGCAACGACAAGGTCGCGGTGGGAAACAAACGCGGTGACATCCTCATCTGGAACCTCCCTGCTCCCGGCGGAAAGACGCCCGATCCGGTCCGGCGTCTGGTCGGACATACCGGCGAAATCAATCGGCTCCTCGTCACGCCGGACGGCAAGACCCTCATCTCCGCAAGCAACGATCGAGCCGTGAAACTTTGGGATGCGCTCAGCGATGCTGGCGAACCGGGCAAAGTTGTGCTCAACGATGGCGTCCCGTTGAAAGGCGTGGTCGAGAAAGTGGACAAGCTGCCCAAACTGCCTCCACCCATCGAAGCGAAAGTGATCGTGCAGAAACCGATTAAGGAACTGGCGGGCCACAAGGAATGGGTGCAAGGCCTGGCGCAAACGCCCGATGGGAAACGGCTCGTTTCCGGCGACGATCAAGGTGTCATCATTGTTTGGGATCTCCCCGCAGGCAAGGAGATTCAGCGTTGGCAGTGCAAACACTGGGTGCGTAGCCTGGCGATTTCGCCCGATGGTAAAACCGTGGCAGCCTCGCAACACGTCCCCGGCCGAAACAAACTTGTGGTTCCGCCCAGCTTTCATTTCTGGGACGCGGACACCGGCAAAATGAAAATGGATCTGACCAAGGAGATCAATGGGGGGATGTCAGCCGTCGCGTATTCCCCCGATGGCAAATGGCTCGCCATGTGTCGAGGCAATCTCGAACTGGAAGGCCCAACCGGCAAGGTGACGCTGCTCGATCCGTCCACCGGCAAAAAGATTCGCGAACTGACGCCGGGCCATTCCCGCGGCGCAACCGACCTCGCCTTCCATCCGGACGGCAAGCATATCTTCTCGGCAGGGCGCGATCAACTCGTGAAGATCTGGCATCTCGAGGACGGCAAACTCGTCCGCGACCTCGGCAAATTTGTGGACCGTGGTTTCTGGATCACGTCGATCTCCATCTCGCCCGACGGGCGCCTCCTCGCTGCCGCCGACGATAGCGAAAGAAAGGTCGTAATCTATTCCTTGACGGGAAAATGATCGACGTCGCGCAAGAAGCGTTCTTTGTTTGCGGAATAACATGATGAAGCCAATACGCTTTTCAACCATTTTACTGGCTCTCGTATTCGTATCGAATGCGCGTGCTGACGAGGATTCGTTTTTCGAGAATCAGGTTCGTCCTCTGCTTGTCAAACATTGCCAAAATTGTCACGGCCCCAAGAAACAGAACGGCGGGCTTCGGCTCGATTCGCGGGAGTCTGCCCTTCGAGGTGGCGACGGTGGACCGGCGATTGTGCCAGGCCAAGCAGACAAGAGCCTGCTGATCCAGGCTGTGTCTCATCGAAACGATCTGCGCATGCCACCCAAGATGAAGTTGAGCGATCCGGAAGTAGCCGTCCTTGCGAAATGGATTCTTACCGGTGCCCCATGGCCCAAGGATGCGGCACAGGTAGCGGCGATCCGCACAGGACCGATCGCGGCCGAGGAGCGTAAGTTCTGGTCTTTGCAGCCGGTGAAGTCGCCGACTCCCCCCAAGGTGCTGGATGCCGCTTGGCCGAGGAACGACATCGACCGTTTCCTTCTGCATCAACTTGAAGCGAAAAAACTCAAGCCCGCGCCGGATGCTGACAAGCGAACACTGATACGCCGGGTCACCTTTGATCTGATCGGACTTCCGCCGACGCCCGAAGAAGTGGAGGCGTTTCTCGCAGACAAATCGTCGGACGCTTTCGCCAAAGTCGTGGACCGTCTGCTCGCTTCGAAACACTATGGCGAACGCTGGGGCCGGCACTGGCTGGATGTTGTGCGCTATGCCGACACCGCCGGCGAAACGGCGGATTTTCCGGTGCCACAGGCATATCGCTATCGCAACTATGTAATCGATGCCTTCAACTCGGACAAGCCGTACGACGAGTTCATCCGCGAGCAATTGGCTGGGGACATCTTGGCCGCGAAAGGGCCGCCGGAAAAATACGCTGACCGCGTGATCGCCACCGGTTTCATCGCCACCTCCCGGCGATTTGGCTTTGATCCCGAGAACTATTTTCATCTAACAATTCAGGATACGATCGACACCATGGGGCAAGCGTTTCTTGGCTTGTCTTTGGGTTGTGCCCGTTGCCACGATCACAAATTCGATCCGGTGCTCCGCGGCGATTACTACGGGCTGTACGGTATTTTTGACAGCACCCGTTATGCCATCCCCGGTTCGGAAAGCAACAAGAAGCCCGCCGATTTCGTTCCCGTCGTGCCGCCGACCGACCAAGTTGTGAAGCCGCAACAGGCAAAGGTAACAGCGCTCGAAGCCGAGTTACGCGCCGCCGACCCCGTCACGATTGGCCGAGCCATCCAGGCCAAATTTCAGAAAGCCCGCAAAGTGCTTTCCACGGGCGAAATCGCCGACGGCGGGGACAAACGGTTCGACGGCGGAACGGAACCGATTGAGGTGAACGTGGGGGATGTTTTGTTGCTCTCGATCACTCCGCTGAAAAACCACGGAGCAGACACAACCCAGATCGAATGGGATATAACCGAAGTCGCCGGTTCGGGACGCAAGTGGAGCGCGACTGCGGATCTGCTGGATGACCTGCTCGCTGGAAACCCGCACGCGGACTCGCATGGCAACAAGCAGGTGTGGTGGTTCTTCGACACCCGAAACCAGCCTACTCTTCTGCCCGAGGCATTGCGCGATCACCATGGCAAACTCGGGCTGAATGTTTGGCGCAACGGCGACACGCCCTCGGTGTTGGTGAATGCAGGGAAAGAAGAACACGCGGTGTGGACGAAACTTCCGCCGCGGGCTTTGTTCGTTCATCCGGCACCGAACGGAAATGTTGCGGTTGGCTGGCTTAGCCCGATGACCGGAAAGGTGCGGATCAGCGGGCGTGTTCGCGATGCCCACCCGGGCGGCCCTGATGGCGTCGGCTGGGTTTTGGAAAAATTCGGAGTCGATGTTCGCGCCGAACTGTCGGCACTGGCCGAAGCTGGGTTAAAACGCAAGAAACTGGAAGCCCGCCGCAAGGAGTTGGTAAAGTCGGCCCCGATGCAAGACGTGGCGTATGCGGTTGTCGAGGGAAAGCCGAAAAACGCCCGAATGCACAAACGCGGCGAGCCTCGCGATCTCGGCGACGAAGCTCCAAGGCGCTGGCTGGAAGTCCTTGGCGGCGCAACTCTGAAAAATCCGGCTGGCAGCGGACGCCTCGAATTGGCGGATTGGATCGCTTCCAAAGACAATCCGCTGACGGCTCGTGTCATGGTCAACCGCATTTGGCAGCATCACTTCGGCCCGGGTCTCGTCGCTACTCCCAATGATTTCGGCACTCGCGGACACAGGCCTACGCATCCCGAACTGCTCGATTATCTGGCATCCAAATTTGTAGAAAACGGCTGGTCGATCAAAGCGATGCATCGAATGATCGTCTTGTCGAGAGCGTATCAACTTTCAGGCTCGGCGGATGCCACCCTTCTGTCCGGGGATCCGAATAACCTATTGCTGGGACGTTATTCCTTGCGGCGCCTCGATGCGGAAGCGATCCGCGATTCGATGTTGGCCATCAGCGGCAAGCTCGATCGCAGCATGGGTGGCCCTCATCCGTTTCCGCCGAGTTCATCGTGGGGCTTCACGCAGCATGCGCCGTTCTCGGCTGTTTATGACACCAATCGCCGCAGCGTATACCTGATGACGCAACGGTTGAAACGGCATCCGTTCCTCGCCCTGTTCGACGGCGCCGACACCAACGCCAGCACGCCGCATCGGATCCCGACGACGGTGCCGACGCAGGCGCTGTTCTTGATGAACGACCCGTTTGTTCACGAACAGGCTTTCGCATTTGCTGATCGAGTTCTTTCGCAATCGAAAGAGGAACGCGAAAGGATTCGTATTGCCTATGAGATGTCGTTGGCCCGGACGCCCCAACCGCTGGAATACGAAGAAGTCAGCCGATTTTTGAAAGCGTATCGAGCCAAGCGTAATGGAGTGGCTGCGGAAATCGCCGAGCGTGAGAGTTGGGCAGCATTCGCTCGAACGCTGCTCGCACGGAATGAGTTCTTATTTGTGCAATAAGGCCGTCATTGGCTGGGGTCATTAAATGAATGAACAGATTTTCTCGCGCCGCAAGTTATTCCAACACGCCGCCGGCGGATTTGCGTCGATCGCGCTTGCGGGCATGCTGGCCGAACAGACGCCGGCGCAGGAATCGCCCGACCCGCTGTCTCCGCGGCAGCCGCACTTCGCGCCGCGGGCCAAACGCGTCATCTTCCTATACATGACTGGCGGAGTCTCGCATGTCGATACCTTCGATCCAAAACCGCAGCTTTTCGCGAGGCACGGCCAGACGATCACCGTCGACAACTGGCAGGGCCGGCTTGGCACGTTTCGCCGATTCCTGAAACGCCCCGATTGGACCTTTCGGCGCGGCGGGCAGAGCGGCACCGAGGTCAGCGATCTCTTTCCGCATGTACGCGAGGTCATCGACGACATCTGCGTCATCCGCTCGCTGGAATCGAACCACACCAATCACTACGAAGGCACGCTCGGCATGCACACCGGGTCATGGACCTTCGCCCGGCCCAGCATCGGCGCCTGGGTCAGCTACGGCATGGGCACGGAGAATCGCAACCTGCCCTCGTTCATGGTTATCGCTCCGGCTGTGCCCTACGCAGGCGCACAAACCTGGGGCTCCGACTTTCTGCCCGGCTGCCACCAGGGAACGCACGTCTTGCCCGGCCCGACGCCGATCCCGAACATCCGCCCGCGAACGCCTTCGTCGGAATTGCAGGAGTTGGAACTGCAACTCATCGGCGACGCCAACCGTCGGCATCTGGAGAACGGTCCGCGCGACGTAGCCCTCGAAGCTCGGATCCGCTCGTTCGAAACCGCTTTCGGCATGCAGCGAGCCGCTCCGGAGGCGTTCGATCTTTCCGGGGAAACCGACGCCACGCTGCGTCTCTACGGCCTTGGTCGCGGACAGACGAACGGCTTCGGCTGGCAGTGCCTGGTGGCCCGCCGCTTGGCCGAACGCGGCGTGCGATTCATCGAACTCATCGACACCGGTTCGTCGAACAATTGGGATTCGCACGGCAACATGCGGGATCACGTCGCGCTGGCCCGCAACGTCGATCGGCCGATCGCCGGCCTGATTCGCGACCTGAAACAGCGAGGCATGCTCGACGACACTCTCGTCGTCTGGACAACAGAGTTTGGCCGCACGCCGTACCACGAACAGGTGAATCACGCCGGTCGGGAGCATCATCATCAGGTGTTTTCGTCCTGGCTCGCCGGTGGCGGCGTGAAGGGGGGCATGGTGCATGGCGCCTCCGACGAGTTCGGCATCGCCGTTGGCGAAGACCGTGTCCACGTCCACGACTTCCACGCCACGATCCTGCATCTTTTGGGCCTGGACCACGAACGCCTCACTTTCCGCCACAACGGCCGCGATTATCGGCTGACCGATGTGGAAGGGAACGTGGTGCGTGAAATCTTGGCCTGACCTGGGCACGTCGGGCAGGATTCTGCACGGTGACCGCGTTTTGGAAAGTGCGAAGGCAACCTCACGTACGGATGCACGTTAGCCGGAATTACTTCCCCTTTGGAACCCTATGAGATTCCGATACGTTGCCTCCGTGGTGCTGGTGATACTCGGAATCGGAGGCCTGTACTGGGCCACTCGTCGCCCGGCGGAACCGCCTCGCGGGCAGATAGCACCTTCGGTGGAACTCCACCGTGGGCTGGTCGGATACTGGAAATTGCAGGGCGATTGTCGCGATCACTCGGGGCACGAGCATCACGGAACCAACCACGGCGTGGACTTGCAAACCGGTTCGTTTGATGGACGGGGTGCGTATATCGAAGTGCCCGCCCGCGATTCGCTCCAGCTTGGCCGCGGGGATTTCACCATCTCGACCTGGATTCATACAGACAAGATTGTCGATGACGCCTGGGGCGATGTGTTGAATTGGTACGACCCGGACCTGCGCAGAGGAGTGACGCTCAATCTCAACTCCAGTGCCGGGGGTTACCAGTCATCTGGTGATGATCGGCACGTTTGCTTCGGCATCGATAATGCCAAGCTCGGGGAGTGGCAGGATTGCGGTCGGCCCAGCCCCACAAGCAACTATGTGAGCAACTCACTCACCGTCTACGACGGCCATCTTTATGCCGCCACCATCGACGCACAGGACGAATCGGGCTGGTGTCACGTCTATCGCTACGCCGGCGGAAAAGAATGGACCGATTGCGGACGCGTAGGACAAGGCAAGACGACCGGCGTCATGGCGTTGATTGTCCACCAAGGCCGATTGTACGCGGGCACGTCCACTTACGATTGGACCCGTGTATTCTCAGGTAAGTACGATCCAAGTCGTGTCTATCGCTATGAAGGCGGCACGACATGGACCGACTGCGGCCAGCCAGGGCAGATGCTCCGGATCAATTGCTTGGCGACCTACGGCGGGAGGCTCTATGCGGGAGGAGATCGCGGGCTACCGCCGCCCGGAGAAAAACAATGGACCGGTCGGCCGTATCAGATTTTTGTCTACGAGGGGGGAACGAAGTGGAGTGTCGCGGGGAGCTTTCCGCCTGAGCCGCCCGGGAGTCTTTATCCACACGCGATGGCTGTGCACGACGGGAAACTCTATGTCGGCTACCCCAACGTATTCGCTTTCGATGGTCGGCAATGGGAGTTTGCAGGAACGCCGCTTGGCGATACGCCGCCTGACCTCACGCCCTTCTTGCAAGTCCACTCCTTGGCTGTCTTTCGCGGCAAGTTGATCGCAGGGATGTGGCCGGAAGCTCGCGTGGTTGAGTATGAAGGGGGTGAGAAATGGACCGATCGGGGTCGATTGGGCGACGGAACGGAAATCAACGCATTGACCGTTTACAATGGCAAGCTCTATGCGGGTGCTATTCCCCGTGGCGAGGTCTCACGCTACGACGGAAAATCCGGCTGGACCTCGTTGCGGAAATTCTTCTCGCCGCCGGGTTGGGAGCCAGGTCCTGCCACTGCGCCGATTCGAGAAGAAATCAACAATTGGACGCGCGTCACCAGCCTAACTGTTTTCCAGGGACAGATGTTCGCCAGCATTGGCAGTTGCACCAGTTCGTTGCAAGACGCTCCGGCCGGCATTCGCGGCAGCGTCCATTCTGTGCGAGCCGGGCAATGTATTTCGTATGACAAAGATTTGGGCCCCGGTTGGCAACACCTGGTTGCCCTGCGACATGCCGGCGAACTGCGGCTCTATGTGAATGGACGCCTGGTGTCGAAATCGCAGCCATTCAACGCGAATGACTATGACCTGACAGTGACGCAACCGCTGAAGATCGGCTTTGGCGAGCACGACTACTTCAACGGTCGTATTCGCGAGGTGCGCCTGTACCAAAGAGCTTTGGCCGAGGATGAGATTACAGCGCTGCAAGAAGTGAATCGGCCCTGACGTTTGGTCGGCTGTGGCCAGGTTTGTCGTCCGCGTCGCCATTGTATCAAAGCCAAGTGTGGGAGAATTGTGATGCAAATACCGACTTTCCTGGCCATGGGCCTGAGCCTCTTGTTGGCGACGAGCGCATCAGCGCAAGAAAAGTCGAGGCTTGCAATCCTCGATACCCACGTCCATTTCTACGACCCGACGCGTCCGCAAGGGGTGCCCTGGCCAGGCAAGAACGACAAGCGGCTTTACCGCCCAGTTCTGCCCGGCGAATTCAAGCAACTGTCCAAGCCATTTGGCGTCGTCGGAACCATCGTTGTCGAGGCCAGTCCGTGGGTTGAGGACAATCAATGGCTTCTCGATCTCGCCGCCAAGGAGCCCTTCATCGTCGGCATCATCGGTCACCTCGACCCGGCGTCGGACGATTTCGCAAAGCACCTTCGGCGCTTTGCAGGCAATCCGCTTTATCGCGGCATCCGCATCTCGCACAACGAACTGAAAACCGGGATGAAGGGGAATCTCGTCGAACGCCTGAAATTGTTGGTAGAACTCAGCCTCACGCTGGACGTGAACGGCGGCCCGGACATGCCGACGGATGTCGCTCTCCTCGCGGCGAAATTGCCGAAGTTGCGAATCGTCATCAACCACGCCGCGAACCTGCGAATTGACGGCAAGGAACCGCCGCGCAAATGGCGTGATGGGATGGAGGCCGCCGCAAAACATCCGAACGTGTATTGCAAGGTGTCGGCCCTGGTCGAACAGACCGGCCAAAAGCAGGCGCCGCGCGACATGAATTACTATCG
>CAMAUE010000169.1 GCA_945861245.1 Singulisphaera sp. GP187
CAGGTTGGCGGGCGTGGAGGAGTCCATTACGGCCATTATTGGCTCCGCAAAGCAACGGTTGGCCCACGTTGGACCACGCCGTTGCGTCGCCGTTCGATAAATTAGGAAGATTGGGCTTCCCCGCCCGCCACCACCGGGAATTGCTGGTACAATACCTGCACCTACCTTCGGCGGCACTTTTGCGAATGCATCGAGTGCTGCTTTCGTTGATATTCGAGTAGAACTCGAAATCCTGCCTGCTTAGAGGAATTTCCTGATGGCGTTCAAGTCGCTCAGTTTAACATTGGGTGGATTTTTCGTTTGCACCCTAATGATTGCGTCGAGTTATTGGGTCAGTTCCGATTCGGCTACGTATCGCGACCTTAAACAGACTTACACGGTGATCTCGCAACACGGGTTCCATTGTCGTTCGGATCGTTATGACGGCGAAATTGCGAGCGGTTTTATGATCTCACGCAAGCCGTTGGCGTGGGAATATGTGAACGAAGTGCCGAAAGTCGGCCCGATGGGATCGGAATGGCAAGGCAAGGTCTGGGTCACCTCGCATATGAATCTGCAATGCCCCCACGTGACGATACCTGACAAAGCCAAGCTTCACATTTGGGGAACGATGTTCGCTTTCGGCGATGAGGATATTATCAACGAACTCGAACTCGAGATCGACATGAACGCGAACCAATTCTAACACGGGTTCTCGCTTGCGAAATTTGAAGAGCAGCGCACGCAATTAGCAGTCGGAAGGGACTGCTTACTGCGTGCGCGGCTCTGACAGTTTTGCAGATCAAGACGCCTCAAGCGTCGCGTGTTCATCGGCCTGTTGAAGCACCGTAAAGCGGACGAGCTCCACTAGACCGGCGTCGTCGATGCGGTCGAAGAATCCGGTCGGGCTTACCCAACTTCGTTGGCGGATTTCTCGCTCCGGCCAATCCTGAGCCACCGAGGTGACGTTCATGACGAAGACAACAACGTGATAGGTTCGGCCGTCTTTTTCGTAGAGATAGCTGCCGATTGGTTCGCTTTCGAGGGAGCCCGTCAGGCCCGCTTCTTCCCAGGCTTCTTGCAGGGCGGATTCGCCTGCCGTTTGTCCCTGCTCGATCCATCCTTTGGGAATGATCCAGCGTCGGCCATTGCGTGAGGTGATGAGGCATACGCGCCCACGTCGAAATGGAAGGGCGGCAGCTTGGCGGATGTACTCACTTGAATCTGGCATCGTTGCGTGCTCGTGAGAATCAAACAAATCCTTTCCCTTATCCTGTCGTATCGACCGCCCGCCGTCAAGCACAACTGCGAAAATCCATCGAATCTTCGCGAACTTCTCATCTGGCCCCGCGCCGACAGAAGTCCTTGTTCCCACGCTCTGCGTGGGAACACACGCCAGGACGCTCTGCGTCGCGAATGCACCCAAATAAAGTCGCCTCCATATGATTCCGTGACGCGGATCGTCCGGGCTGGCGTTCCCACGCAGAGCGTGGGAACGAGGCCCTCTGACTTTTGAGGGCGTCGTGCTACATTGAATCAACACTGCCTACAATCATTACCATGAGCACGAATTTTATCGCCATCGAATCGTCGTGTGATGAAACGTCAATCGCAATATTTACGGACGATCTAACGATCCGCGCCAACGTCGTCGCCTCGCAGACCGACTTACACGCGCGCTTTCACGGCGTCGTGCCCGAGGTCGCCGCCCGTGCCCATATGCAACGGCTTCTACCGACGATGGACGAAGCGCTGCGCCAGGCGAATCTGAAGCTGGCAGACATCGGCGCGGTCGTCGTGCTGAACTCGCCGGGCTTGGTCGGGGCGTTGTTGGTTGGCGTCAGCGCGGCGAAGATGTTGGCGTTGACGCTCGACGTGCCGTTGCTCAGCGCGAATCATATCGAAGCGCACATTTATGCCGCACGCATGGCAGCGGGACGCGACATCTTCCCGTGCGTCGGCCTGGTCGTAAGCGGCGGGCACACGAGTTTGTTTCATTGCAAAACCGCGCTCGATTTCGACCTGCTCGGCGGCACAATCGACGATGCCGCCGGTGAAGCGTTTGATAAAGTCGCCACGATCCTGGGACTCGGTTTTCCCGGCGGGCCGGCGCTGGAACGCGAAGCCGGCGCCGGCGATCCGAAGGCGCATGCCTTCCCGCGCTCGTTCTTGAAGGACGAGCGTCTCGCCTTCAGTTTCAGCGGCTTAAAGACGGCCGTCCTCTATGCGATCCACGGCGTCGGCAAGACCAAAGGCTCCCCGCCGACTCCTGGCAAATCGCGAGCGGACCTGGCGGCGAGTTTTCAGCAAGCCGTCGTTGACGTGCTCGTCGCCAAGGCTCGACAAGCGTTGCGCCAGATCGGGTTGAAGCGTCTCGCGATCGGCGGCGGGGTGTCGGCCAACCGTGTCTTGCGGGCAGCGCTCGAAGCGATGGCCCAGCGTGAGAAGGTCGAACTGTTCATTCCGCCGATGACGCTCTGCACCGATAACGCCGCCATGGCCGCCATCGCCGTTGAAAAATGGCACAAGCAGATGTGGGCGCCACTCGATCTTGACGCGGTGCCGAACTATTTGGGGAAGAATTGACGGATCAGGAGTCAGGGTTTCCCGCAAACTTTAGTGATATTTCACGGCTTCGCTATTTTTTCCTGCCGCTATTCCTTGCTGGATCGACCGCAATGGTCATGCGCTCTTTGCGGTTTACACTTAACACTTCGTTTGACATTCCGATTCTGCGCGTCAGTCTATCGCAACTCGTTATTCCATTC
Source organism: Singulisphaera sp. GP187 (assembly GCA_945861245.1). GTDB lineage: Bacteria > Planctomycetota > Planctomycetia > Gemmatales > Gemmataceae > SIAQ01. The sequence continues at coordinate 2,748 of CAMAUE010000169.1, forward strand.
TGGACGATGATTCCGTTGCCCGCAGAATTCCGCCCTGACGGCATTTTTTCAGATGACACGGATGGAGGCTACTCCCGTGATGAAACGGAAAATATTCACCCTGAGCGTTTTCGCTTTGTGTGCACTCACCCTTTTCACGGGTGAAGTCAACGCATTCGGTGGGGGATTGTTCAGTCCCCACAATCCCTTCTCCCTTTGGAATCGACACAACCGCTACACCACCCAGATATCGGTGAGGCCCTACAACGCCTTCACGCCGATATGCTGGGGCAATCTGGTATGCGACGGCGCCTGCCCTGCCCCATGCGGCGTGGCGGCTGGTTGCCTGCCGATGCAGTTCGGCGTTCCGCCCTTCGCAAGCATAGGCGGGTGCAGCGCGCCGCCGCGGATGATGGGCATGGGGATGAATCCCGGCATGTACGGCTACTACGGACCACCGATGGGCTTCGCGTCGGACATGCCCGCGATGCCGATCCAAACCGGTCCAGGCGTGCCGAACCCCTACTATCACCCCGGCCCGGGCGTGCCGATGCAGTTGCCCGATATCCGCAATCAGCCCGGCCCGTACATTCCGCCGATTCCTGTCCCGATTGGGCCAAACACGATGTATCAGCAGGTGCCATCGCCTGTCACCCAGGCGAACTTTCAGCAGGGCGGCTATCCAATGCACAACCCGAGCTACTACCATCCCGCCTACGCACCACAAATGGGTTGGCCGCAGTATCAACAAGCTCCAAGCTACTGGTACGGCTCGGGCCGATAATTCGTGCAAACCCCAGGTTCTGCAATCGCTCACTGCGAAAGCCCAGGGACAGAAGTCTCTGGGCTTTCGTCGTTGAATGATGTAAACTGACAATGAACGTAAGCCCAAGGGTGAGGTACTCCGAACCTTTGGGATCCCAGAGGTTCGGAGTACCTCACCCCTGGGCTTACCTAAATTGGGAGATGCCATGGACCGCCGAGGATTTCTTGAGACCGCAGCGATTGCCGCCACCGGAACGTGCGTTGCCGACGGTGATAGCAAAGCCGCGCAGCCGGAAAGGCCGATGCCGCGCATCATCGACACGCACGTGCATCTGTGGGACTTGACGCGTTTGCGCCTGCCGTGGGTTCAGAAGGATTCGCCGTTGGCGCGCAGTTTCGTCATTAAGGACTACCAGACGGCGGTCGAGGGGTTGAACGTCGTGAAGGGCATCTACATGGAGGTCGATGTCGATGCCCGCGATCTTAACGCGGAGGCCGACTTCGTGCTCGACCTTTGCAGGCAAGCCAACACACCGCTCGCGGCTGCAGTGATCGGCGGTCGCCCGGCGGAAGCGGGGTTCGACAAGTACATCGGCCGATTCCGCGGCAATCGCTTCCTCAAAGGCGTTCGCCAGGTGCTGCACTCCGATTCCGCCAAGCCCGGCTTCTGCCTGACGCCGGCGTTTGTGCGCGGCGTGCAACAACTCGGCGACGCTGGCCTGAGCTTCGACCTGTGCATGCGCCCGACCGAAGTCGGCGATGCCGTCAAGCTCACCGAAGCATGCCCGAATACGCGCTTCATTCTCGATCACTGTGGCAACGGCCCGGTCTACGCCAAAAACCGCACGCAATGGCAACGCGACATGGAACGTCTCGCTCGCCAGCGCAACGTCGTCTGCAAAGTCTCCGGTATCGTCGTGCAAGCCCGCGAACGCTGGACCGCCGCCGATCTCGCACCGGTCATCAATCACACGCTCGACACGTTCGGCCCCGACCGCGTCATGTTCGCCGGCGATTGGCCTGTTTGCACGCTGAAGGCAACGTTCAGCCAATGGGTCGAAGCGCTGCGCAGTATCGTCCGCACTCGCACCGAGGAGAACCAGCGCAAGCTGTTTCATGATAATGCGGCACGATTCTACGGTATAATAGGATAGCCTCAAGCCCAAGGGTGAGCGCTCCGAACCCTTGGGATCCGGTCTGGATGCGCCCAGCGGTTCCGAGTACCTCGTCTCTGGGCTGGTATCTTTTTCTCGCGGATTTTTCATGATGTCAACCGACTCCCGCCGACTGTCGCTGCCGCTCGCCTCGGCGATGCCGCACGCCGTCGGCGAGTTCGCGCCAACGACTGCTGCAGAGATGAAAGCCCGTGGCTGGGACTATGTCGATGTCGTATTCGTCACCGGCGACGGCTACATCGATCATCCCAGCTTTGCGATGGCGATCCTGCATCGCGTGCTCGAACAGGCCGGCTTCCGCGTCGCCATGCTCAGCCAACCTGATTGGCATACGTGCGAACCTTGGCGTCAGTTCGGGCGTCCGCGTCTGTTCTTCGGGATCAGCGCGGGCAACATGGACTCGATGATTAATCACTACACGGCGAACAAGAAAGTCCGCAACGACGACGCCTATTCGCCCGGCGGCAAGATCGGCCTCCGCCCCGACCGCGCGACACTCTCGTACTGTCAGCGCGCCCGCGAAGCCTTCGCCGGCGTGCCCATCATTGCCGGCGGCGTCGAAGCGTCTCTGCGTCGGCTCGCCCATTACGACTACTGGTCCGACACCGTCAAACGCTCGATCCTGCTCGACGCCAAGGCCGACCTTATCGTCTACGGCATGGGCGAGCACGCCATCGTCGAAATCGCGCGGCGCCTCGCCGCCGGGCAGAGCGTGAAGGACCTGCGCGACATGCGCGGCTTGGCCTACGTGATGGGCGCGAGGGAAACTCCTGCTGCTTGCGGCTTAGCGCTCGCAGAAAACCGCGAGATCGAGTGGCGCTCCGCTGCGAGCGCTAAGCCGCAAGCGGCAATCGAACTACCATCGTATGATGAGGTGAAAGCCGACAAACGAAAATTCGCCGAGGCCACGCGCCTCATCCACGTCAACACCAGCCCGTTCAACGCCAAGACGCTGGTGCAGTTTCACGACCGCCAGGCGATCGTCGTCACGCCGCCGCCGCTGCCGATCGGCGAAGCCGCGATGGACGCCATCTACGATCTGCCCTACACACGCAAGCCGCATCCGTCGTATCGCGAAAAAATCCCGGCGTTCGAAATGATCAAGGACTCGGTCACCATCATGCGCGGCTGTTTCGGCGGCTGCACGTTCTGCTCGATTACGACGCATCAAGGCCGCACGATCCAGTGGCGCTCGGAGGAATCGGTCCTCAACGAAGTTCGCCGCATGGGCGAGGACCCCGAGTTCAAAGGCATCATCAGCGATATCGGCGGCCCAACCGCGAACATGTACAAGATGCGCTGCACGCGGCCCGAAGTCGAAGCGAAGTGCAAACGCCTCGCCTGCGTGCATCCTACCATCTGCAAGCTGCTCGGCACCGATCACGGCCCGCTCATCGACCTGATGAAGCGTGCTCGCTCCGAACCCGGCATCCGCAAAGTGCTCGTCGCCTCCGGCATCCGCATGGACATCGCCCAACTGTCGCCGGAATATCTCACCGAACTGGCGGCTCATCACGTCGGCGGGCATTTGAAGGTTGCGCCGGAGCACACCGATCCACACGTGCTCGATCTGATGAAAAAGCCGCGCAACGTGAACTTTGAAGGTTTCGCGAGCGAATTCAAAAAGGCCTCTGAACGCGCCGACAAACCGAAGCAATACATCGTGCCGTACTACATCGCCAGCCATCCCGGCAGCGATTTGCATGCGATGATCGACCTCGCGTTGTTCCTCAAACGCAACGGCTATCGCCCCGATCAGGTACAGGATTTTATTCCGGCTCCATTCGATATTGCGACGTGCATGTACTACACCAACATCGATCCGATCACCGGGCAAGAGGTGTTCGTCGCCCGCAATCTCAACGATCGCAAGATGCAACGAGCACTGTTGCAATTCTTCAAGCCGGAGAATTATTTCGAGGTCCGCAAGGCCCTACTCGAAGCCGGTCGCAGCGACCTCATCGGCAACGGCTGCGACGCCCTGATCCCCGCCCAACCGCCGCGCGAAGCGCTGGACGCTCGCCGCGACCACGCCAACGACGCCATCCGCGGCGACTACGTCCACGCCATGCCGAAGCAAGGGTATCGGCCGGGCCGCAAAACGCAGGAACGGCAACAGAAGCCGGGCCGCGGTACAAAAACGAAATAGATTGCGCCGTCAATGCCCCGCATCGTCTTCACACCGAATGTGCAGCGTCATCTCGCGTGTCCGCCGGCTCACGTGGACGGCGATACGGTGCGCGCCGCCCTTGACGCTTATTTTCGCGCGCATCCCCGATCACGCAGCTATGTGCTGGATGAGCAAGACGCGTTGCGGCCTCATATGGTAATCTTTGTCGATAACGAGCCGATCAATGATCGCGTGAAACTGTCCGATGCGCTTCGGCCCAGTAGCGAGTTGTTCGTGATGCAGGCGCTGTCGGGCGGATCGCGCTGAACATTCTGAATCGCCGCATGGCGCCACGTGAGCGCTAAGCCGCAAGCGGCAACACCATTGAGGTTTCTGTATGCCGACCACGCTTCACATCGCCACCCGCAAAGGCGTATTCCAGGTCACGCGCCAGGGTGCGAGTTGGAAGATCGCATCCGCTCATTTTCTTGGCGATAACATGTCGATCGTCACGCCCGATCCGCGCGACGGGTCGCTGCATGTTGCGCTGGACCTTGGCCATTTCGGCGTCAAATTGCATCGGTCGCGCGACGACGGTGCCACCTGGGAAGAACGGCCCGCTCCCGCTTTTCCCAAACAGCCCGACGACATCGTCAGCGTCGATGGGTTCGGCAAACCATTGCCCTGGAAAGTCACGAAAATCTGGGCGCTCGAACCAGGCCATGCTTCCGAACCTGGCGTGCTTTGGTGCGGCACGATCCCTGGCGGATTGTTTCATTCCACCGACGGCGGCGACTCGTGGAACTTCGTGCAGAGCCTTTGGGATCACCCGCTGCGCAAGAACTGGTTCGGCGGCGGCGCGGACCTACCCGGCATCCACTCGATCTGCGTGCATCCGGCGAATCCGAAACATATCACCGTTGGCGTATCCTGCGGCGGTGTCTGGGTCACGCGCGACGGCGGGGCGACGTGGGACTGCCAGGCCGACGGCATGCGGGCCGAGTTCATGCCGCCCGAACGCATGGGCGATCCGTCGATCCAGGACCCGCATCGCGTTGTGCAATGTCGAGGCAATCCCGATCACCTCTGGGCTCAGCATCACAACGGTATCTTTCGCACAACGGACTGCGCGAAGTCCTGGCATGAACTGACTAACGTGCTGCCGTCGCCGTTCGGTTTCGCGGTGGCTGTCCATCCGGCTGATCCGCTGACGGCATGGTTCATCCCGGCCATCAAGGACGAACGTCGAATCCCTGTCGATGGCAAGCTCGTGGTGACGCGCACCCGTGACGGCGGGAAGTCGGTCGAGACGCTTCGCGCCGGCCTGCCCCAAGAACACGCCTACGACATCGTCTATCGCCATGCACTCGACATCGATGCCGTCGGCACAACGCTCGCGTTCGGTTCGACGACAGGCTCGCTCTACGTTTCCGAGAATCAGGGTGATGATTGGCAATGCGTCGCAGAGCACCTGCCGCCGATCCATGGCGTTCGGTTTGGGTGATTCGTTTAGCCGATCGCCTTTGGCGAACGCGAATTGGTGCCGCTCAACACGCGAATCGCCTTGCCCATATCTCACGCATGATGTAAACTAAACGAATCCTACCTCAAAGGGTTTTCCATGCTCAATATTCACGGTTCCGAATATCCCTCCTGCGATGGCGTCTCACGTCGCGGCTTCATCAAGGCCGGCTTTCTCGCCCTCGGCGGGTTGACTCTGGCCGACCATCTTCGCCTCAAGGCGGCGGCGAGCCAGCGCGGCGAAGCGACACGCGATACCGCCGTCATCCTCATTTGGCTCGGCGGCGGGGCCAGCCATATCGACATGTATGACCTCAAGCCAAACGCTCCCGCCGAGTTTCGCGGCGAATTTCAAGAAATCTCCACGAACGTGCCCGGCACGCGCATCAGCGAACATCTGCCGCACGAAGCTCGGATCATGGACAAGATCAGCGTCGTGCGTTCCGTCACCCACACGAACCCCGGCCACGGCATGGGGTCGCACTGGATGCTCACCGGTTACGTGCCGACGATCGAAATCAACGATAACCTCAACCCGGCGGCCGGCTCCGTCGTCGCGCGGATGCGTGGCTCGAATCAGCCGCGCGTGCCGTCCTATGTCTGCGTGCCGAGCGTGCCGGGACATTCGGGGTCGGCGTACCTTGGAGCGGCATACAACCCATTCACGCCGGGCAGCGATCCGAACAGCCCGGATTTCAACGTGCGCGATCTGCGCCTCTCGCCGAACATCGACATGACGCGCTTCCGCAATCGCCGCGATCTGCTGCAAGGCATCGACACGCTGCGTCGTGACGTCGATCGCGATGGCACGCTCGAAGGATATGATCGCTTCTATCAAGATGCATTCGAGATCGTGACCAGCCCCGATTGCCGCAATGCGTTCGACATTCGGCGTGAAGATCCGCGCGTGCGTGATCGTTATGGCCGTGATTCGTGGGGCCAAAGTGCGTTGCTAGCGCGTCGGCTGGTGGAATCGGGCGTAACGTTTGTCACCGTCAACATGGGCGGGTGGGATACGCACAACAACAACTTCAACGAACTGAAAAACCGCCTGCTGCCTCGCTATGATCGTGCAGTGGCGGCACTCGTCGAGGACCTGAACGAGCGGAGCATGGATCGCAATGTGTTGGTGATGACCTACGGCGAGTTTGGCCGCACGCCGCGAATCAACCCAACGTCAGGTCGCGATCATTGGCCAGGTGCCAACTCGGTGGTGTTCGCCGGCGGTGGATTGCGGATGGGCCAAATGATCGGCACAACCGACGCACGAGCCGAGTACCCGACGTCGCGCCCCGCAAGCCCGCAGGACGTGTTGGCAACGATGTACCAGTTCCTCGGCATCAACTACCGCCATGAGTTCATTGACGCCGGCCAACGCCCGATCCCAATCCTGAACGAAGGCCGACCGATCCAGGAATTGCTGTGACAAAACACCGTTGCTCGTGAAATCAATTGAACGGCACATTCGGCGAGGCCGACGAGAGTGGGCGTTGGCAGCATGTCGGGTCGTGCAGTTCCGACCCGATTTCTTAGGTGATTCTTTACGCCTTTGCGGAAGGCTCTCTCCCCCAGCTTCGTGGCCAACACCCCCGAAAAAGGCCGGGAAAGTGCGAAACCGCTCGGCCAACCGGTACTAATCGCTGCGCTCAGGGTGGGGCTTGCCTCGAGTTCGCAATTCACCTCACGCGGGGTTTCAGTTCGTTTTTTCATTTTTTCGGAACTTTTTCCGTGCCATTTCGTCAAAGTACCATCTGAGGCAGGCAAACTTATGCTAACCTATTGACAACACAGGCAAAACCGGCAAAACTAACATTTAATCCGAGACCGTGCACTGGATGGGCTCTTTCCACGAAAGCGGGTGTTTCGATGACGATGAATCGGCGACATTTCCTCAGTCATGTTGCGGCAGCTTCCGCTCTGGCAGTTCCAGGCATGGAGTTCATCCGAAACATCCAGGCCAACGCTCAGACGTTGCGACGCGCCAACAAGAGCGTCATCATCCTGTGGATGTCCGGCGGCCCCGCGGCCATGGACCTTTGGGATTTGAAACCTGGTCGCCCCACGGGCGGCCCGTTCCGAACCATCAACACCACCGGCCAGGGCGTGCAGATTTCCGAACATCTGCCGCGAATTGCCGTACAGATGCGGCATCTCGCCATCGTCCGTTCTCTATCGACGACCGAAGGCGATCACAATCGCGGCACGCAGCTGATGCATTCGTCGTACACGCCGAACCCCGCCATCGCGTTTCCGTCGCTCGGTGCAGTCGCGGCGCACGAAGCCCCCAAGCTCCCAGGCTATCAAGACATCTCGCTGCCAGGTTATATCGCCGTCGGCGGCAACGCCGGCGGACCGGGCTTCCTCGGCATGAACTATTCGCCGTTCACCGTGCAGAATCCGGGCACGCCGCCGGAAAACATCCGCGCTCCCGGATCGCTGGGCGCTTCGGGCAGCACAGACCTCGAAGATCGCGTTCGTCGTCGCCAGCGCCTCTTCTATGAACTCGAAGACCAATTCATGTACGGCCGCGTGCCACACTTGGCCGCAAATATGCCGACCGGCACCGAAGCCGAGCGTGCCGCCCGCCTGCGGGAACGTGCGAAGTTCTCCGATGCGTCCAAGGCACATCGCGACATCTACTACAAGGGCTTCAGCCTCGTCGCTTCTAAGGAAGGCAAAGTCTTCGATCTGAAGGGCGAAAACCCGAAGCTAATGGAAGAATACGGCGCCGCTGGCATGGGCGCCAGCAACTTCGGCCGTGCCGCCATCATGGCTCGCCGACTTGTTGAATCAGGCGTCTCGGCAGTTGAGATTCAGCTTGGCGGTTGGGACACGCACAACCAGACGTTCGACGCCCATTCGCAACGCTTGCAGCCGACGGTCGACAAGGCCATGGGCAGCCTGGTCCGCGATCTCGCCGATCGTGGTATGCTCCAAAACACCGTCGTTGTCTGGATGGGCGAGTTCGGCCGTACGCCGCGTATTAATCAGAACAATGGCCGCGACCATTGGGCACGCTGCTGGTCAGTCGTCGTCGGCGGCGGAGCGATTCGCGGCGGCCAGGCGTTCGGCGCCACCGATCAAGACGGCATGGACGTGGCCCGCGATCGCGTCAACATCGGCGACGTCTTCGCCACGATCTACCGCGGCCTTGGCATCGACCCCAGCACGCAAGTACGTGACGCCATCGGCCGCCCGTTCGCCATCGCCGGCCAAAACGGCCGCCCGATCAACACTCTGTTCGCGGGCAATGCATAGAATATTGAGCAGAACCGAAGGCAACCCAGAAGTGTCAATCACTTCTGGGTTGCGTCGTTTCCAGGGTGTCTTGTATTTTTCCGCCACTACGGTATCATGATTTTGAATTGGGGTATAGTGTAACGGTAGCACAGCAGTCTCTGAATCTGCTTGTCTAGGTTCGAATCCTAGTACCCCAGCTTATTTGAAAAGTTTTAAGTCAAATTAAACAAGGGACTTGCGGCAAACGCCTCAAGTCCCTTGTGGCGTTTTGGTAGCAGATTGGTAGCAATGTGGCTACAATGAGGGGTAGACGTTGCCCCCTGGGATTTGCTACCGAGGAACGCTCATGGCTGCTTGGCTAATCGAAGAACGAGGCATCTTCAAGTTCGGCTTCCGCTACGCTGGCAAGCTCTACAAGAAAAGCCTGAAGACCAAAAACAAGGTCACGGCGGAAGCCAAACTCGGCGTGGTCAACCGTAACCTGGAATACCTTGAGGAAGGCGTGACGCCCCTT
>CAMAUE010000170.1 GCA_945861245.1 Singulisphaera sp. GP187
AGTGACGGACGCGGGTCTGAAGGAGCTGGCCGGCCTCAAGAGCCTGCACACGCTGGACCTAAGCGGTACGCAAGTGACGGACGCGGGTCTGAAGGAGCTGGCCGGCCTCAAGAGCCTGCACACGCTGGACCTAAGCGGTACGCAAGTGACGGACGCGGGTCTGAAGGAGCTGGCCGGACTCAAGAGCCTGCACACGCTGGACCTAACCTATACGAAAGTGACGGGCGCGGGCGTGGCAGAGCTTCAAAAGGCCCTGCCGGACTGCCGGATCAATAGGCTGAAATAATGGTAATCAAATTCTCCACGGCTCCGGGCTCAGTCGAAGTGCCCATCGGTAAGACGCCCGGCGTGTGCGGCGGCAGCGCTTGCGTTCGTGCGACGCGCATTCCGGTGTAGAACCTTGTCGCGTGGCGCCGCAAAGGATCGGGTGATGAACGTCTCCTGCAGATGTTTCCATCGCTCGCCCAAAGCGATCTGGGTTCGGCGTGGAATTATGCCGATTCTGCGACCGACGAAATCGACAACGACATTCGAGAAAATGAGGATGCCTGAGAATGCGTTAATCGCGGCAAAATATTTTGCCACCGCAAAGAACACGCGAACGCTAAACGAATTTCACTAACCACTAACCACTAACCACTAGCCACTACTACCCATGGCCGACGACCCTCGCAAATACTTGGACCCGCGCACTCTGGCGAAAGTTCGTAGCCTTGAACTCAAGGCTCGGCTCATCGTCGAGGGCTACCTCTCCGGGCAGCACAAAAGCCCGTATCACGGGTTTTCCGTCGAGTTCGCACAGCATCGCGAATATGTCGCTGGCGATGACATCAAGCACATCGACTGGAAGGTTTGGGGCCGAACGGGGCGGTTTTTTCTCAAGCAGTACGAAGAGGAAACCAACCTCGTTTGCTGGATCATGCTCGACCTGAGCGAATCGATGAAGTATGGCTCCATCGACGGCATGTCGAAATACGATTACGCCTGCATGTCGGCCGCGGCGTTGGCGTATCTCGTGCTCAGCCAATCGGACGCCGTCGGGTTTGTCACGTTCGATTCGGCGGTTCGGCATTTCATCAAGCCGTCGAGCCAGATGTCGCAGTTGAAGGAAATGGTTCACATCATGAACCAGGGCGTCGGCGGGCAGAAGTCGAACATGGCGCCGCTGTTTCACGACATGGCCGAGCGCGTCAAGCGCCGGGCGATCATCTTCCTCATCAGCGACATGTTCGAGGATCTCGACCCGATCCTGGCGGGGCTGAAGCACCTACGCCACAAACGGCACGAGGTCGTGTTGTGGAACGTGCTCGACGGCGAAGAGTTGACGTTTCCGTTCCAAGAATCGACGCTGTTCCGCGGCATGGAGGCCTATCCCGATCTCCTGACCGACCCGCGTGCGCTGCGCGAGGGCTACCTTGCACAAATCGAGGGCTTTTTGAAAGATCTCCGCCGAGGCTGCCGCGACCAGAATGTGGACTACGTGCAATTGCGGACGGATACGCCACTTTCGGTGGCGATGTCGTCTTATATGGCGCATCGGGCGAAGCGTGCACGGTAGTCCGTGGTACTTAGTGCTTGGCAAAATACGGGAATGAAATTCGTGGTGTTTGGTATTTGGGGGTTAAAAAAAGAACCGGAGTGACGACAATGGCGCGGACAAATTTCGAGAATTTGCGAGTATATCAATTGGCCGAGCGATTGGCGGATGAGATTTGGACCGTTGTGCAGCAATGGCCAATCTTGGCGAGGGACACGGTGGGGAAGCAAATGATTCGATCAGCTGACAGTATCGGCGCGAATATCGCCGAAGGGACCGGCCTGGGCAGTTTCGTAGACAATCGACGATTCGTTCGTATTGCTCGAGGATCGCTCTACGAAACTCGTCATTGGCTCCGACGCGCTTACAAACGGAGCCTCCTGAATCCTGAGCGGATCGCTTTACTCAAACCGCTCGTAGATAGTCTTTCCCCGATGCTAAACGCTTATTTGCGTTCGATCGGAAACAGGATAACATCGAAATCGGCCCAAGCGACGCCTGCTACGGACCAAGCACCACGGACTACGGACTAATTTCATGCTTTTCGCATTCTTCGGCCTTTGGCAAGCTACGCTCGGCGTTGGTGTTGGGGCGATCGCTATTCCCGTGGTGATTCACCTCATCAATAAGCGCCGTTACAAGATCATGCCGTGGGCGGCGATGCGGTTCCTCCTGGCCGCTCAGAAACAGACACGCAAACGTATGCGCGTCGAGCAACTGCTGCTACTGCTGACGCGCATGGCGATCATCGCGGCATGTCTCTTCGCGATGGCCGCCGTCATGGATTGGGCCGAGCGTGATCTGTGGGCGCATCCGGCGGCCAAGGCGGTTTGGAAAGCGGTCGGCATCGAGCAGTTCGGGCCGGGCCATGCCAGGACTCAGCGCGTGCACCATATCTTCGTGCTTGATTGCTCGCTGAGCATGAATCAAGCAGCCGAGGGCAATCAGTCCGCGTTTGATGTTGCCCGGCAGTTCGCTTTGCGCAAGATTCAAGACAATCCCGCTGGCGATGGCTACAGCGTGCTCCTGGTCAAGGAAAATCCCGTTTGGCTCGTCGGTGGCGCGTCGCAGGATAAAACCAAGGTGAGTCGAGAGATCGAAGCCGTCAAGCCTACGCATGGCAATTCGTCGCAGGCGGCGGCGCTCGGTATGATCGCGACCAAGATCAACGAAGCACGCAGCCGATTCCCCGCGCAGGCGGTCTATTTCTTCACCGATATGCAAAAGACAACCTGGGTCGCCGGTGCCGCCGACGTTAAGCCCGAAGTCGAGGGCAAAGAAAAACAAGCCTACCAAGAAATCAGCGAACGGGCGACGACATTCTTCATCGATGTCGGGCCGAAGAAGGACGCGGAGAATCTGTCGGTCGCCAGCGTCGAGTTCAGCGACCTGGTGACCTACGTCACGCCCGGTGTTGACTGTCCGCTCGTCGCCGTCGTCGAGAATCATGGCGTGGAACGCAAGGCGAGCGTGCGTGTCGAGTTGCTGGTTGGCAAAGCGAAGGAGAAAGCCGACGACGCCGCGCTGCAACTGCGTGCGGTCAGCCAACGCCTCGTTTCGATCGATCCGAAGTCGCGCCGGGCGGTCGAGTTCGACAATCTCCGCTTCCCCTCGGCTGGCACATATGCTGTCCAGGTGCGAATCGCCAGCGATGCGATGGAGCAAGACAATACGCGCACGATCATCATCAACGTGCGCGATACGATTCCGATACTGCTGGTGAACGGCAAGCCGTCCGCCGACCCGTTTCTGCGTGCCTCCGAGTATATCCGATTCGCGTTGAACCCGGCGAAGTTGGGCGACGAAAAATCGCCCCTTCGGCCTGTTGTCAAGACGCCATCGCAGTTCAGCGAAATGACCGAAAAAGAGATTGAGCCGTATGACGCGATCTTCTACTGCGACGTCGGTCAGTTCGGCGTCAACGACACGCGCAAGCTCGACGCCCATGTGCGTCGCGGCGGCGGGTTCGTCGTCGCCCTGGGTGAAAAGTCGGCGGAATCGCTTGAACTCTACAATCGGCTACTGTTCAAGGACGAACATGGGTTGCTGCCGGCGAAGTTGATGAAGACTGTGGTCGCGCCGAAGGGCCGACATTTCTATTTGAACAACACCGACCCGCTGGCGTTCTCCGTGCCGCCGTTGTCCGCGTTTGCCGACGACCGCGACAAACTAACGCTGCGGACGGCCCGTTTCGCGCAGTTCGTGCAAGCGATAGTGCCCGAAGGTAAAGCGAACGCGATTCTGTCGTTCATGCCCGAAGCCGAGGCCGGCGAACAAGTGAAGCAGGATGAAAAGCTGCCGATCAACGCGCCGGCGATCGTCGAATGGAACCCGCCGCTGCCGCGGAAACTCCAGGTCGATCCGAATACGCCGAAGGACAAAGCCGGGCAACACGCTCGCCAACAATTGCGCTATCGTGGCAAGGTGATTTTGTCCACGACCGCGCTCAACACCGATTGGTCAAATTGGCCCGGATCGCCCAGCTATTTGTCGATGATACACGAACTCACCCGGTTCGCACTTTCGGGTCGATTGCGTGAGCAGAGCCACAACGTCGGCGCATTGTTAGAAGCGACGCTGCCAGGCGCAACTGAAGTGCCCGTGACGTTCCACTATCCTCCGCAGTACGAGCATCTGAAGCCGAAAACCGACAAAACGCAGCTCGTGGACGACGTCAATATCTATCGCCACAGCGAAACCGATTGGTCCGGCGTCTACCGGGTTGAGGGTCCGACAGGCCTCGAGATACCCTTCGCCGTGAATGTGCCCGCGAATTCGCAGGATCAAAAGGGGTCCGAGAGCGACCTATCGCGTGTTGACGAAACGAAGCTGAAGGAGCTATTCCCGAATTGGCGGTTTCAGATATTCCGCGATCCGCTTGGCGCGATCGTCACCGATGGCCCGATCAACCCGGATGCACTGTACGTTCCCGTGCCTGTTGGCCCAAAGCTCGCGCACTTTGCGTTGCTGCTGCTTCTGGTGCTGCTGTTTGCCGAGATCGGGTTGGCCTGGAAGTTTGGGCACTACACGACCACGGATGCCACACTCTCGGAGAAGCCGCAAGGTTCGGCGGGGACGATCATCGCCGCGATCATAGCCGTGGCGTCGACGGTGCTGTTTTTGATCGGGGCGGTGATCGTGGCTCACGAATATACTACGGGCGATTTTTTGGGTATTCTACCCGACATCATCCGCGACTGGTTTGAAGTGGTTGTCAAAGGCGCCGACCTGCAACCAGGCGAAGCGAGCAGTTGGGTGCTCGAGAAGCAAGCCTGGCTGTTCAGCTTGCCACGCGAAGGCTGGGCGGCACTTTTACTGTCCCTGGCGGCGATCGCGACGATATTCGTCACCTACCGCGCCGAGGCTCCGCGCGTTACGACGCTCTACAAACTCCTCCTCGGCGCCCTGCGCATGTACGTGATACTACTAACGATCTGGGTCCTCCTCCCGCGTCCGCAAATTCAGTTCGAGCGCAAAAGCTGGCCCGACATGGTGCTGCTGATCGATGACTCGCGCAGCATGGGCGAGGCCGATACCTTCCAGGATGACGCCGTCATTGAACGCGTCAGCAAACTCAGCGCGGTGATTCGCACCAGGCTCGAAGCCGACCTGCCCGAAAAGATCAAATCGTATGACGACCAGATCATCTCCCGCACCGCTGCCGGCGAGAAGGATCCCGAAGTAAAAATCGAGATCGACGCTCTTCGTCAACGGCAGCAATACTGGGTCAAGCAGAAGGACGACCTCAAGAGCAACACCTGGAGGCCGAGCCGACTGCAACTTGTGCAGGCGATCCTCGATCAGCCAGAGCCGCATTGGCTGAAGACGCTGGTGCTTGAGAAGAAATCGAAGCTGCACATCTTCCATCTCGATCCGAACGGACGAGCGGTCAAGCTGATGGACAAGGACGGCGACGCCGGCGAGATCACCGACGCCGGCAAGCCGCACCTCATCGAGCGTGCATCGAAAGCGTTGGCGAAGCTCGAACCGGTCGGCAACGAAAGCCGACTGGGCGTCGGCGTCCGCCAGGTCATCGACCACTACCGCGGGTCGTCGCTCGCCAGCGTCATCATGTTCACCGACGGCGTCACCACACGCGATGAAACCCTGTCGCAGATCGCTCCCTATTCCCGCGATAAAGGCGTCTCGCTCTGGTTCGTCGGCGTCGGCGACCAACAGCAACGCCGCGACCTCAAGCTGCACGACCTCGAAGTCGAAGACCCGATCTATGTCGGCGATCGCGCGGTTTTCAAAATCCGCCTCACCGGCGAAGGCTACAAGGATTCCACCGTCCCCATCATCATGCGTGTCAAGGACAAAAGCGGAAAGTTTATCGAACTGGATCGCAAGATGGTCAGGATCGATCCGAACGGCGTAACCAAGAAAGAAACGTTCACCGATCAACCCAAGGAAAAAGGCACGCGCCGCTATCAGTTCGAGGTCGAGCAACCGAAACTGCTGCCGAACGAGAAACCGATCTCGCCCGACAAGCTGCGCATCGTTCGCGATGTCGAAGTGATCGACACGAAGCTAATCAAGGTGCTCTATGTCGAAGGCCAGCCGCGCTTTGAGTTTCGCTACTTGAAGTACCTGCTTGAGCGCGAAGCGCCCGACGATAAGCTAAAGAAAAAAGCGTTCGAGCTGTCGGTCCTGCTGCTCGACGCGGACGTTAATTGGGCGGGCAAGGACAACAACCAGGGCGTTGACAAAACCGCGATTACGAACTTCCCGCCCACCCTCGACGAGTTGAACAAGTACGACGTTCTTATTTTGGGCGACTGCGATCCCAATCACAAGAAGCTCCAGAATCGTCTTAAAGATGTCGTGCATTTTGTGCGCGGCGAAAACGAGAAGGGAGTGAAGGCATCCAAACCGGGCGGCGGGTTGCTGTTCATGGCCGGCTCGGGGCATAATCCGCATCGCTATGGCAAGACGCCGCTCGCCGATGTCATGCCGATCGAGCCGACGCGCGACAACCCGCCGGAGGACCGGACGCGCGTGGATCGCTTCCGCCCCGAGCTGACTCCCGCTGGCCGAGTGCATCCGCTAATTCAGTTCAGTCCCGACGCCGTTGACAATGTGCGGACTTTTAACAGCCTGACGCAGTTGTTTTGGCACTCGACGGGTTACCGCATCAAGCCGCTCGCCAGCGTGCTCGCGGTTCATCCGACCGAGAACGCCGAGGCGAAGATGCCGTTGCAAGACCCCAGGCATCCGTTGATCGTCGAGCATTTCCCAGGTACGGGCCGCTGCATGTTCTTCGGCTTCGACGAAACCTGGCGCTGGCGCCTGCGTGACGATGAATCGAAATACAATACGTTCTGGATTCAAACCATGCGTTACCTGTCGCGTGGCCGAACGTCACATACGAAGCTCACGCTCAATCAGCAAACGCCCTACCGGGTCGGCGACGAGGTCAAGATCACGGTGACCTTCCCCGACAGCACGCCCAACGCGAACACGGGCGGCCCGAAAATCGACGACAAAACCGAGGTCAAGCTCACCGTCACCTACCTTCCGCCCCATGCGAAGGAAAACGACAAGGACAAAAAGGACACCGAGATTCATCAGCTGCAACTGACCAAGATACCGAACAGCCACGGAACTTACGAAGGCAAATGGACTCGAACGCGCGAAGGCAAGTATATCTTTCGGCTCACGCATCCCGATGTCAGTGGCTCGCAGCCGGACAAGGAGAAGCCGAGCGCGACCGCCGTCGTGCTGCTGCCGCCGGGCGAGTTGGACAACCTTCGGCTCAACTATCAAGACATGATCGCGGCCTCGGAATCGACGAACGGCGGGTTCTACACGCTGGCCAATGCGAACAAGTTGCTGGAGGAGATTCCACCCGGTGAAGGCAATCCCGTCAGCGCCCAGGTGCCGCCGACGTTGATCTGGAACCAATGGTGGATGTTCGTGATCTTTCTCGGTTTAATTACCTCAGAATGGATTTTGCGTAAGCTCAAGCATTTGTTATGATGAAACGGGCGAGCGTCGGATATTCTCGTGGAATATTCGAGTTGAGCGCTAAGCCGCAAGCGGCAAACGATATTGAAAGGACCCCGCTCATGAATCCGCTGCTCAAGCAACTCGCGTCCCTACGGCGAAAAGTCCGCTTTCTCGATGGCTGGATCGGCGTCTGGGCGCTGGTGGCTCTCGTGTGCACTGTCGGAGCGTCAGCGGGGACGTTCGACTATTTCTTCCAGGTGCCGAGCCTGCTTCGCGCGGTCATGCTCACCGGCTTACTCACAACGAGTGGCATCGTCGGTTACGCATATATCATTCGCCCGTTCGGCAAGAAATGCGACGACCTCACGCTCGCTCTGCGCGTCGAGGAAGTCTATCCCGAACTCAACGACGCCCTTGCCAGCACCGTGCAATTCTTGAAGCTCACGCCCGATGAACAAGCCGGTGTCGGCGGATCCGACGCGATGCGCCAGCGCACGATGCAAGGCGCACTCGAAAAAGCCGCGGTATATGACTTCTCGCAAATTCTCAACCGTCGCCCGGCGATGCTGTTTAGCCTTGCGGGGCTGGTCGCCGGCACCTTCCTCGGAACGTTGATCTGGTATTTCCCCAGCCACTCCCAGACCGCGTTTCGCCGCTTCATCGAGCCGTTCGGTTCGCACCCGTGGACGTCGATTTCGGTCGAACGATCCAAGGGCAAGCACTCGAATCTCGAAGCGATCGATCCGAAAACGAACCAGCAGGACCGCATCGCCTTGAACCAACCCTACCGCATCCGGGTAACGCTCGCGGGCAAGATGCCGAAGCATGCGAAGGTGCTGATCCAAAGCCAAATCCGCTCCGAACTGACGTTCACCCCGGACAAGTTGAGGATGGAGGACGACGGCACAGCAACGTTCGAGTCGCCCATTCCGGTGCCGCAGAACAGCGAGAAACTGCGCTACAAGATTATCGCGAACGACGGCCTGTTTCCACCGCGCGCCGGCACGTGGTTCGAAGTTGACGTATTGCCCAAGCCGCGGCTGATCGACCTGGAGAAAGGCGCGCCGTCGCCCCAGATCACAATCTATCCGCCGACCTACACCGACCTGCCGTCGCCGCAAAGGCTGCCGGGCGGGACCAAGGATTTGTTGAACCTATTCGAGGGTAGCAAGGTAGTCTTGCGAGCCAAGGCGGATCGCCCGCTCGTGGAGGCGTGGATTGAACTGCATCCGGAACGCAACACGACCGAAAATCGCGACGACAAGGCCGATGAGAAGAAACTCCCGCCCGAGAGGATCCAGGCACAGTTCGACACCAACGATCGCTCGGTGATGAACTTCACGTTCACGCCGAAACAGCTCGGCGAGTATTCGCTGTACATCAAGGACGAACACGGTCTGGATGCCGAGGAACGCGGGCAGATCAATCTGGTGCGCGATCCGCTGCCGTTGGTAAAGCTGATTCGGCCCAGTGCGAGCGTGACGGCGATTCCGACGGCGAGCATCGCCTTCAAGTTCCAGGCGACCGACGACATCTTCGCCGTAAAATCGGTGTGGCTCGAGTATCGCAAGAAGGGGCCGGACGGGCAGTTTCTCGAAGAACCGATGAAGCGAGTGATGATGTATGACGCCGACGATTTCCGCTGGCTGATCCCGCATATGTCGGCATTGATGATGAAATCGCCGTTCCCGGGCCCGGATGCGGGACTCGGTCGGCTGGTGACGCATCTCGCCGCGGCCGAAGCAAAATCACCCGAGCGGGCCGAGCAAATCCGCTTGCGTTGGAAACGGCTCGACTTCGATTCGGTCTGGGCGCTCAACAACGAGTTCAAAGCAGGCGATATCGTGCATGTCGAAGTATGCTCCGACGACTTCCACAATCTCAACCTGCCGCGTGAACCGGGCCGCAGCCATGCGATCGAGCTGCGCATCATTACCCGGCCCGAGATGGTCCGCAAGGCCGAGGAAAAGCTGGCCGACATCAACAGTCAACTTAAACAAATGGAGAAGCAACAACGCAAAGCGCTGGACGCCGTGCGCGAGGCCCAGAAGGTGGACAAGTTCGATCAGAAGAGCCGCGAGGATTTCATCGACGGCGCCCAAACGCCGCAACGAGAAATTGAGAACATCATCGGCAAAGCAGCGGACGAAGGCCTGCGCCGTGATCTGAACGAATTGCGTCAACAACTCAAGGAAAGCAAACTCGACAACACCGATGTATTCCGCGATGCCAGCAAAATCAAAGGCGCGCTCGAGAACATCGCCCAGGAAGACCTGCCGCAGATCGAACCGAAGCTCGCCGACGCGCAGAATCAAATCGCGCAGAACGATAAGAACTCGCCGCAGATCAAGAAGAATCTCGAAGCGGTCGCTCGCATGCAGGAGAATGTCGCCAAGGGCCTGAAGGAACTGATCAACGATCTCGACCCACAAGCAGCGATGCGCGAACAGGCCCAAGCAATCCGCGACATCGCTCAGGCGCAGGAACAGATCAACCAGAAACTTGATGAAGCCAACGCTCTGAAAAATGAACTTGAGAAGGCACAACCCGATCAAAAAGCAGTGATCGAGAAGGTGACTCGCGAAAAGATCGAGCGACAAATGCGCGAGCAAAAGGAATTGGCCGACAAGACCGAGAAACTCATCAAGCAGCTCAAGACGGCCCAGAAGGAACTTGAGGAGAAGGGCGACAAGGAAGGCGCGAGTCGCATCGAAGAGGCGATCAAGAACATCGAACAGCCCAAGGCCAACGATCCGATGACGCCCGACGAACAAAAACGCCCGCTGAACACCCAGATGCGCGACGTCGCCAAGCAACTCGACAACAAAGCGGAGACCAAACAGAAAACGCTCGACCAGCAGAAAGAGATCGCCAAGAACCTCGATCAGGCGATCAAGGCGCTCGAAGGCCGCGACCAGAACAGCCTGCGCCAGGCCATCGAGGAACGCCAACAGATGGAGAAGAACCTGGACAAGATTGGCAAGGAACTCAAGCAGCTTCAAGACGAGCAAAAGAAAATCGACAAGATCGAAAACATGGAGGAACGTCTGAAGAAGCAACAAGAATTGGCCAAGAAACACGAGGAACTCCAGCAGAAGATCGAGAAGGCACGCCGCGCTCTCGCCCGACTCGACGAGCAACGGCCCGCGAATGATCTCAACGATGCGGCCAAGCAACTCGAAAACGCCGCCGACAAAATCAGAAACGGCGAGAACGCCGACGCCGAGCAGAAAAAAGCCCAACAGAAAATCCAGCAAGCCCGCGAAGAACTGAAGGAGGCAGAGGAGGAACTGGCCCGCGAGATGCTCATCCGCATGGCTGATCAGCTGGGCGGCCTCAAGATTCGCCAAGACTCGCAGCTCAAACGCGCCGAGGATTTGCACGCTAAAGTCATGAAGAAAGAATCGTGGACCGAGCCATTGCTCGATACGATGGATGGCAACCTCAACGCCCAAAAGAGCATCGGCGAGGAAACCGAGCAACTCAAAGACAAGATGAAAGGCGCCAAGGTCTTCGCCAGCATCCTCGAGCGCGCCAAGAAATCGATGGACGACGCATTCACGACAATGAAAACACGCCATGAAGAAGGCAAAGACCGCCGCTATGCTGACAAGAACGAGAAGATGAAGAAAGAAGAACTCAAGGACGAAATTGAATGGCAGGCCGACACCGTCAAAAATCAAAAGCAGGCGGCCCTGCGGCTCGATCGCATCATCGAATCGCTCAAGGAAGAGATCGCCAAGAAAAAGCCGCCGCGCAAAGAACAGAAAGACCCGCAGAACGCCGACAACATGCCCGAAGATAAGAAGGAGCCGCAAGGCGGGCTTCGCGCTCAAGACGGCATTCCGCCGATGGCGCAGATCAAGGCATTGCGCTCTGAGCAGGAAGACCTGATGCGCGATACGAAGGATTTTCATCAACGCAATCCCGATGCGGCCCAGTATAATGACATGCAGCGAACAGCGCTGCGCGAACTTGAGACGAGACAGGAAGAGCTTCAATCGCTGTTCCAGGGATTAATCGCCCCGCCGATGCCCAAAGAAGGAGACCCGCAATGATCCGTGGTTTCATCATCAGCATGGTCAGCTTCACTCTGCTCGTCGCCTTCACGGTCGCGCAAGACAACGCGCCTGCGCAAAAGAAGGTCGACGACAAGCAAGCGCCGAAGAACGACGACAACCCGCCCGAAGCCAAAAAAGAGGACACGCCAGAACAGCCTGCGGAGGATCCGAAAAAGATCATCGATCGCCTGCGCGAGAACTTTGAAACCGTACGCGAGAAGCTCGAAAAGAAAGACCCCGGCATGCAGACGCAGGCCACGCAGCAGAAAATCATCGACGACCTGAACAAACTGCTCGACCAACAAAATAACGATAAGGGTGGCGGTGGTGGCGGTGGTGGCGGTGGTGGCGGTGGTGGTGGTGGT
>CAMAUE010000171.1 GCA_945861245.1 Singulisphaera sp. GP187
AATTGCCGCCGCGACGCGATCGAATCAATCCGCGTGTGATCAAACGCAAGATGTCGAAGTGGGCGAAAAAACGCGCGGCACATAGAAATTACCCTCAGCGGGAAAAGACGTTCCGTCAATCCATCGACATGTTGGATTGAATGGTATTGGGTTTAAACCAGGCTGTTGCAGACTCCACGGCTTCCGCAATGGACGTTGGTTAGCGACCCATCTGCGGGAAGTAGTAGTTCGACTGCATCGGGTAGTTAGCGAATTGGCCAGGAGCCAGGTAGGGCGTCGGCTGGTAGCTCTGGAAGCCATACGGTGCGAACGGCGAAGCCTGGAACTGTTGCGGCTGGAAGCCGTAGCCTGGGGCGACGGGTCCGTCAAAGCTGCGCGGGGCGCCGGGGGCTGGGGCCGGGACCGGGGCCGGTTGCGGCTGCGGAGCGTAGTAGTAGGGGCGCTGGTGTTGCTGTTGGAATTGCTGCAGCACGCATGGCCGAGCGTGCGGGTCCATACCGCCGGGCTGGCCATCGCGAATCAGGCCCCACAACAGCGTGTTGCCACCGCTGCTCCAGTCAAAGTTCATGCCAATACCAAACTTGGTATTGACCCAGGCCGAGGCCTGTTGGTGAGAAACGGCCATCAAACCGACGGCCAACATTCCGATCGCGAGAATCTTCTTCATGATCTTTCTCTCTCTCTCTATTTTTGTTTCCGGTTCCTTCGTTCTCCCCTTTTGGAGAACGTTGTGCTTTGTGCACAATTTACAATTCCACATAAACATTCTTTGGGCTGGCAATTTCGTTGGAACTTTAGGCAATTGGTTCGATCGTTCGGTGTTCATTGGCGCTGCAACCGGTGTTATTGGCGCTGCAACTAAAATTTCCGAAGAAAGATGGAATTTTGATTCAAGTCGATTTATTCGATTGCCGAGAGTTCACGATAATTTCGGCGAAATCTAAGAAAGTAGAAATTTTCATTCAAGTCGGGCTACCCGATTACCGAGAGTCCTCGACAACTTCATTGGAACCCTACGTATTAGAGCGGTCCACAGATGGGGTTGCATACATCGGTAGGACGGTTTGAAATGGACCCCAGAAACTGGACAGTCGAATAAGTTACCACTGGCTGTCCAAGAAGGGAGGACCATGGCGATGACAAGAAAGTCCCACCCGGCGGCGTTCAAGGCGCAGGTGGCGCTTGCAGCAGTGAAGAGGGACAAGTGATCGAGAACATGCAGCTCAGCTTCCTCGATCGCTTGATGTCGGCAAACACACTTCGGGCAGCCGACGCGAAGGAGCGCCCGGCAACGGACATGACTTCTTCTACGCCTTGGCCCGTTTGGGCGGTCATCATAACCGCGAAAGCGACCATGCACCCAGTTAGTTGATTTAGTGGCGAGGCTCGATGAAACTCCAATCCACGCTTGACGGTGCAGCCGTTCTCGGCCTCACGGTGATGTGACGAAACGGCAGCGCATACGCTTGCGGCTCTGGGGTCGCGGAAAGAATTTTGGTTTTTCGCTTCGCGCCGCCTCATCTCTCGGCTAGAATCATCTCAGCATCAACTATGCCACGAGGTGATACCATGCTCTCCATTGAAGATCGCGATCATCGCCGTGATGGAATCTCTCGCCGTGAATGGCTGCGTGTCGGCGGGCTTGGGGCCCTCGGGCTTTCGCTGCCGGCACTTTTGCAAGCGGGGCAAGCCTCGCCCGGTGCGAACTTGCGGTCGCCGATGAATCTGCGCGGAGCGATGTTTGGCCGAGCGAAGAACGTGATCTTCCTGTGGCTGCAAGGCGGCCCGCCTCAGCACGAGACATTTGACCCGAAGCCGGACGCGCCGGTGGACATTCGCGGGCCGTTCCGTCCGATCGCGACGAACGTGCCGGGCATTCGCTTCTCGGAATTGCTGCCTCGCACCGCGGGGTACGCCGACAAACTCGCCATTGTGCGTTCGCTGCACACCAACGACGACAATCACGATGTCAGCGGCTACTGGGTCCTCACCGGCTATCCCTACGGACCGGGCAGTGCTCGCCAGATCAAGCCGAACGATTGGCCTTACTTCGGTTCAATCGTCAAGATGCTCAAGCCGAGCGAACGCATGCCGGCACTGTCGTCGGTGTGGATTCCCGACATGATGCGGCTCAACGACAACGTCACGCCCGCCGGTCAAACCGCCGGCTTTCTTGGCCGAATGTGGGAAACCGAGCGTTTCGTCGGCGATCCCGCGTCGCCGAACTACCGCATCGAAGGCCTCGACCCGACCGGTGACATGACGCCCGTGCGGATGAATCGCCGGCGCGATCTGCTCGCTCAGATGGACACGCACCTGCGCAACGTCGAGCGTGGCGGTGCGATCGAAGCGTGGGATCGGCTATCCCAGCATGCGTTTGATCTCGTCACCTCCGGGACGGCGCGTAGCGCTTTTGATCTACGCCGCGAATCCGACATCGTCCGCGATCGCTATGGGCGCTACTCTTGGGGCCAATCGGTCCTGCTCGCGCGGCGGTTGATCGAGGCAGGCGTGCGGCTCGTGCATGTCAACTGGGTGCGCGAACCGGGCGACTCCGCCGTCGATAATCCGATGTGGGACACGCATGCACAGAACGCCGACCGGCTGCAAGATTGTTTGTGCCCGCAGTTTGATGTGACCTTTACCGCGCTGCTTGAGGATCTGCAACAACGCGGCCTATTGGACGAGACGCTCGTGGTCGCAATCGGCGAATTCGGGCGGACGCCCCGAATCAACAGTCTCGGCGGTCGCGATCACTGGGGTCGCGTGTTCAGCTTCGCGATGGCCGGCGCGGGCATCGCCGGCGGGCAGGTGCTTGGCGCAAGCGATCGGCTCGGCGGCGATCCGGCCCTCGACGCCATGCGACCGCACGACTTGGTCGCTACGATCTATTACCTACTCGGCATCGACCCGCAGGCCCTGTTCTACGACAAGAACAATCGCCCGCACTTCATTTCGCGCGGCGAGCCTCTGCATCGATTACTCGGCAACGGCCCGGCGACGCTCGAACGCCAGCAACCCGAAGGCGACCTCGCCTTTGTGCCAGCGTATGACACGAGCTTGCTGCTCGACACCGATTTCCGCGCCGGCCAGGCGCTGACCCCTACCACGCCTCCGAGTCGAGCGCGCGGCTGGCGAGCGTCGGCGATCAGCGCACCATTTGGCGTCCGCCTCACCGAGCGCGGTGTGTTGATGGGTGCGTCCACCGCCACCGCCACGACCATCACCCAGGGCACACGCGTCCTGCTCGCTCAGGAAATCCGCAACGCTCGGGGCGGGCAATACACCTTCACCGTGCAAGCCAGCGGCAGCGGGGCGTCGCGCGAAGCCTTCGATCGCGCGTTCGCCAATCTCTCCTGCAAACTCGTGCTCTTCCGTTACACGAACATCAACAAGGATCCGGCCCAGGCGACGATTCTCGCCAGCGCCGATTTCCGCCCGACCTTCGGCGACACGCCAACCGCGTTTGAAGTGAGCCGATTCCTCGGTTCGACAGTGCCCGGCGCCAACTTCGCGATTGGCAATGGCATGGGCGTCGCCGTCATCGTCGAGAAAAGCACGCTCGGCGCACTGACCCTCAACGCCGAAGCGTACCTGCGATTGCACAGTGTGACGTTGACGTTCAACGCCCGGCAACGAGATGAAACGGTGACGGTGTGAGCCGTTTTTAGCTTGCGGCTTAGCGCTCGGAATATCTCACGCCAGCGCTAAGCCGCAAGCGGAGGAATCCCGAAGTATCCAAATCATTACTTGAGCAGGTCCGCCGCCGCTTTGCCGTTCAAATAGATCAGCCCTTTGACGGTACGAAACACCGCGAGATCGGCCTTCGTGCGAATCGGACAGTTGACGCTCTCGATCGTCATGGTGCGCAGGACGTTGTAATCTTTCACGAAAGTCTTGTTGAACCCGATATACCGCCAGCTCCGGCCCTTCACCGGAGACAAGTCGGACACCGGCGTTTCCGACAACTCCAGCCAATCGATCTTCGTATCCTTCACCGACGCGATCGACTTGATCGGCGTGCGCGTTATCGTCAACGTCGTCAGCTTCATCGACTTGATCGGCGATAGATCGCTCACCCGCGTCCCCGTCAAATCGAGTATGGTCAACGGCATCTCCTTCAGCGGCGCTA
Source organism: Singulisphaera sp. GP187 (assembly GCA_945861245.1). Lineage (GTDB taxonomy): Bacteria > Planctomycetota > Planctomycetia > Gemmatales > Gemmataceae > SIAQ01. The sequence goes on from CAMAUE010000171.1 coordinate 4,133, forward strand.
TGCTGACAATCGGAGAATTCGCCGGGTAGAACGTCGAAATCTTCATCTCTTTCAGGGGCGATAGGTCGGTCACCTTCGTGCCTCGCATATCGAAGGAAGACAGCATCATGCCCTTGAGCGGCGCGAGGTCCTTCACCGCACAGCCCTGGATATCCAGGCCCGTGATCGGCAATCCTTTCAGCGGCGCCAGGCTTGTGATCTGGGTGCTATGAGCGCTTAGCGACACCAGCGGGGAATCACGCAGCGGCGACAAATCCCGCACCGGTATCGCTCGCATATCTAGCGATGCGATTGGTTGGCCCTTCAGCGGACTCAAGTCTTGCACCTTGGTGTACGCGATGCCAAGGCTGTTGAGCCGGGCTGACTTTAACGGTGATAGATCGACCACCGGCGTTTGGTAGAGGCTCAACACTTCGAGCATGATGCCTTTCAACGGCCGAAGGTCGGATATCTTTGTGTGGTTGGCATGAAACGCTTGCAACGGCATCCCCTTGAGCGGCGTGATGTCGACGATCGGACACGATGCGATATTTAACGTCTCAAGCAATGCACCCTGGATCGGCGCCAGCGATTCGATCTTGTTGGCTGCCGCGTTGAGATGCCTCAGCGGCGCCATTTGCAAACCGGCCAACGAGGCGATGGCCGTGGACGAGCAATTGACTTTCTCCAACGGCATGCCCTTGAGCGGCACGAGACTCTCGACCGGGCTGCTGCTGCAATCGAACACCGTTAGCTTCATGCCCTTCAGCGGCGACAAATCCTTCACCAGGCTCCAACTCATGTTCAGTTCGACGAGCGGCAAACCGATCAACGACTTCACGTCGCGCACGCGTTCCTTGTCAAGCTCCGAACTCGGCGGCGTACCGGCGAAATTGAACTTCTGCAAATGCTTGAATGCCGCGACTGGCGTGATCTCCCGAACGCCATTGCCCAGGAAACCGAACTCGATAACCTTGTCATCCACGATCTTGACGGTGTGGCTTTCGGGTAGCTTATCATTTAGCTCGTGCAGCTTGGCGACGACTTCCTTCACCTGCTCCTTGGCGTTGAGCGCTGCGACTTTCTCGATCCAGGCGGAATCGACCGGCTGCTTCTTCTCGGCCTGTGCCAGCGAAAAAGCGGAGGTGAAAAATAGAGTGACGACGGCCAATTGCATGACGAACTCCCTGCGGCTCGTATTGATGTTTTGTGGAAATTCTACGACAAAACGCGGCGCAATGCCCACATCACGCTGCTTTCGCTTCGGCCTTTTTTACCAAACGCCGATGATTCAACGCCAACGGCAGTCCCGCACCCATCGCGGCGGCGGCGTAAAAAAGCACTACGAAGAGCACGCCCTTGCCCAGATCGCTCGTTTCCGCTGGAAACAATCGGGCGTTGATGAGCAGCGCGAGGTTCATGTTGCGCATCGTCACCTCGATTCCGACCGCCAAACGATCGGGGACCGGCCAGCCGAACACGCGGAAAGGCAACATGTTTATCTGCTGGCCAAGCACGCAGAACAAAATGATCGCCAGCGGGATGCCGAGGCCGTATTCCATGGGCCGAATCCGCCCGCTGCCGAGCGAACCGACGACCATAACGACGACGACGGCAAGGCCGATCCGTACGCAGATTTTCGACAGCATCAGATGCTTCGCCGGGAACAGGCGGCGCAGCGTCAAGCCTGCGACCAACGGCAGCAGCAGAAAGAGCGCGACATCGGTGACAATCTCGCTTACCGGCATCGGGACGCTCTCTGGAATGTGTTCCCTGGCAAGTAATTTCAGCATTGTCGGGACCGTGATGAGCGTCAGCAGCGTCGAAACGCCGGTCAGCGAAATCGACAGTGCCATGTTGCCTCGCCCGAAGTAGGCGAAAAATTTCGACATCGCCCCGCCCGGCATCGCCGCGACGAGAATGAACCCGATCGCGATGCCCGCTTGAAAGCCGCATATCCAATTGATGGCAACCGCGATGATCGGCACGACGAGGAGTTGCCCCGCGAGGCCGACGAAAAACGAGCGAGGCCGACGCGCGATCTCGACGAAGTCGAGCAGCGACAGTGTCAACCCCATGCCCAGCGTGAACAGCACCAACTGAGCGCGGGCGAAGTCGTACTCGTATGGAGGATACCAGTCGAACATGATGTGCCGCTCGCGGAATATTTTTGTCGTGTCCCGGCATGATACGAAATGCGCACTCTGCGTGCCAAAAATTGCAAGCCCGCAGGCTCCGTCGTCGCCTGCGGGCTTGCAATTGCCTCATTAACGTAACCAATCGATGAGCGCTTGCGGATAATCCGTCGTGATGCCATCGACGCCCATGTTGACCAACTGTGACCAATTCGCGACCTCGTTGACCGTATAGGTAATAATACGCACCCCAGCGGCGTGCACCCGGCGAACGACATCGGCATCGACGAATTCAAAGTCGGGGCAGTAGCAGTCAACCTGCGCATCGCGCAGCCAGGTTTCCAGACGGGCCGGCACAGTGTTGTGAACGAGCAGCGCCGTGCCAATCGTTGGCGCCAACCGCTTCGCCGACTGCACGCTGCGATGATCGAAGCTGCGGAGGCGCGATCGCTCGAGCATATCAGCGTGCGAAATCGCCTCGATCACTCGGTGTTCCAATTCCGCAGGCTCCGTGCCGTCGAACGCATCGGCTACGAATTCCGGACGAAATGGCGTTCGCTTCAGCTCGATATCAACGATTACGCGTCTCGCGCACTGCCGCTGCATCGGGGTTTTCACGTTGTCCTCGGCATAGGCGTTGACGAAATCTAGCAAATGCGCCAGCGTCGGCACGTCGAACGGCCCGAATCCGCGCGTCTCGGCGAACCGCGCCGCCGTTGGCGCGGGCCGGTCGCGCGGCCCTGGCAGAGTCAAGGTTCGCAGCTCGGCCAAGGTAAGCGACCGCACGAGTCGGCCATTGAGCACGCCGGGATTCTGAATGCACGCGTCATGGAACAGCACCGGTTCGCCATCGCGCGTGAGATGCACGTCGGTCTCGATGGACGTAACGCCAACATCCAATGCGGCTTCGAAGCTCGCCAGCGTGTTCTCAACCGCTACACCGCGAGCGCCGCGATGACCTTGGACTTCGATAGTGCTCATGGGATGGCTCCGAGATTCTTGCGGCTTAGTGCTCGCGCGGCGCCTTGCGAGCGCTAAGCCGCAAGCGGCAAACGGGATCACGTCATCGCCATTGTATCCCCCGTTCCGCTTGCCCTTGACATTACGGTGACTGGCGCTATACTCCCGCCTCGAATTGTTAGATGGGTTTTGGGTATTTCACAAGGGCCTGGCAAGCGTGGAAAGGTCGGTCGTCGTGCGTTCACACGATGGAACATCTCGATCTCGGATGACGCGAGCAGCACTGCTCGTACTGGGCGTGTTGTACTTCTTCACGCCGGTGCGGCCCGTCTACGCTCAGCGTATCCACACAGATCTCAAGGCAGAACGCAGCGCGAAACCGATCCAGCTTTCCGCCGAACACGCGGCGACCTGGCACGAGTCCGGCTATCGTGTGCTTCTTCTTCGCGGCAATGTCATCGTCAGTCAGGGCGATTCGACGGTCCGTTCGCCGGACATGGTCATTTGGGTGGATGAAGCGGGCCAGAAAACGACGAGGGTTTACCAGGCCATCGTCTACGCGGACAAGTCCGTGACGATTGAAAAGAGTGATCAATCCGAGTCAGCGGACTCGGCATACCTGCGATTTGCGACGACGAGTCGGATCGATACGCAAATCTGGGAATCCAAGATTGTCGAGCGAGAGATCTCGGACGCGGATGTTTACCGGCGTGCGCGCTCGAATCAGCCGGCCGGATTGGATTTGCCGATCGTCCGTCGGGATGATGCCGTCCGTCAAGCGAGTTTCGTACAGCCCGTAGGTGGCGATCCGATCCCGGCGCCGGAGCCGACACCGGCGAGGCCGACGATTCCGCTCACGCCGCCTGCGCCGAAAACGAATGAACCGACGACGAAATATTTCCAGATACCGCCGGAGCCGAAAGTCACGCCGATTCCAGGCGAGGACAACAATGCGGTCGCACCGCCGAAGGCCCCGTTCTTTGCGCCGACACCGCCTGCGCCGCCGCTGTTTCCGCCGACTGCCACGGGCCCCGCCCGTGCGATGCCTCGCATTTCCATTCATCCGCGTTACGCCGGCGACTTGCAATTTAGCACGCGCCCGGGCGAGGGCGGCATGACGGCGGTGATCTTCAACAACGGTATCAGCGTCATCATTGTCAGTCCGACTTCCGTGCCCGGCGGCAAGTTCAGCGACACCGTCGATCTCGAAGCCGACCGCGTCGTCATCTGGACCAAAGGCACGCCGCAACAGATGTTCAATGCCGATCGCTCCAACGCAACGGTTGGTAATGACGCCTACGAAATCTACCTGTCCGGCAATGTCGAAATCCGCTCGCGCACGCAGAAGGAACAGGAAACGCTGAGGGCCGACGAAGCCTACTACGACGTCCGTCGTGGCGTTGCCGTCGCACGTAAGGTGGAACTCGAAATTAAGCAGCCGAAATTGCTCTATCCGTTTACTTTGACCACGAACGAGCTGATCAAAGAAAACGGCCAGTTCTATCGCGCCAAGCAGGTCGCCAGCCATGCGTCAGGGTTGCCGTCCGATCCCGGCTTGGTCGTCGATCTTTCCGATGTCACGATCGAGGAACGCCAGCGCGAACGTACGTTGTTCTATGTCTTTCCGGTGTTCGATAAGGATGGCAAGCGCGTCGTCGATACCCAACGCATCTTCACGGGCCGCAATCTCGTCGCCCGGCTTGAAGGCGTGCCGGTGTTCTACTTCCCGTACACCAAGGGCCGCGTGGAAGATCCGCTCGGGCCGTTGGACAACATCAACGCCAGCTACAACCGAATCTTCGGATTCCAGCTCAATACGACCTGGGACATCTTTGAACTGCTCAACACCCCCCGCCCTGAAGGCTCACGCTGGCAGCTTTATCTTGACTATTTGAAGGCTCGCGGACCCGGCCTGGGTACGAATTACGAGTTCTCGGGCAAAGACCTGTTCGGCACGAAAGCCACCTACAGCGGCCAGGTGCGCGTCTATGGCATGTTGAACGACCGCAAGGAGGACATTATCGGCGCCGATCGCGGCACCACGATCTTCTTCCCCGATCAGTTCACGTCCAACAACATTACCCATCCCGACTTTCGCGGTTGGGCACATGGCAGGCTCAACATTCAGGACCTGCCTGACGGCTTCAGCGTCCTCGGCCAATTTAACTTTATCCGCGATCGGAACTTCCTGGAGCAGTACTACTTCAACACTCATTTGAACGACCTGAACCAAGACACCTACGTCCGCCTAAAACAACAGCAGGACAACTGGGCCTGGACGATATTAGGTCAAATCAGCACCCGCGAATGGATGACCGAAACCGATTGGCTGCCCAAGGCCGACCTCCACGTCCTCGGCCAAACGTTCCTCGACGATTGGCTCGTCACCAACGGCCACGCCAGCGTCGGCTATGGCCGCCTGCGACCGACCGAGCGCGTGCCGCTTGCGTATCTGCCGACCGACGTGCGCCAGGATACCGTCCGCCTCGACTGGATGCAGGACATCAGCGTGCCGTTCGATCTCGGCCCGATTCGCGTCGCGCCCTATTTGAAAGGCGATATCGCGTACTACTCGCAAGACGTGAACGGCGATAGCCGGGGCCGACTCTACGGCGGCGGCGGAGCGCGCTGGAGCATGCCGCTCTCTAAAGTCTACCCCGATGTCTCCAGCGAACTGTTCAACCTCAACCAGATCTACCACAAGGTCGTCTTCACAGGCAATTACTTCAACGGCTACGCCACCAGCGGTGTCAACAACTTCCCGCAAATGGATCGCCTCAACGACGACGCCACCGACCAGGCCTTGCGCGACTTCCGCCCCAGGGTCAGCGCTTTCAACCCAGGCAACGCGCCGTTCCTCACGACCTCCGCCCTGTTCAATCCGCAGAACTACGCGATTCGCCGACTCATCGACAATCGCGTTGATACGCTCGACACAATCGATGTCGTCCAACTCGGCATCAATCAGCGCTGGCAGACCAAACGCGGCTTCCCGGGCAATGAACATGTCATCGACTGGATGACCTTCAACGTCAATATGTCGGTCTTCCCGCACTCCAACCGTGACAATTTCGGCAAGACGCTCGGCATCCTCGAATACGATTGGGTCTGGAACATCGGCGATCGCGTCGCCTTGACGAGCAATGGCTGGGTCGAACCCTGGAGCGGCGGCCCGCGGGCCTGGGAATTCGGCACCGTCACCAATCGCCCCGATGGCTCAAACTTCTACCTCGGATACCGCCAACTCGATCCGCTGAACAGCAAGGCCGTCGTCGCCGCCGCCACCTATCCACTCAGCGGCAAATACGCCTTCACCGCCAGCACCGTATGGGACTTCGGCACGGATGTCCGCAGCTACTCCGCCGTCGTCTCACGCATGGGCACCGACGTCATGTTCAACCTCGGCGTCAACTTCAACTCCACCTTGAACACCTTCGGCGTCGTCTTTGAAGTGCTCCCGAACCTCGCCCGAAAGAATAGCCGCACCGGCGCCTTCATGCCCGTCGCCGCCAACATGAACATCGACCCGATGGTGAACGTGCGATAGCGTTTGCGACAGCCCCATTACACGACCCAGAAGGTGAGCGTGTACGCGCTATTCGAGGTATCGATGCCACCATTCGCCGTCCCACCGTCGTCGCGCACTTTGAATTTCAAGCTGGCAAACGGACTGCCTGACAGCCCCGCCGGCGGCGTGTAGGTCATGTACGCAACCGCATAGGCCGGGAAGCCTGGATTGACCGCTATCGCACTAACGCTGAGGAGCAGTGTGCCGACCGTGGGTAGAGAGGTGATAATCAGATCGGCGAAAAAATTGGCCGGCAGATCGACCAAATCCGCGAATCCAAAGGCCGCCATACTGAAAGATGTAAACCGAGTCCTGCGCTATCGTGATGGTGATGTCCGCCCCAATCGGCGCGTCGTTGACGGAATTGACGGTAATGGCCACGTCCTTGGTATCGATCAAAGCTCCCGTCCACCCGCTCATGAAGAGGTCGTTCGTGATGATCTGCACGACCGCGTTGCCGTGAAACTCAGCCGTCGGCGTGAACACCAAGCCGGCGAGGGCTACGTTGATGTCGTTGACCGAACCACGCAGCGTCATGGCGATATCGGCTGTCCCGGTTCCCGCGCCGACGCCCTCACTGTCGGAAAAGCTAAAGCCCAGTCCGCTGGTCCCGTTCAGCGTCAGGGTTCCGTTTGTTGCAGTGATCGTTACTTGTACGATGATATCGCCGACGCCCTCGCCTGGCGGGACAGCTACGCTGATCGCATTACTATTGGAGCTTGAGAAGACGAGCGGGCTGTCCTCGTTCGTCGATTGCGAACTTGGCACGATGCCGACGAATCCGTTGACGACAGCATTGATCGTAAACGTGACCGGACCACTACTGGTGCTCTCGTAGTTCACGCTCCCGGCGAAGTTAGCGACGACAGTATACGTACCGGGGTCCGCAGGCGCTCCCGAAAGCGGCGTGTTCGTCGCGTCGAAATACGTCAACGTCGGGGTCACTCCCTCCAATTCCCAGTACAGGAGGTCATCGTAATCTACCACCACTCCAGCCGCTTCGACAGTTGCGTCGAACGGCGTCCCGTTGGCTGTCCCGTCGCCAGTCGTGAGCGCCAAGATGGGCGTGGCCTTGGTAATTTCAAACGTCTGAGGCTCGCTATCGGCA
>CAMAUE010000172.1 GCA_945861245.1 Singulisphaera sp. GP187
CGAAAGAACGAAAGCTCGAAAAAATACAGTTCATTGTTTGGTAATCTTCTTTGCGCATAGCAATTCGATTTCCTTTCGTGATTTCGTCCTTTCGGGCTTTCGTGATTCGTATTGAAAATCAATGTCTGCAAGTGCAGTCGTGCACCCCACGGGGATATGTCGTCGTGTCCGAAGTTGCTAATTTCCCGCATATGCGAACGGTCGGATACGTCCGATCCCACATGGAGCACTTTCGGATAGAGAATCCAAAGCGCATCTACGAAATCTGCGGCACGATGGAATGCAAACTTCTTATTTCAGAATGGGACAGCGAACGCCATCCAGACATCGCCGTTTATCTCACGCCGCCGCCGAACCGAAAAGGCCGTACGATGTGGTGAACGTGGTTCCCGGACCTTGTGGTCGAGGTGATCTCGCCGGGATCCGTCGAACGCGATTACTCGCAAAAACGCGAAGAATATTGGTCCCTTGGCGTGAAGGAATACTGGATCGTTGATACGAATCTTCAACAGATTCTTGGTCTACGCCGCAACAAAAACGCCTGGATCCAGAAGACGCTAGGCCCGCAGGCCATCTGTCAGTCCAAACTGCTGCCCGGATTCACACTGGCGTGCCAGGCGATTTTGCGGCGGCGGGCGAGCAGGAGGAGCGATAGCCGCCTAATTTTGGCGTAATCGAACCGATGGCAATCGTCGGCAAATCTTCATTACATTTTCATTTGCATCCGTGGCTTGATTGAGTAGAAAACAGACATATCGAATTCGTCATCTTTTCTACCGTGAGATGCAGCCATGCAGAAACGTCGCGGTTTTACATTGATCGAATTGTTGGTGGTTATCGCCATCATCGCCATACTCATCGCACTACTTGTGCCTGCGGTGCAAAAGGTGCGCGAAGCCGCCGCCCGGACGCAATGCAGCAACCATTTCAAGCAGCTTGGCCTTGCGTTGCACAACCTTCTCGGTGCTCAGAAAAGATTCCCGCCTTCAAGCGTACAAACGCCCGCGGCGGCGGATTTTCCGGGACTTGAACCCTTTCTCAAGGCTGGAAAAACCGGCACAGCCGCCACCGATTTTTCCAAGCACAGCTTCCTCTCGATTATCCTGCCCTATATCGAACAAGGAAACGTCCTCACCGCGAGCGGCACGCCCTACGATTATCGCAAAGACTGGTTCGATCCCGGCAACCGCGCGGCAGCGTCGACTCGCATTAAGATGTATGAATGCCCAAGCTCCCACCCGCCGCACGAAATCAATCCGATCTTGGAGCCGGCGATCTACGGCGCTGGATGGATTCCCGCAACCACCGATTACATGGCCGTCAATCGCGCGAACAATCGACCGGCCGTCTGGACAGCGATGGGCCTCGTCTATCCGGGCGATCCGGCAGTGAAAGCCATCTTGGCGAGCAACCAATTCACCCCGCAATCGCACGTAACCGATGGGCTGAGCAACACGATCATGCTCGCCGAAGCCGCCGCTCGTCCGGAAGGTTGGTTATTTAACGCCAAGAACCCGACTCAGCCAACATTCATGAACGGCGCTTGGGCGCATTCGGGCAACGACATTGCCGTGGACGGCTCGAACTCACTGGGCACAACCCTGACCGCTGGCGCCGAAGTACCGACCGCGTGCCGTATCAATTGCAACAATCAAGGCGAAATCTATTCATTCCACAGCGGCGGAGCGCATGTCTGCCTTGGCGATGGTTCCGTTCGATTTATCACGACATCGATCACCTTGAACACGCTTCAATTCATGTGTGCCCGCGCCGACGGGAATCCATTTGAAATGCCTTAAGCGATGACATGTCTCAATCCTCGCCACGCAGCTTCTTGCGTGCTCGCGCCAGGATGGCGCCGATGCTGTTGACGGGAATGTTCAGCTCCGAGCTGATCTCCTCGTAGCTTCGGCTTTCCAGATAGAACAATCGCACTACAGCCCGCTCTCGGCTTGGTAGCTTGCGAAGCAACTTTGCTACCTCTTCCAGCGTTTCCAATCCTGGCCTCGGCTTGGTCTGGTTCTTCGCCTCCGCCGCATATTCATTCACAATGGCGGCGCTTTTGTTCTGCGATTTCCCAGCCAATTCGTTGACGCATGTTCGCCTTGCAATGACAGTTAGATAAGAGGCCAGACTGCTCTTCCCACGGAACTGCCTCAACGCCGCATAATCGTTCTCGACGATCTTGAGCATGACCTGGGCCGCAACGTCTTCCTTGTCCTCCGGCTTGAGCGGTTGACTTCGCATGTCGGTGGTATGTTGAACGACGTGGTACACCAACCCGAGGAAACGATCGACAAAATCGTTCCACGCTCCGGATTCATGGTGCAAGCAGCGTCGAATCAGTTCTCGATCACGGGCTATCAATCCCACGAGCAATCCTCATAATTAGTGGCTAGTAGGCCCACGCAATAGTTCCCGCAAGCACATAGCACAATTGTTCTCGTGTCATCGATGTAGTCTGGCGTAATCGATAATCTCTGTCTCTAGCCACGGACCATGGGCCACGGACTATTCCAATCATCATAATCAGAAACCGCTAGCACTGAAAGCCCGGCCTTCGGTTTTTCGATTGGCTTTCACGTAACCGTCTCGCTACGCGCCGCGTCTTCGGCGCGGACGATGGCCGGGCGCACGCATAGGATACACGAGATGCACTTGCCGAACCGGCGTTTGCAAACCTCTGTTCATCCAACGCGATAAGGATCCAAGACGATGACGACCGACCCGTGGTTCCAAGAACTCTTTGCCGACCGTATCGGCGGGGCAAACTATGGCAAAGGAACCGAGATTTACAAGTTCGAGAAGATCAAACGCGCCAAACGGGCCGTCCATGCGGCACATCCGGAACGCACCTTGCTCGATTTCGGCATCGGCGAAAACGACGAGATGGCCGACCCGATGGTGCGCGATGTCGCCAAGCGTGAGATCGACAAGCTCGAAAACCGCGGTTACGCCGACAACGGCATCGCCGCGTTCAAGGAATCCGCCGCCAATTTCATGAAAAAGGTTTTCGGCGTCACCCTCAATCCCGAAACCGAAGTCAACCACGCGATCGGCTCCAAGCCCGCGCTCGCCATGATCCCCGCCGCCTTTATCAACCCAGGCGATTACACGCTGATGACCGTGCCCGGCTACCCAGTCGCGGGAACACATACCAAGTATTACGGCGGCAAAGTCCACGACCTACCCTTGCGCGAAGCGAACGGCTTCTTCCCCGACATCGACAGCATCCCCGACGATATTCGCCATAAAGCCAAGCTGCTCGTTATCAATTACCCGAACAGCCCGACCGGCAAAGTCGCCACGCGCGATTTCTACAAGCGGGTTATCGAGTTCGCCCACAAGAACAAGGTTGTCATCGTTCAGGACGCCGCCCATATCCTCTTGAGTTATGGCGAGCCACCGTTAAGCTTTTTGCAGATCGACGGCGCGAAAGAAGTTGGCGTCGAAATCCATTCGATGTCGAAAGGTTTCAACATGATCGGCTGGCGCATGGCGTTCGTCGCCGGGCATCCCAAGATCGTGCAGGCATTCGCTGACGTTAAAGACAACAGCGACTCCGGCCAATTCATGGCGATCCAACAAGCGGCCAAGGCGGCGCTCGACCACCCCGAGATCGGCGATCAGATTCGCGCCAAATACCATCGCCGACTGACCAAACTCGTCGATGCCCTCAAACAAGTCGGCTTTGAGGCGAAGATGCCGGGCGGGACCTACTTCCTCTACGTCAAAGCTCCGACCGGGTGCGGCGACCGCAGCTTCGCCAACGGCGAGGAGGCGTCGCAGTACCTCATCCACGAGCAATCGGTCATCTGCGTGCCATGGGATAACGCCGGGCCGTATCTACGTTTCTCGGTAACGTATTTGGCGAAGGACGAACGCGAAGAGGACGCTCTGATGATCGAGACCGTAAACCGCCTGGGCCGATTGAAATTGCGTTTTTGAGGCGATTTGGGGTATAAGAAATTGTTGCTTACATTTAGCTCTCGATTGACGTCATGCGAGCGCTAAACGTAAACACATCACCACGTGAGTACATCGCATGGACAGCACGCCACTCATCGACACGCCGCCCTTGCCCTTGCCGATCCCCCGCTTCGTTCTGATCGTCGACACGCCGATCTTCATTCTTTTTCTGATGCCATTCGTGCTCATCCTGATCGCTGCGATCTACATTGTAGCGACATTGGAAGGCACGCGCATGGCGTTCCAGGCCGCGACCGGCACAACGCCTGAATCCGAACTCGAGCTGCCGAAACCGCACTTTTGAAGATGCAGTCGCACTCGCTGCAAACGCGAACCAGCACACGCGAGCAATAGTTTCGGAGCCGGAAGCGCGAGCGACAGACAATCACCCGGTCGCTCACGCATCCGGCTCTGAAATGCTCGCTGCCTGTTGCGATTTCGGCACTACATTGACGCCCCCGACAAAATTCCGCTTCCGAAGCTGAAGCGTAAGCGAGGCAGCCTGAATGCCTCTTCAGCCTCCGACGGGAAATCGACTTTTGTCGGTGGTGTCTACATCAAATCGAATGCCTTTTGCGAGCGGCGTGAAAAAATCGCCCGCTCGAAAAAACTATTTGTTTTTCGCAAACGTCTATTTGACGTAAACTCAATCTCCCTTTATAATTAATAATTGGTAGTTCTGCATCCTCGCCATGAGGAGGTTTCCGTGACGACTGGCCTCGCCAAAACCATTTGCGGCATTTTCCTCATCGGCTGTGCCATTCTTATCGGCACGCCACAAGCGCTGGCACTTCCTGAGAATCAAATACGCCTGCTCGTTCAGCGAGCACAAGAATTTGAGAAACAAGCCAACTGGGAAAAAGCTCGCGAAATCTACGAAGCCCTACTAGGCCAAACCGATCCCGGACTGCGGATTCGTGATCGTTACTGGGTTTCGCTTCGCCAGTGCCGACAGACACGCCGGCATCTCGATGCAAGTTATCGCAAGGAAGTGCTGTCCGTTGATTATGGCCAGGCGATGCGTATTTGTGGCATTGTGAACAAGACGCTTCTCGATGGTGCCTTTGACAAAAAGAAAATCTCGCCTGGGAAATTGTTCGGCCAGGGTGTCCGCGAACTTGACAACGCCTTGGCAGACCCAACTTTTCTGCAACACCACGTCCCGATCGACAAGCATGGCCTGGTAGGCGACTTCCGAGCCGCGTTGAAGCGCAACTGGGCCGACATGAACCCGGCCTCGCGCGAGGAAGCGATGCGCCAGATCGGCGAAATCGCCCTGGCCGCCGAGGCACACCTCGGGCTTGACGCAACCGTGAGCGTCATGGAATTCGCGTGCGGTGCGTGCTATGCCATTGATGAATACACCGTCTACCTCACGCCAAATCAGCTGCGCGAACTGGCCGACAATCTGACGCGAAACGAAGCAATCGGCGTCGGCCTGACGCTGGATATCCGGGACAACAAGATCGTCATCCACCGTATCGCGGACAACAGTCCCGTCCTGCAAATGGACCCGCCAATCCGCCCTAACGATCAGATTGTGAGCATTAACAAAAAATCAATTGTTGACTTACCGCTCAATCAGATTCAATCGCTCCTGTACGGTCCCGTGGGCACATCGGTCGAAATCGAATTGGTCTCCGCCGACGGCCTGATGGCCCGCACAATGCACATCCAACGCCGAACGATCGCATCGGGCGTCACATTTCTCCATCTGATGAACACTCAGTACGGCTATCTGAAAATCGGCAGTTTTACGGACGTGACGCCGCAGGAGGTTGATGCCGCGATCAGCGCATTCACGCAGTCAAGCCTCAAAGGGTTGATCGTCGATCTGCGCGAAAACAACGGTGGGATATTTGAAAGCTCCATCGAAACCGCGCGACGATTCCTGTCCACGGGCATCATCGGCTCAACCCTCAATGCTCGCAAATCCGAAGTCTTTCATGCCAAGAACCCGAACGCCCTCGCGGCACCTTTAGTCGTCTTGATCGATAATGAAACCGCCAGCGCCGCAGAGTTATTGGCCGGAGCGTTGAAAGACAACAATCGCGCCGTACTTATCGGCCAAACGACCTTCGGCAAAGGCTGCACGCAAGCTGTCTTGAAGCTGCCGAATGCGATAGGCAACGTCCCCGCCGGCGGCATGAAACTGAGCGTCGCACAATTCTTTTCCCCGAAGGGCCAACCCTACTCGGGCCGCGGCGTGGTGCCGCACATTTTTCTCGACGAACGCATGGTCCATTCCGAATTGAACATGATGCGTAACTACTACCTCGACCGCGCGGTGGAGGAACTCAACCGCATGCTCTCGATGCCAAAATAATTTATCGCACGCGCGGATAATATTCGGCCAATCGATCCGGCGACACGCCACCGAGCGCGAGTGCCGTCAGCGTCCAATTACGTAGAGTCTGCCGAACGAGTCCGACTCGCTCCCAACGGCGTGGTGACACGAATATCTTCTTACCGATCACAACCGCCCTGCCCCGCGATGCCAGCATTCGGCTGAAGAACACATCCTCCATGAAACTCAAACGCGGAAAGCCGCCAAGCAACTCAAAGTCGCGTTTGCGTAAGAACAACCCTTGATCGCCGTAGACCACGCCTGTGAATCGCACCCGCGCCGTCGCACAGGCGTCGATGCTGCGGAATCCCCAGCCCTCCGCAGCCACTCGCATTGCGAAGCAGCCAGCCGACACGCCAGGCCGAGCGAGGGCGCGATCGATGGCATGTAGTCCGCCTGATTCGATTTGGCAGTCCGCGTGCAGGAACAGCAAATTCTCGCGCGTGGCCAAGCGTGCCCCCGCATTCATCTGCGAAGCTCGGCCCGGTGACGAGACAAGCACACGGTCGGCGTCCCTGACCAGCGCGATGGTGGCATCGCTACTGCCGCCGTCAACGACGATGATCTCGCAGTCGCCCTGAGCGCGCAATCCTGCCACGGTCGCCGTTATATGGGCAGCTTCGTTCCAGGTAGGGATGATGATGGAGACGGACATCTTGGTGATAGCATATGCTGATTTTCGCTTGTGGCTTAGCGCTCACTTCAGGCCACGCGAGCGCTAAGCCACAAGCGAAAATCAGCGAAGTTACCAGGCGGCATTTCCTCACTCGCAGCGAGAGTGCGTGACGTTCACGACCGCCAATCCTAAAATCACCCGCATGAATGCTCCTCCCGACGCTGATCCGTGGTATCGTGCCGGCTTGCAATTTCGCTGCACGCAGTGTGGCAACTGTTGCACCGGTGCACCGGGCTTCGTCTGGGTCAGCGAAGCTGAGCTGCACGCCATCGCCAAATTTCTGGGCGAACCGCTCGAAGAAGTCCGCGCGTTGCATACCTACGTCGCTCGCAATGGCCGAACGTTGCGTGAGAAAGCCGGCGGCGATTGCGTTTTCTTCGACCGCTCAGCTGGGTGCACGATCTATCCCGTTCGACCAACGCAATGCCGAACTTGGCCGTTCTGGGAAAGCAACGTCAGCACGCCCAATCATTGGCAGGAAACCCGTGATATCTGCCCCGGGGCTGGCCAAGGCGATTTGATTTCCGTCGAGGAAATTACCAACCGAATGAATGCCATTCGGATGTGAAACGTCCATTACCTTGTTTTGCCGCCCGCCAAAGTCGAACAGCTAAACAGTATCTAATCGAGGATTCTCAATGCGAATGTTATTTGTCCTGATCGCCGGTTTGATAATGACCCCGATCTCCTCCGCCGCGGATTGGCCGCAATGGCTGGGGCCGAAGCGCGACAGCAACTCGCCGGAAACGGTCAAGCCGTGGAAGGAGCCGCTCAAGATCCTCTGGAGGCAACCCGTTGGCGAAGGCCATGGCGCGCCAGTAATCGCCAATGGCAAAGTTTTCCTGCACATGAGGCCCAACGGGAAAAACGAGGAAGCCATCGCTGTCTTCGACGCCATTACGGGCCAATCGCAGTGGACCACGACCTATCCGCGCAAAGCGACAGCGATCCCCTTCGGCAACGGGCCACGCGGTTGTCCGACGGTCGTCGGCGGTAAGGTCTACACTTTTGGCATCACCGGCATCCTGACGTGCAGCGACGCCAAATCGGACAAAATCCATTGGCAGATTGACACCGCCAAGGAGTACAAAGGCCCATCGCTTTACTTCGGCGTGTCGTGCTCACCGATTGTCGAAGGCGATCACGTGCTTGTCAACGTCGGCGCGAAAGGGGCCTCCATCGTCGCCTTCAACAAAGAGACAGGCAAGGAAGTCTGGAAGAAACTCGACGACGGCGCCAGCTACTCCTCGCCCACCGCCATCGGTTCGGGCGACGCTCGGCAAGTGCTCTTCCTCACCGCGAAGGGACTGTTGTCGATCTCGCCCAAGGACGGCACGATCTTTTGGCAGCGCAAGCTCGTTGACCTCATCAGCGAAAGCTCGACGACGCCGGTCCTGGTCGATGACGTCGTCTTCGCCAGCTCGATCACCACCGGCAGTATCGGCGTGAAGCTCGACAGTAAATCGAATCCGCCGAGCATCAAGGAGTTGTGGGCCAAACCGGCACTGACGTGCTACTTCGCCACGCCTGTCGCCCATGGCAAAGATACGATGTACGTCGTCACGGGCAACAACCCACTTTCGTTCAAAAAATCTGCGGCGGTCTTGCGCTGCATCGACGCGACGACCGGCGATGAACTCTGGAAACGCGACAACGTCGGCACGTATCATGCGTCGCTATTGCGTACCGGCGACGGCAAGTTCCTCATGGTCGAAGAACCCGGCAACCTCGTCCTCTTCGAGCCGAGCCGAACCGGATACACCGAACTGAGTCGCAGCAAAATCTGCGGCAGCACGTGGGCGCATCCCGCCCTCGCCAATGGCCGCCTGTACATCCGCGACGCCAAGGAACTGGTGTGCGTGGAGATGGCGAAATAACTCACTGCGTTTAGCCGCTCGCCTCTGGCGAGCGCGGGCTTGTTGCATTACATCGCATCAGCCCGCGCTCGCCAAAGGCGAGCGGCTAAACAATCCCATCCTTTCACCGATCCGCACCACTTGCCCATCTTCACGAATTGTAATTCCTGGCGAAATCGATTCGATGCGGAGATTTGGCAGATGTAGCCGATATTGGGAACATGAGTTGCCAATCGAGACCTGCTCCCTGCGCAAATCCCACCCAACCAGCCTGGTTTGACTGCTTTCGTCGCTGGCTGATCGCGCTGCTGATTTTTGTTCCGGCTTGTTCGCAGCCGGCGGCACCAACCGCGCAGATTGGCGAGCAGAATGCCCAGGACATCGCAGGGCAGAATCGCGCCGAAGCACCAGCGCTCGAACTCCTATCGCATCTCGCCCAACTCGGCGTTAAGCCCTGGCATCGCGCGGACATTCAGGGCAAAGGCGTCACCGTTTGCATTCTCGACAGCGGCTTTCGCAATCTTCAAAGTCAACTCGGCAAGAATCTGCCGCCTCGTGTTACAACGCGTTCGTTTCGCCGTGATCGTGAGCTTGAAGCACGCGACAGCCAACACGGACTGCTCTGCGCGGAGATCGTCCACTCCCTCGCGCCGCAAGCCGACCTGTTGCTCGCGAATTGGGACACGGACGATCCGAAGTCGTTTCTCGATGCCGTCCGTTGGGCGAAAACCCAGGGGGCGAAGGTCGTTTCCTGTTCATTAATTATGCCAAGCTGGAGCGACGGCGAAGGTGGCGGAGAAGTGCATCGCGAATTGCAGCATATCCTCGGCAACGGCGATGGCGCAACCGACATGCTCTTCTTCGCCAGCGCAGGGAATACGGCACAACGCCATTGGTGCGGCACCTATTCGCCGAGCGAGGACGGTTGGCATCGTTGGAACACCGACGGTGAAATCGAGAACCTGCTGACGCCCTGGGGCAATGAGCGTGTCGCCGTCGAACTCTACGGCCCGACCGCCGCGCCGTTCGTCGTTGAAGTCGCTGACGATCGAACCGGTCGTCTCGTTGGCAGTGCCCACCTCGAAGCGGACGCCTCACGATCCGTGGGCCGGGCGATCGTGCGGTTTGAGCCGACGGCAGGAAAGCAGTACCATGTCAAAGTTCGCTGTCAGGACGGAAAGGCTGCGGATCGACAGGAAGCGTTTCATCTCGTGACGCTTGGCGGGTCACTGAATCAAACAACCGCTCGCGGCAGTATTCCGTTTCCAGGCGACGGCGTGAAAGTGATCGCTGTCGGCGCGGTGGACGCGCATGGTCGTCGCGCTTCCTACAGTTCGTGCGGCCCGAATTCCCGCGAGCCGAAACCCGATTTCACGGCACTCGTGCCCTTCCCGACATTCGCCCGCGCCCGCCCGTTCTCCGGCACCTCCGCCGCCGCCCCACAAGGCGCTGGCCTGGCGGCGCTGCTCTGGTCCAACCAACCCGACGCCTCCGCATCCCTGATCCGCGCCGCCCTCAAACTCTCCGCCCTCGACCTCGGTCCACCCGGCCACGACATCGAAACGGGACACGGGTTGCTGCGATTGCCGAATCGTCCGTAGCCCGTGGCAAATTCCCGACAACGCACCGCCTCGGTCTTGCCGAGAATGGACGCCGTTGCTTGAACCATCCCGGTGCGGAAGTTCGGAAGTATCCTGCGTAAGAAGAT
Organism: Singulisphaera sp. GP187; assembly: GCA_945861245.1. Classification (GTDB taxonomy): domain Bacteria; phylum Planctomycetota; class Planctomycetia; order Gemmatales; family Gemmataceae; genus SIAQ01. Next base: position 10,557 of record CAMAUE010000172.1, read on the forward strand.
GAATCGGTTGCAACGATTACGACATGCAAAAAACCAATGCAAACGTCGCCGTGGAAGGAACGTAGCTCAACCTTCATGGGGCATAGAACGGTTCGGCGGCTTTGCATTTTATGGAGGGTCACCGCCAGCGATCGGGTCGATCACGACCAAACCTGGAATGCTCTCATAGTCCTTGATATTGTGAGTATGCAACTCACGTCCCGACTCCAATGCCGTCGCCGCAATCAGTGCATCGCCCAACGACATCTTGCGGGATTGACGCAGTAAAATGGCCCTTGCAACCACGGCATCCGAGACCGGCAGCACTCGGGTGGCCGCGAAGAACTTCTCAAAATGCAGTCGGTCTTCCTCGGACAACTTGTGATAGCCGAGAACTTCAACCTTGCTAACGGCGGAAACGACCGGCGACCGAGCCGCTATCAAACGTCTCAGCCCCGGATACTCCGGCTTGGCTGCATAGATGATTAGGTTACTATCGAGGATCATTGGATTCGTCCCGGCAGTGTGCGGTCGGCTCGCGACTCTCGTTGCCACTCATCGGGATCGCCAAAGTTGGTGGGTCCGCCTGCGGCCGCAATAGCCGCCAGGGCCGCCGCCATCGCCGCACCATTGGCGGCAGGCAGGCATTCGGAGGCAAGCACCGTGACATGCACCGGAATCGGCTGATTTGGTGAAACTACGGGAGCGCCTTCATTGCCCCATTCGAGATGACCATCGCGAAGAACTGCGGGATAAGTCGGCAGCATCGGCTGTTCCAGTAGGATAATCTGTTCTAAGTCTATCTTGATGACGCGGTCGACGCAAGTCCTGGCCCATCCGCCGGGGCCGCTGAGCAGTCAGAATGCCACGAAACGCCGTAATGCGACCCCGGTCAAGTTCAGCGCTTGGATACTTCTTATGCCCCACAAAAAGGATGAGCGGGCGTCTCAAGTAAAACGGACTCCTCGCCGAAGCGCAGTCAAACGTGGGTCTTTCAGTCGGCATCGACGTGCCGACAACCACGACGCGGGCTCGCTGGGCTCATCCTTTTCAAGGAGTTATCCGGGCGATTCTACAACCACTCCCACGCATTCTACGGCGGTGTCGATCTTCACGCAAGAAGCAGGTTCGTAGACAGTGGCGAGTGGTGAGTAAGACGAACGCGGCTTGCATTGTATTCACTCGCCCCTCGCGTGGAACCATCCCGGTGCCGGA
>CAMAUE010000173.1 GCA_945861245.1 Singulisphaera sp. GP187
TAGGTCATCCCACGCCAGACGTTGAGGCGGAAAGAATGACTCCAATGTACGACCGAGTTGAAATCGAAAACAGCCATAACCGAACCTAGGTCATTGTTGTAGCATAACTTGCGTCAAAATCTAAAACCGTTAGCCGGACAGCAGTGAAATAATATCGCTATTCCGCATCTGCCGCTTGGGGCTGGATCACTAGACCATCCGACGCGAACGCTAAGCCGCAAGCGGGAATCAGGAACGCTCTCATGGACCAAACACCGAACAAGTCGTTTCACCCGAGTCACGATCATACGCCACAAACTCCCGGGGAAGACGCAGGCAGTTATGGCATTGAGCACTACGTGCAGCAGATTCACGAAACCGCGAACAAACTGGTGGAAGATAACGCCAGCCGTGGCGATGTCAAGCTGTTCAGCGTCGCCTTGCGTGAATTACGTTATTGTTTCAAAGTCTTCGCGAATTACCGCCACCGGCCTCATGTGACGGTGTTCGGCTCGGCGCGGATGCCGCCGGAGGATCCATCGTTTCAGCAGTGCGTCGAATTCTCTCGCCGAATGGCCGAGGCGGGATACATGGTGATTACGGGCGGGGGCAACGGAATCATGGAAGCCGGCCACATCGGCGCAGGCCGCGAGAATAGCATCGGCCTCAATATCCTCCTGCCGTTCGAGCAGCACGCCAACACCGTCATCCGCGACGATCCGAAGTTGATGCACCTGCGCTACTTCTTCACGCGTAAACTTCTCTTCGTCAAAGAGTGCGAGGCCGTTGCCCTTTTCCCCGGCGGGTTCGGCACACTCGACGAAGGCTTCGAGGTGCTCACGCTAATCCAGACCGGCAAGAGCCATCTCTTCCCGATCGTCATGGTCGATGCGCCCGGCAGCGATTATTGGCATCACTTCCTGCGCTTTACCAAGGAAGTGCTACTAAGCCGAAAGCTCATCGCCGAGGCCGACCTGCATCTGTTCAAGGTGACGCATTCGGTCGATGAAGCCGTGGCTGAGGTGCTGAATTTTTACCGCGTGTATCACAGCATGCGTTACGTTCGCGGTGATCTGGTGTTTCGTCTGCATCGCGCGATTAGCGAGGCAACCTTGAAGCGAGTTCGCGTTGACTTTGCCGACATCATCAAGGGCGGCACGTTCGAGTTGACCAACGCGCTGCCTGAGGAATTCGAGGAGGTGGCGCTGGCGGCGCTGCCAAGGCTCAAGTTTCGCTTCGATCGGCACAAGCTTGGGCGGCTGCGGCAGCTGATCGACGCCGTGAATCAGGACTGAAGTTGAAGATGTAACGGTTTGACTGAGAGCTGAGAGCTGATAACTAAGCCTGCATCAGCCGATGCAGATACAAATGCACCGGTCCGAGGTTGCCACCGTAGTTGCCTGCGGTGATGGCGACGACGCCGGGTTGGCAAGCGGCGCGGATGCCGACGCGGGTTGCTTGTTCCACCGCTGGCTGATCGATGCCATCGATGACGAGTTCGTAGACGGCATTGACGTTGTCGGGCAGCTTGGATGCGACCGAGCCACGCAGAGTCGGGCAGTAGGCGTCGTTGGTGCTGGCGCGGAGTTTCTTGTACTTGCTGCCGATTTTGCTGCCGCTGCGCACGATCCCGCCGGGGAACGGCAAGATGACGCCAGGCACCCCGCCGATGGCGAGCACGGCGGCTTCGGCGGCGGCGAGACCAGCCTTCTGCGTCTCGGCGAGAATCAAAAAGTTCCCGCCGCCGACGCCTTTGACTGTACCAAACACGTCCTCGCAGACAAATTCACCGTCCATCACGGGCAAACGCCAATAACGCCGATCGTTGAGCTTTTTGCTGATCTGATGACCATCGCCGAAGAAACGCAGGTTCCCGCCGACGCGAATCGTTTTGCCTTTGACGAGGGGCAAGCCGTTGTAGCAGGCCGTCGTGGGGCAGGTGAGGACGCACTGCCCCACTCGGCTGATGACGGCCTTTTGCAGCGAGTCGCGGTTGAAGGCGAACATTAGGACGCTGACGCCGGGCCGATCGTCGATCGTCTCGTCGGGACTGAGCGTGCGTTCGATGGCCGCCTCGACATCGCAGCCGATGACCGATGACGCATACCCGGTGACGACTTGCCCAGCCGTGCGCGCCCAACCAGGCGTTTCCGCCGTGATGACGAGCCGAGCGGCGGCCATCGGGAACGCCTCGGCGAAGGTGTCTTCGATCAGAACGTTGTTGATGGTTAGCAAGGCTGGACTCGTCAGTGGTCAGTGGTCCGTGGTCTGTGGTCCGTGATCAGTAGCACTTTGTACTTTGTATTTGGCAGACCAAGACAACGCCATGCGAACCGATTCGAGGTCGTGGCTTATCTGTTCCTTGAGTGTATCGATGCTTGCGAACTTTTTCGTATCGCGAATTTTCTTAACGAAAGTCGCTGACAGTAATTTTCCGTACAGGTCGCCGGTAAAGCCTAGCAGGTGCACCTCGGTTTTGCGGGCGCTTTCGCCGAAGGTCGGGTTCGGGCCGACGTTGGCGGCGGCGGGCCAGGTTGTGCCGTCTACGGTCGCACGCATTGCATAAACGCCATCGCCTGGCAGCAGCGTCGGCACGTCGTGCAGGTTCGCAGTGGGGAAGCCGATTGTCGTGCCGCGCTTTTGGCCAGCCTCAACCGTCCCGGTAATAACGTATTCCCGACCCAGCAGGGCGGCGACCACGTCCACGCGCCCCGCCAAAAGTTCCGTGCGTACACGACTGCTCGAAACGACGAGGCCTTGTACCTCGCGTGGAGGCAGCAGCGTTAGTCGTAGTTTCGCCTCCGTGCACAATTGCTTGAGTACATCAATCGTGCCCTCGCGGTTTCGTCCGAAGCCGAAGTTGAAGCCTTCGACAAGAGCGGCGGCGCGCATCTGCGCGAGAATGATTCGCTGGAAGAACTCTCGCGCACTCAGTTGCAACAGATCAGCATTCGTGCGAAGGATCAGCACATGATCCGCACCGTGTCGATTCAGAAGGGCAACGCGGTCGGCGAGCGTGTTGAGCGATGGCCCGACTTTGTCCGGTCGCAACAGGAGCGACGGGTGCGGATCGAGCGTGACGGCGACTGCGGGGCCAGGGATGGCTTGGGCCTGGCGCGACGCCTCCGCCAATAGCGCCTGGTGGCCGAGATGAACGCCATCGAAGTTGCCGATGGTCAGCACCCCGCCCAGGCAGGAATCGGGGAAAGCATCATCAATGGAACAGGTGAAGGTGGCCATGGTGACGATTGCCGCTTGCGGCTAAGAACTTGTATCACTGGAAAGCCCAGCGGGTTAGGTACTCCTAGCCCCTGGGATGCTGCTTTTGCAAGCGTTCATCCCAGGGGTTCGGAGTACCTAACCCGCTGGGCTTGGGTGAATCTGGATTACCCCGCGACGGCCTTGAGGGCGGCGATGGCGTTGTCGTAGTTCGGGTGGATGCCGACTTCGGGGACATATTCGCAGTAGGCGATCTTGTTGTTCGCATCGACGACGAAGATCGCGCGCGACAGCAGCGGAATCACCAGGCCCTGGATGAGCACGCCGAAGTTTTTGCCAAACGATCCATTGTGCAGGTCGGAGAGGTTCTGCATGTTCGTCACGTTCTCAGCCGTGCAGAATCGCTTCTGCGCGAACGGCATGTCGAGGCTGACCGTGTAGCAGGCGACCTTGTCCTTCATGCCGGCGACGGCTTCGTCGAACTTCTTTGTCTGGGCGCTGCAAACGCCGGTGTCGAGCGAGGGCACGACGCTGAACAGACGCGCCTTTTTCGGCGTGCCGGCGAGAGCGACGGCTTCGAGCGTCGGGGCGGCGCAGGCGAAATCGGGGGCGGCGTCGCCAGCTTTGAGTTGCGGGCCGACCAACGGAAACATCTTGTCTTTGAACTTCACTTGGCGTTCGGACATTGTCTCGTACTCCTATTATCTGCTGGGTATTTTCCAAATCTTCGTAGTAACATTTTTCCGTTCGCGAGGGTAGCCGCGAACGCTAAACGAAGAAACATAAGGCTTAAACTACGGCCATGCCCCTTCATCGTCCAACCTTAACAAACCGGCGACTTGATCTAACGTTGCTCGTGTCTAAAATAGGACAGACGAACAACCATAACGAAACTACGTTTTTCCACGAAAGGGCTATTTTCATGTTGACCGTTGGCGATCGATTCCCGCAATTCAACGTCGCGGCTTGCACCGGTTTGGACAAGAGCGGCTTGACCAAAGTCAGCAACGACACCTACAAAGGCAAATGGGTCTGCTACTTCTTCTACCCCAAAGACTTCACCTTCGTCTGCCCGACCGAGCTTGTCGAGTTCGGCAAAAAGATCAAGGAATTCAAGGACCGCGACTGCGAACTCGTCTCCGGCAGCACCGACAACGAATACTGCCATCAGGCCTGGCGCAACGCCCATGCTGACCTCAAGACGCTGCCCTACGCCATGATCAACGCTTCGAAGCTGGCGTTCGACCTTGGCATCGTGCATCCTGTCGCCAATGCTTGCTTGCGTGCGACCTTCCTTGTTGATCCCGATGGCATGATCCAATGGGCCAGCGCGAACCCGCTGCCCGTAGGCCGTAGCGTCGCCGAGGTGCTGCGCATGCTCGACGCGATCCAGTCGAAGGAACTGTGCCCGTGCGATTGGCAGCCCGGCCAGCCGACCTTGAAGTAATCGAATTTGGTTTGCGTTTAGCGCCCGTGGGATCATGCGAAGGCAAGGCACCCGCGAGCGCTAAACGTAAACAATCCATATTTTTTTTTTTTCGAGGCACCGCCATGGCACAAGTCAACATGCCGCAGATCGACGCATTGCGCGAAACATTCGGCGAATCGGCGAAGGACATGAAGCTCAATCTCGGCTCGATCGCGTCGAGCGATTTTCTCGATGAGGAGCAAATCTGGGGCGTGTCGCTGGCGTCGGCCTATTTCCTCGACAACCCGAAACTCATCGCAACGCTACTCGCCGACGCCAAGGCGGGCGGTGCGTCCGAAGCACTGATCGAAGACGCCAAGGCGGCAGCGGTTTTGATGGCGATGAACACGATCTACTACCGCTTCCGCCATCTTGTCGGCAAAGAATCGTATTCGCATAGGCCCGCCCGATTGCGCATGTCCTACATGGCCAGGCCGAAAACAAGCAAGGCGACCTACGAACTGATGAGTGTCGCCATCGCCGCCCTGGCCGGCTGCGAAGCCTGCATGAAAAATCATGACGCGAGCATCCTGCAGCATGGCTTGTCCGAGGATCACGTCCACGACGCCGTGCGCATTGCCGCCATCCTGCGTGGATCGGTGGCGGCGCTGGCGACGATTTAAGAAAACCGAATGAGCAACCCGAATTCGCCGCTTGCGGCTTAGCGCTCACCAGGTGCCGTGCGAGCGCTAAGCCGCAAGCGGTAAACCCCAAGGCGCGCCATGCCGACTGATCGTCCGCCGCGATTGATTCGTCTGGTTCGGCAACCCGATGATCGTGGAGTCGGCGTCTTCGCGATCACTAAAGACGCACGCACGCAATATTACGTCTACTGCGAAATCCGCTGCGACATCGGCGGTCGCGGCTTTGCGGTACATCGATTGGGACTGGCGGAGCTGTATCACGTCCGCATTGGCACGCCGACGGAGTCATCATGCGAGTGCCTGGGATTTCTGCGCCACGGATACTGCAAGCATGTACAGGGACTGTCGGCTTTGATCGGTCACGGCTTGGTGTGAGAGTCAGGGGAGATTGCCGCGTCCTTTTGGTGCCGTCGCCAGCGGTCCAGGCCCATGCTCGCCAAGCCCAGCACGACGAGGATTGCGACTTCGATCAATACCCATAACCAGCCGTCTTGCCGAAGCGAATCGCGAAACGGCGACGGCGGCGGCATTTGACCCGCGTCTTTCGCCTTCTCCTCAAGCACCGGAATCACTGCATAGGCGAGTACCGTGACAATGAACACAAGTCCAGCGATGAGCAGCAGAATATAGAAGGGATTTCGCGGCTCTGATTCCTGTGCCATTGGCCTTCACCCTTGGAAAATAAAGCATCGGCGAGCCTGGCCGCGTAAGCGGCAGGTTGATGCACCAGCAAACCTGCCGCTTACGCGGCCAGGCTCGCCAATGGTTCTTTTTCAGATTTCTCTTTACCTAATAGGCAATCTCTGGTAGCTTCTCATTCGTCATAATAGAGAAATTAGAGAACAACATTCCTCCTGGAGTTTTATTATGCGCGGCTCCACTGCTGCTCGCTTCGCACTTCTGGGGATGGCGCTGCTCGCGTTCGCGCCATTCGCCCAGGCGATGTGCGGCTACTTCTCACGCCCCATTATCAGCAACATCAAGCAACCGGCGGTGCTGCAACCGTCGCAGATTGCGTTCATCACATGGGACCCGATGACCCAGACCGAGACGGTCACCGTGCAGCCGCGATTTGAAGGCAGTGCCGAGGACTTCGGTATGGTCATCCCGACGCCCAGCCAGCCGAAGCTGCACGAAATGCCACGCGATTTCTTCAAGGCGCTGGGGCTTGTCACGCAACCGAAACGGCGAGCTTTCGCCGAATCGAAACTGATGCCGCAAATCTTTAACCAACGGTTTGGCGCGGAACGTGGGATGCCCGCCATGGCCGGCGGCGCCGGAGCCAAAATCGCTCCGGAAGAGATTCGTCCGAACACGGTGACGGTGCTCGAAGTCGGCCAGGTTGGCAACCTCGACTACAAGATCATCAAGGCGGGTAGGGCGGACGATCTCTTCCAATGGCTCAAGGACAACAAATACAGCTTCTCAGGCGATGAAGCGACGCTCAATTTCTACGTTCAGAAAAACTACGTCTTCACGGTCATGAAGATCGACACGTTGCAGATGAAGCGAAACAAGGATGGCACATTCACGGGCGACATCACGCCGACGCGCTTCACGTTCAACTCTGAGAAACTGGTCTATCCGCTCAAGATTACGCAGGTCTCGGTGAAGGACAAGACGGACGCGATGTTCTACGTGCAGGCACCGTATAAAGTCGATCTGTCGGGCGACTTCACCTACCAGTACCACTGGGCGTCGACGCTGCAGCAAGTCGCGCAAACGATTGGCGAGAATGATCTGATCGAGCCGAACCGCAAATGGCTGCGAACCGCACAGCAGGCCCAGGCACAGCTTTTTGGCCGCTCGAATACGCTGGGCTTCTCGTTCCCGCTTGGCCAGGAACCGCCTGCCAACGCCAAGGGCCATATGCCGTCGCGTCTCGAATGGGCGAAGCGATTGACGGCGGATGACATCGCGATTCTCAGCGGCGATCAGCCCTACAGCGAGACGATCCCGGACCCCGATTTCGGCTTCACGCGGCAAGACTTGAACGACCCGCGCCGCGCCGCCGCCGTGATGAAAGTGATCCAACACCGCCTCGCCAAATACCGCCAGGATCGGCCTCGTGGCTATCTGGTGCGTGAAGGGCCGAAGGAAGACCTCAAGACGCTAGGCGTGTTGAAGGGCCATCTGCAACAGGGACAGATGCTGACGAAGTTCTACCACACGTTCACGCGCGACGAGATGAACGAAGACCTCGTGCTCACGCAAGCGAAGATCGGGGATGTCGCAGACACCTCGGAACACGAGGAGTTGCTGCGAACGGTGACGTTTGGCGGCGGTCGCGGTCGCCCGTTTGGGTTGCCCGTTCGGCCCGATCTGCCCGTGCCGCCGATTCCTGGGCGGATTGAGTGAGCATTGCCGTTTAGCCGCTCGCTTTTGGCGAGCGCGAACTTAGTGTTGTCCAGCACCAGTTCGCGCTCGCCAAAGGCGAGCGGCTAAACGGGGCTGTTGTTTGTTGAAACTATCGGTGTTAACGTCAAGATTCAAATTCGCCTGGAGCCGCCGGCATGGATGCCTGTCTCGCCGAACCGCTGCATGTCCGACCACCGTCCGCGTCATCGAGCATTGCGCCAGGTGCGAATTTCGAGCGTTGGTTGACGATCGCTTTCATCGGTGTTATCGTCATTGGGTTGTGTTGGCGGGTCGTTCGCTACCTCGGGCATTTCCCGATCTGGGGCGACGAGGCGATGTTGCTGCTCAATATCCTCGATCGCGATTACGCCGGGCTTACACAACACCTCCGATTTGCCCAGGTCGCACCGCTGTTCTTTCTTTGGCTCGAGCGCACGGCAATTCTGCTCTTCGGGACTTCCGAGGCATCGCTGCACCTGTTTCCATTCCTGGCCGGCATTGCCACTCTGGTGATTTTCGGGCTATCGATGCGCAAAACGTTTCGACCCGTGATCGGCGGGCTGGCGGTAGCGATTTTGGCCGTGTCGTATTACCCGGTTCGGCATAGCGCGGAAGTTAAGCCATATGCGTTCGACCTGTTCTTCGCCGTCGCATTCGCCGCGCTGACGCTAGGCCGACTGCGCTCGCCGGATCAATCGCGCTGGCTGGCGGGCCTTCTGGCGATGACGCCGATTGCGGTATTTTCGTCGTATCCATCGGCGTTCGTGGGCGGGGCAGTCAGCCTCGTGCTGCTGCCGTCGATGCTCCGCACGTCGTGGCGAGATCGAATTCTCTTTGCCATGTTCAATATCGCCTTGCTCGGATCGTTCCTGGTTCACTACGCTCTCGTGGGGCAGCAACAGATCGATGTCGAAGAGGCTGTGCGGACGCGCGAATTTCTTCGCACCTACTGGAAGGACGCTTTTCCGCCGGACTCCGTGCTGCATTGGCCTGGCTGGCTTGTCAAAGTCTTCACGGGAAATATGCTCGCCCACCCGATCGGCGGCAACCACTTTGGCAGCAGCGGAGCGTTCGTTCTCGTTCTCCTTGGTTCCTTCGCGCTGGTGCAAACGCGAAATTGGTCGGTGCTCGGACTCTGCTGGCTGCCGTTCGCGTTCAACTTGGTTGCAGCGATTCTTTACAAATATCCCTTCGGCGACAGCGCTCGCATTACACTGCACCTCACGCCGTTCATCTGCATCTTGGTGGCGCACGGCATTTGGCAGGCGATTTCGTGGGTCCGCTCCGACGATTGGCGCAACCGCCTGCATATCGTGTTCTTCGTGTTCTTCGCGATCTTCGGCGTCGTCGGACTCGTGCGCGATATCGTGAAGCCGTTCAAGACCGAGCACGACCGCCAAATCCGTATCCTCGCCAACGATATCGCCGCCGCCACTTCCGCTTTCGAACCGACGTATCTTATGCATGACCGTGATGAGGAATTGCTTGCCGAGTTCCTGTGGTACCTGCGCGTGCGCCCGATCGATCTGCGTTGGCGGCGACAGTTCGGCGAATTGGATCTGAGCGTGAAGTCGTGCCGGCTGATACAGTGTGCGCCCGCGCAACCGCCGACCGATCCTGGCATGCCGCTCGCCGGCTGGCGCGTTATCGAAGACACGCTGCGTGACGTCCCGCCGGAGAACCACGAAATGCCGACGATGTATTGCCGTGTGGTGCGATTGGTGCGCGATTGAGGCTGGCTTCCGCTTGCGGCTTAGCGTTCGCAAGACCATGCGCGAGCGCTAAGCCGCAAGCGGAATACAATACTTGTCGATGCGCTAGGCTCGTTTCCCACGGAGTTTTTCATGTTACGATTCGGCTTTACCATTGCGTCCATTCTCCTTGCACAAAGCACCATTCACGCTCAGCCGCTCTCAAGTGTGCTCATCAGCGCGAGCAAGAACATCAACGTTGGCGAAGGCCAACTCTTTGGCAAAACGCTCACGCCCGATTGCCCCACGCCGTGGTCGATCACCCTCAAGAAACTGCACGGCGGCAAGCAAGAAGGCGTCCAGCTGCTCACGCTCGATAACGGCAAAATGAAGATCACCCTCATCCCCACGCGCGGCATGGGCGTCCTCAACGTCGTCATGGGCGACCTTCAACTCGGCTGGAAATCGCCCGTCACCGAGATCGTCCATCCCAAACATGTCAACCTCCAACTTCGCGGCGGACTCGGCTGGCTGGAAGGCTTCAACGAATGGCTCGCCCGCTGCGGCCTCGAAAACACCGGCCAAGCGGGTCAAGACGAAATCGTCAACAACGTCGGCGACAAAGCGACTGTCGATCTCACGCTGCATGGCAAGATCGCCAACATTCCCGCCTCCGAAGTCGTCGTGCTCGTCGATGCCAAGCCGCCGCATCGCATCACCATCCGCGGTATCGTTCACGAAAAGATGCTGTTCGGCCCGAAGCTGGAGCTAATCACTGAATTGTCCACCGAGCCTGGCTCGCATGCGTTTCGCATTGAAGATAAGGTGACAAACAAAAGCTCGCAGCCGCAGGAATTTCAGGTGCTTTACCACTACAACTTCGGTCGCCCGTTGTTGGGTGAGGGCGCGAAGCTGCATGTGCCCGTGGAAAGCGTGAAGCCCTACAACGCCAACGCGGCCCGTGACGTGAAAACCTGGAACAGCTTCGCCGCTCCGCAGCCCGGCTACGTCGAGCAGGTCTATTTGATGCACCCGCTGGCGGACAAGGCAGGCATCGTCCCGGTTTTGCTGCACGACCCCAAAGCGGAGCGCGGCGTGGTGTTGGAATACGCGAAGAAACAGTTGCCGTTCCTGACGCTGTGGAAGAATACCGGCGCCGAGGAGGACGGCTATGTCATCGGCATCGAGCCGGGCGTGAGTTTTCCGAACGCGCGGAAGGTTGAGCGCAAGGCGGGCCGAGTGCCGACGCTCGCTGGCGGCGCGAGCCACACGATGCGCATGGATTTTACGCTGTTGACTGCGAAGGGCGACGTGAGCCAAGCGATCGATCGTATCTGCGATGTGCAGAAGACGCGTGACGTAGTGATTGAGAAGGAGTGACCATCAAGCGATTTTCCGTCCGAGGCTGACGCGTAAGCGAGGCGTTCAGGCTGCCTCGCTTACGCGTCAGTCTCGGAAATCCTCAGCGTGGGTAATTACATCATGCACGACCGAGGCCCCTGGAAAGTGATCGATTCGCGCGAGGTCTACCGTGACCCCTGGATCGCGGTGCAGATCGACGATGTGATACGCCCCGACGGCAAGCCAGGCACGCATAGCATCATCAACCTCAAGCCCGGCGTTTGCGTCATCGCGCTTGATGGCGACGGACATGTTCATCTCACCGAGGAGTTTCACTACGCTGTGGGCCGTGTGACGCTCGAAGGCGTGTCGGGTGGCATCGATGCGGACGAAGACGCGCTCGAAGCAGCCAAGCGCGAGTTGCGCGAAGAGCTTGGCATCGTCGCGAATCGCTGGACCGAGCTTGGCTGCGTCGATCCGTTCACGGCGATTGTGCTATCGCCGACGCGATTGTTTCTCGCGGAAGATTTGTCGTTTGGCGAAACGAGCCATGAAGGGACGGAGCAAATTCGCCGCGTGCGGATGTCGTTGGAGGACGCCATTGGGAAACTGCTGGCCAGCGAGATCACGCATGGGCCAACGTGTGTGGCGTTGCTGCGGGTTCACCTTCTGCGTTCCTCGTTTAGCGCCCGCGCAGGGCCATGCGAGCGCTAAACGTATACCTTTCACGGGTGAGTTTGACGCATATCCGAGCCGCGACCGTAAGGGAGCGGCCGACAGGATGCCGTGCGGTTTAGGGCGGCCGCTCCCTTACGGTCGCGCCTCGGAAATGTTTTGATCGATTCGGAAAAGCGACAATTTCTACCGTGCGAGGTATAGCATCGCCAATGAAACATCCGCCGCCCGATCCAGGTACAACCTTCACAG
>CAMAUE010000174.1 GCA_945861245.1 Singulisphaera sp. GP187
ATAGAGTTCTACGAATTGCCTTTCGAGCCTTATGCCCCCGTCCGGCGCCAGCTTCTGACGCTGCACCGTGCCGTCAACCGGGTTCGCAAACAAGCCGGTTATCATCCGATACCCATCGAAGTGCTGCCTCTTCGTCGGCGCATCGTCAAACCATTTGGCGAAATCGACCAGTTCCGTGTGACAACCGTCAGGCATAGACAAGTCGTGCTCGCTGAGAGCATTGACGAGCCCGAAGCTGAACCAGGGCGAGAGCGTTGACCAGCATGCCCGCTTCGTGGGTGGTGAATGGCTTGCTCGGCGCTGACAGCCGAAGAATCCCGCCTCGGTAGCACGTCAAGGCGATGCCGAGTTCGTGGAACCGCTCCCGCAGCACTTGCGGGCTCCATCGGCGGACCTCTGGGCAAGTCGCTTGGAGGAGAACGGCAGCCGACCGGAAGTCTTTATCAGGAAGGAGCGGAGACCAGCCGGTCATGTGGCCGATCCGGGCGACCATCTCGGCAATGGCGGTTCGCCGATGGTACAAATCGTAAGTGTCCTCCTCGGGACCATGGTCCCGTAACGCGCCTCGGAGCGCGAAGAGAGGCGAAACGTTGACGGTCTCGGTGAACCGACGCAACTTGCCTGTTTCCAGCCCGTGCACAAACGCCAGGAGAGGGTCGTCGAGCGTTCCCCGAGACAAGTATTTGGCGCATGCACTCTGGATTTCGGACCGAGTTGCTGCGTTCGGGCAAAACCCGATTCCCAGAGGAAGATGACTGCCGAGCCATTTATGACAGCCGGCCAGGTAGAAGTCGCAGGGCAGTTCCGACAATCTCAGGGGGACTTGCCCCACGGCCTGGGAACCATCGACCGCGATGAAGCTATTGCCGGCAGCCTGCCGAAATGCTCGAACGATCTCGGTCGCTGGTAAACAGATTCCGTCATGGCTGACGTGCGAAAAAAACAGGCCAGTGCATCTCCTGGCGTGGAACCGATCCACCATGGTTTCGATGAGTTGTCGGGGCGAGATTTCGCGACGAAGAATCCGGGCACGAATGCGGAGGCATTCGATTCGGCCTTTCGCCTTGCGTGCGGTTCGCTGAAGAATGTCGGCGTAGCTCGGCCAGGTAAGGTCGGTGGCGAGGGCGGTTCCGCCATTGCGAAACAGTTGGCGTGCAGCGAGTTTGGCAAGGTTTGCGGACCGGCCCGCCAAGAGCGGCGGCGAAATGAATGAGAGACCAGCGAACGCGGCGAGCGCCGCCTTGAGTTCGGCGATGCCAGCCCAGGAACGCAACCCCGGATACCGCGATTGAAGATGCGAAGGCCAAGCCGAAAAACCGTCTCGCAGGAACTTTTCAGAGTACAGCGTGCAACCTTCTTCGCCGGCAACCCGCACGAATTCTCTCAAAGCCAACTGCGCGGTCGGTGCCATTCGGCCCATCCGAGCCGCGTCGAGATACAACATCGACGGCATGGAAGGCCCAAATCCTGTACACTAACTTGTACACCATTGTAGGGATCAGCTCTGGATTCGATCCATCAAATTCTCAAACGAATTCGAAAATAATTTCAGACGTTCCCAGCGGTCGAGGGCCTGCTGCCTGCTTTGCTCGTCGAATGCCAGAACGAATCGGACCGTGTGGGATTGTTCGTCCAACTCTTGCATCCCGGTGGCGCGGTCGCCGTAAATGGCGAAATCCCGCAGCAGATCCGGTTCTTTTGCCAAATCCGACTCACGAATCAGCGAAACGTGAATGCCGTGTCCGCGCTGCTCGACGAGCCATTCCAGGATCCCGGCCGTCGGCAACTTTTCATCGAACGGCCAGAGTTCGTCCGAAAGGATGTGAACGCGTTCGATGCGAATCCCCCTGCCGACCAGTTCGTAGTTGAATTCCATGCTCTGCCGTCCCGGCGCATCGTTCCAGTAGTCATTCGTCCGCACCCAGGCGACGGACAAATACGTCTTCACGCGAAGCGTTTCGAGAATGTGTTGATACGCGGTCCGCCAAGTTTCCGTCGCGTGGAAGACAATCCGCCCGGTCGCCATCGTTGCGAATTCGTCGGCGACCGTCGTCAATCGGTGTAGCGCCAGATCACGAAACAAACGATCGTTGTGCCGTCCGATCTTGGTGAGCGCATCGGCGAATCGGACATATTGCTGGAAGAGGCCTGGAGCCGGCGCCAGAGCAAACGGGATCGGAAGGACATTCAGCATCGCCGTCAATTCGCGGTGGCGCTGGCGATCTGCCTTGAGATGAGAAACGACCAGCACCGTTGGAACAGCAATCGCGGCGAGCAAGGCGAGCGTCCCTGTCGGTAGTGCCGACGATTCGATCGCCATCAGGAACAATCCGATGGCAATTACCAATGCAAGTATCCACACATGGCGTGGCTCGAAGGACTGAACGGCTGAAGGGGTTTCTCTCATGACTCACCGAAATTGTTTTTCGACTTTCGATGCCGTGTCGTCGTTGATCGTTTCGTCGACCCCGAAAACCGGCGAAAGACAGCGGTATTTGGTTGCAAAACCGCGGTGTCGATGTGGTTTCTCGGAGTTCTTGCACTCGCGCCGCGGTTGGCGTATGCTTCGCGAAAGTCACTCTTAACGAAGTGAGATCGGCATGAAAATCGAGGAATTACTGAGGAAGGGCGGGCAGGAAGCCAATCCGAATCCCGCACTGTTTGCTGAGAAATCGATTGCTATTTCCGATGCCGAGGGTGCGGAATTATTTCACCCCAATGCGGAAGAGATTTCGCGTCAGCAAGCGATTGCCGAGATATGCCTGGCCTGGCTGATGCGTTCGCCATCGGTGGAATCACGCAATGCCTATGCCCGCGATGTAAAGCACTTTTTTCATTTCGCCGGCATCGACGCGAACCGACTCGATCAACTCAAGCGGATCCGTCCGATTGATGTTTCCGCCTGGCGCGATCATCTCATGCGCCGTGGCCTGGCACCCGCTTCGGTGGGCCGCAAGATTACGGTGTTGCGGTCGTTGTTTTCGTTCCTGCAAGTACAAGGATACGCCAGCGTCAATCCTGCTCATCGTGATTTCGTAGCGACGCCGCCGGTGCCACGCGATGGCAAGACGGTGGGCCTGTCGCCTCAAGAGTGCCGCCAGCTTCTCGACGCGCCGGACCGTTCGCTGCCCGTCGGGACACGCGATCGTGCCATGCTTGCGGTTCTCGCCTACACCGGGTGCCGCGTTGGCGAATTGTGCCGTTTGCGTGTCGGCGATTACCGGATGACGAGTGGCCACCGGGTCCTCGAAATCCGCGGCAAGGGCGGCAAGGAACGCCGTGTCCCGCTTCACCCCGAAGCGTTCGAGCGTATCGAGGCCTGGCTCGATGTCGGCGTCCCGCGAACCGAAGCGGCCGCGGCACTCTTCCCGCCGACACGCTCGGCACGTGGCAACGGTCGCGATGGTTTTCAGTCGCACGCCATGACGCCGCGCTCGGTGCAGCTGCTTGTCGCACGCTACGTTCGCCTGCTCGGACTTGACTGTGCAATTACGGTCCACTCGTTTCGCGTGACCGCACTGACGACAGCCCGGGAACGCGGTTGCGACATCATCGACCTCCAGACGTTCGCAGGCCACGCCGACCCTCGCGTGACGCTCATGTATATTCGGAATCGCGACCGCCTGTCGCATTCGCCAGCCTATGCGCTGAAGTACTGAAACTATCGGCGATTGGAGTATTTTATTTCAAGAGGGTGATGCCGAACCTTCCGAAGAACCTTTCGGTGAGCAACTGAATTATTCCCGGGCCCACTGGCGACAACTAGGCCCGGTTTTCTGATGTCGAACTTCTCCTTCGATCAGGGTGGGAATGCCGCCTGTTCGACGCGCCAGCCGTCGTTGATGACGCTCAGCGCGTAGGCGCAGCCGGCACGGGCGAGCGTGCAGTTCCAGTCGGGATCGAGGCCGGGTTGACGGAGGATCGTCGGCGGGAATCCGCCGCGATCGAGCCACGCGATGAGATCGGTGGCGCGTTCTTCCAGGACGTCCCAATCGCCCGCCGCGTAGGCAGCAAGCAACTGGTCCCAGGCAACCTGGGGGTCCATGCGTTTTCCTTTCGTGTAAGAGGAAGTAAGTGGTCATTGAGGTGCGTTGGCAGGTGAACGCTTTCGCCGTGGCTTGCGTTCCGTATCGGGAGCGGAATCTTTTGCTGAAAGGTCAACGGCGTAGTCGTGCCAGCTCCATCCGTCTGGGCCTTCGCTGGGCCACATACGCATGGGCTTGTACTCGGAGCCGAACAGATTCTGCAACTCGCGGATAGCCGTGAGGTGTTTGGCCAGAAGCTGCGGTCGTACGGTTACGAGCAGTTTTTCCTCGCCGCGCATGACGATGAAATCGAGGACGCCGACATACGCCGCAACCGCAGGGGTCGTTCGTCGGGCATCCTTGATTGGGACGAAGGCCAGGCTGGCTTCTTTCATCCATGCTTCAAACTGCTTGAGCACGAAGTGGCGAGGCTGGCGAACTCCGTCGCCATCGTTCTTTGGTACCTGTACTTTTGGCGGGCCATCCTTCCTGTCGCTCTCCTGGCCATTCTCGGACGTGACGACACGTGTCACCTCGCGCTGAATCGGACCGCGGGCCAGCGAATCTTCGACGGGCTCACAGATGGCAACCCGTTGCCCTTCCTTGAGCAGTTTGTGGAGGTAGACTTCGAGTTGGTGGTGCGGGAATCCAGCCATGACGAGAGTCCGGTCTCGCGTGGTCAATGTCAGGCCGAGTAGCTTGTGGGCCGTTTCGGCGTCCTGACCGAATAGCTCGATGAAATCCCCCATGCGAAAAAGCAGCAACATGCCCGGATGCTTTTCCTTGGCTGCCCGGTATTGCTGCATGAGCGCATCGCCACTGCCTGTCGATGGAGGAATTGCGTCCTGTGCGAGCGCCGGAGCCTTGGTGGGTTTTTTCGTTTTCTTGGCGCCAACCCCTCGCGGCTGCTCCGTTTCCGCTGGTTGATCTATCTCCGATGCCGTGACTGTACCGGACGGAGCGGCGGCGTTTTGGCTTGGCTCGGGGCCGAGGATCTGAAACGCCATACGGCGAACGTGCGGTTTGAGGCGAGCGAACGTTTGGTGGTCTCGGGTAATAATCTCGACCAAAATCTCCGATGCGGTCGCGACACACTCCTTGCCGTACTGCTTGGCAAGCGGCTGGATCGCTTCTCTCGCTCTTTCCATGGGGATCGTCTGATAGCCAACGAGCCGTATCAAATCAATCCAGTGGGCTCGCGAATACATCTGTCGGAGCAGTGCCTCTTTCGCCGCCCGATTGAGCGGCACTTCCGCCGCCGGGGTCGGTACTGCTGTAGACGTTGTGTTCATACGTTTTCCTTTCAGAAGGGTTGGACAAATGGGTTACTGCACACGTCCAGACATGAGATGAACGTTGCGGTCGCTGGCCGTGCCTCGATAGGCGAGCCGGCGCAGACTCTCGACGCCGAGCCATTTCTTGAGGGATTCGGCGGTGTCTGGCGGATCGCTGAACTGGATGCCATGCACCCCCTGGTTCTCAACCTTCCAGACCTCCTTGCATCCGCTCTCCAAAAGGGCGAAGACAGCGATGGGGACGAGCAGCTCAGGCGCCAGCATGATGCTGCCGACGTGCGGCTCGGTCTCGCTGTAATTCCAGCTCGGCGGGAGATTCAAATCGGGAATGCCGAGGCATTTTTCCAGGATGATTTTCCCCTTGGCGGTCACATCGCAAAGGATGCGATAACCAAGGCCGCAAGACTCGCCCGTGAGCGGAATAATACCGAACTCGCTGAGATGGTCCCAACGCGCAATCGTTTTCATGGGGTCCTCCGTAGAAGTGGTGAAGTGGAAACGAAACCGGCCGGCATCTGCACCTGGCAAACGACGACCGGTTCCGTCGCACTCAGGAGGACCGAACCTTGTGGCATCACCCGCTTCTCAAGCGGCAATCGCCGACTGAGAGGGTGATGAAGGCTTCTACCGTGGCAACGCGTGGAAAGAACTTCTCCCAGACGAGACGCCGCACGATAGCATGACGCAGAAAAAGACTCAAAGATCCCCGCTCCGCATGGTCCGATAAAGCGAAAAACCGAGGTGCGTTGGTTGCGAGCAACGATCAGCGGAACCCGTTTGAAGTGGAGTTCCCGTTTGTGATATTGGTGTCGATACCCGTCTGGAGGATAAGGCAACGGTGCGGACCGACCTGAGCGCCAGATTGGGTGACCGTGCGGAGCGGACAAGGTTGTTTCGGCGACCTTGTCCCTCCTTTCTTCTTAAGGATCGCCCCCCTTGAAGGTTCGTTGGCTTTGGCGAGATTGAGCCAGGATCAATCTCAATCCCACAGATTCAGGCCGGCTTCCGTGAAATGGTTAGCAATCATTCCCTGATCGTAGTCCCAGCGGGCCGGAATGCGGACAAGGCGCACCCGCATCTGGGCGAACAAGTGATTGACGAAAAGGTCTCTTTGGCGACGTTCCGGGCGCTGATGCGAACGGTCGTCGAGTTCGACTGCCGCGACGATCCTCGATGATTGAGCGCAACTGACCACGAAATCGACGTGTTTCTGGGCGATCCGATTGGCATGGCCCCGTTTCCAGTCGGCGTCGGAACAGGTGATGATGTCCGCCAGTCGGACCTTGCACGAGATCAGATAGCGGTGTCCCACCATCATCAGCAAGACACGAAGAAACGCTGCTTCATTCCGAGTCAGCAAGAAATGGCGCGGGCGGAAACGGACATGGCGAGGGCGGGTTTGGCGTTGCCGTCGTCTGCGAATACGGGATTTCAGGCGGACCATTTCCAGAGCCAACGGGAAAGCAAGACGAGAAATAGCAGAGTGGCAACATCGGGATGGAGCCAGGCGAATGTGCATATGCCGAGGAAGCAAAAGGCGAACTGAAGAACGGTCAAGGATACCTCCTGAATTTGGAAGGAGCCCGGTGGTGCATCGGGCCTTCGGAAAAACGGGGTTAGCGAGAGTCGCCTTGGTGTGAGTCGCCGTTGCCATCCTGGCCTTGCTGGTAGATCCAGGTGTGGACCAAATCCGCGACCTTTGAGACAAGCGGGAGTTCCTCGCGGCCGAAACTGGTCGAGGTCTTCCAATCGTCGCCGTCTTTGTAGAGACGCGTGATGGTGACATTGTGACGCGTGCCGTTGTCCGTTTCGTTCGCCCAGATTGCCGCCTTGATGCGGCCCATCCGGATTTCGTGAACGGGCTTTTGCTTCGCGTCATTGGAACGGGATTGCTGCTGTTGCTGCGTGCGTTGGTTGTTGGCCATTGCGCGGTCCTTTCGATGAAAAGAGAAAAGGGATGGAATTAGACCGCCAGGGTGAGAAGCCCGGCAGCCTTCAGGTCGAGTTCGGCGCGTTCGCCGGCGAAGGCCACTTCGCCGGCCATACGCGTCAACGCATCGACCATCGAGAAGATGGTAAACCGACCCTGCTGCTCGGCGATTTGCAGCGCCTGCTTGGCCCAGGTGCGGCTGATGCCACGCTGGACTAGGACTTTCATGACCTCGTCGGCGTCGGCGCCGAGTCGCTCATGCATCGCCTTGGCGATGACTTTGACGAAGCCGTCACGGCGTTCATCCCGTTTGGCGACAAGTTGCTCCACGATGCGGCGCATTTCCGCGAGGGATTCGTGGATGCTGGCCGTGTGCTTGCGGGTGAACTCGACCACTTCAACCGCGTCCCAAACGATATGGTTTTGGCAAACTGCCTGAAACCAGAACGTTTGGATGCCGAGCGAACGCTTACCGACTTCGCTGTTCCAGACAAAAAAGCCGGGCGCAAAGGCTTGGCCTTCGATCTCGGCCCAGCCGGTCGGGTCGATCAGGAACACGAACATGTCCTGTTCGCCGGCGTAGAGGCCGGTGCCGCCGGAATCGTCCTTGCCGCCGAAGGCCGCCTTCTGGGGCGGCCGGAAGTCGGTCGCGAACTCTGCGAGCATGGCCAGGATGTCGGCGTTGTAAAGCCGCGTGTAGCTGACGCCGTGGATGGAGCGGATGATGTTGCCTTCCGTGTAGAGTTGCAACGGCTTGTTGCCGTCGGGAAGCGTATCACCGAAGACGCGCCAGGCGGTGTCGGCGGTGACGCGGTTGACGGTGTCGCGACTGACCTTCGCGAGCTGACAGAGTTGCGTAAAACTCCAATCGTTCATCTGAAACGTGGCATCAGCGCCGTTGTCGGCGAAGTCAACCACGAGCCGATCGAACGCCAATGGCCGTGGCTTGAGCGCCCGCGGCGCCAGCCAGCGATCAACCGATTTTGCCTTCTGCTCCTGGCAGAACTGAGTGAGGCCCGCGAGCGAATCGAAGCACTCGTCGGGGCTGCGGCGGAACAACTCCGTGTGTCCGCGTTTGAGGACTTGCATGAATAGACCCTCCAAAAGATGTTGAACCTGATGAAAAACGAGAGATGCACCACCGGTCTCTCGGCAGGGAGGACTGCGGAGAGCCGGCTATGAGGGACTACCCAAACAGCGGAAAAGAGAGAACGACGGGCAGGAGTATTGGCACAAAACAGCCAAGGAATCAACTCGTGGCTATTGAGCGCGATGGCGATTCGTTTATCGAATGAACAACGAGAAACCGGGGATCCATCCAGTCGCTCAACCATACGTGATGATTGGCTTTTCGGAAGCCGATGCCCGCCTCCGCAGCGCGTTGTGTGTCGATAGCAAGGATGGTCCAACTCGGCTTGTCAGCCAAAAATCGCACGACCCAGTCGTAATCCGTGGAGAAATGCGCAAAGGTTCGTTTCATCCTGAGAATACCTTGCTGCAAAATACTCGGCACGTTTTCGGACGCTGTGCCATGCAACAGGATCGCGGGAGGTGTAGCCAGGGCCGGCGGCTTCGCCAGTGCGATGCTGTGGCCGTAAACGGCGCGTATCTTGCCGTCACGAATCTCAAATCGATCCATGCCAGCGATGACCGCTGCGATGACCGACTCATCGAGAAAAGCCCAGTCGTAGCGATCAAACCGAATCGCGATGACCATGTTCTCAAAACTCGTCCAACCTTCCTCGTCGAGGTCGAGGCCAAAGCGCGAAGGATCGTGTCGCAAGGCGAATGCCAGCGTGCTGATGAGCCGCGTTGGATCAAACGTGGAATTCACGGCGTTTCCTTTCGGAAAATCAGTGAACGAACGAAGGGGATGGATCGCCAGGAAGAATCGGGCCGATTTCGCGGGCACACCGGTCCAAGGCCATCATCGCTTCCGTACGATGCCCATCGAGAAATAACGCCTGAATCGAGCGGGCTTCTGCATCCGTGAGGACTGCCCAAAACCCAAATCGGCGGATTCCCTGCCGGACGCAGGTACGCACGAGCAAGCGAGTATCCTCCCGCTCGGGCTGGAAAATGGCGAGACCTTGCTTGGACGCGACTCCGACGTAGGCTTTGAACATGATATCTTCCTGGTAGCACATGTCGGTTCATTCGCCAAGAGCCCAAGCAAAGCCGTGGGCAAAAGCATGTCGATGGCATAGCGGCGAAGAACAGTATTGATGGAAGAGCGAAAGCGAGTCCAGTCATACCGTTTTTCCGAAAACGAGGCTCATGGCTTGCTGCTGGTGATCGGGAAACAAATGACGGTAACGCCGGCGCATTTCTTCGGTCTGATGGCCCATCCAACTGTCAATGATCCGCTGATCAAGGCCCTTGAGAGCACAGTTGGAACAAAAGCTGTGCCGAAGGGCGTGCCAGCCTCGGATCGGCTTCCATTTGCTTTCATCAAGCGTCCAGCGCAGAAAGTGATGCGCCGTCTGCGGCTTGAGCGGACAGCTTGGTTCTTGGCAGATTGTCAAGTATCCACCCGGATGCTTCGCAAACCACGTGACCATGGTTTCTCGTAACACCGGTGAGATCGGCACGAAGCGGAAGGTAACCTCCTTCGAGCGGTCTTTTTTTTTCTCGCGAAGCGTCACCATTCCGGTCGCAAAATCGAAATCGTCGATTTGCGACCGCATGATTTCGCTGCGCCGCGCCCCCGTGTGAGACGCGAACACGAACATCGGATAGATCCATTGCTGCGCCGCAGTTTCGCGCACGAACGCCAAGAGTTCATCGATCTCGGCCAAAGTCAGGAACATCGATCCCCACAAATCAGCCACCTGCGATAGCGACAGTCCGCCGCGTTTGATCTGTCGCTCAATCTGCTCCCAAGTTTGAAACGGCGGTTTCGCTTTCGCTTTCCGGTAGATCAACCCTTTCGTCGGCGCGGGTAGCTGCACGAGGCCCCGTGGCAACGCCCAGCGATTCCAAATGCTGGAGAGTGTGCCGATCTCCTTGCGAATCGTTGCGTCGCTGATTGGATTTCCACGCGTGCCGTCTTCTTGAGCACGCGTGTCGACATAGCATTGCAAGATTTTGGCGCTGATCGATCCAATCAGAGTTTGCCCTCCCAAGATTCGCAGAAGATGTTTGAGATGGATGCGCTCCGTGTCGCGCGTATTCCTTTCCTTGACGCCGTCTGGCAACGCTTCATACTGCTGGAATAGCTCCTTGAGTGAGGTGGGACTTTCGTACGCCGGCCGACAAGCTGCATCACCGTCGGAGAGCAAAAAGACGACGATATCCGCACCCGGCGGAATGGCGAGTCGCCCACGCTCGACTTCCGTCAGATTCGCTTCGGCGCGCTTGAGGCATCCTTCCGCCTCCTTTCGATCGGTGGTGCGAAGCGAGCGACTGAGGTGTTGCCCGCGGAATTCCAGGTTCAGATGGTAACGCGATCCCCGTTTTTCTAGCCAGGCCATGACATCAACCTCCGCCACGATCTTAACGGAGTAGTCCAGCGATTCAGACCCAACGCAGGTCCAATCCGCCACGCATTTCCCACGCAAATTTTGATTGAGGACGCGAAAGGGCACTTGCGGCGTTTGCCGCAAGTGCCCTTTTGAGTTTGGCTTAAGACGTTTCGACGAGGTGGAATGGGAAGCTGGGGTACTAGGATTCGAACCTTGTTAGGACACATTGGCTTGATGTTGCTTCGGCCTGGAATTGACGCTTAATATCCATTCAGCAAATGTCTTGTGGCGATTTGTCATTGAGATGGAATTGAGGCGACATTGACTTGAAAGGGGCAAGATTGCTACCAATTTGCTACCGACCTCGCCGTTTCGTGGTTGTCTATGTTTTGACACCTGAAAAGCAGGTGGTAGCAGGCGGTGGTGGTAGCAAATCGACTGCGGGCAAATCAATGCCAGCCCCCGAACTGTTCGACCAACCCTGGCTCCTCCACCCTGTAGACCATCTTCGCCGCCACGAATAAACCGAACCAAATGAATCCAGCGTTCGGAGGCTGAACATGCTGAACCTTCACAAATTCTGGATCGAGCAGTGCGAAGCAACGAGGGGGATCAAGGACCATTTCGGCACCGAAAGGGCCATGAGTTACCTCGTCGGTGAGAAGTTCATGAACTACCTCGATGCTGCCGAGCGTGATGCCGATTTTCGAGCCGAACTTCCGGCATTCGTTGCCGAGATCAAAACGATCTTCGAGCAATGGCAAATCGCCGAATATCTTGAGAAGGCAGGATGGACGGAGCCGTTTGATCCCAGCATTTATGAAGAGGAAGACGATACTCCTGAATCCATTGAAATGGAACGCAAGGACAATATCCGGCGTGTCGCCAATGA
>CAMAUE010000175.1 GCA_945861245.1 Singulisphaera sp. GP187
AGCTGGCTCCGACGCTTCGCCATCACTCTCCTGAAGCGTCATCCCAAGAAAGACAGTCTCCGCGGCAAAATGGTTTCATGCATGGCCAGCACCGCGTTTCTCACGGAAGTCCTATCGCTGACACAAGTTTGATATGCGCTGGCCGTGCATCCGGATCGGCGCCGTTTGCCCATCTCGGCGGCAACCGATCCAAGCCACGCATCACGAAAATGGTCCACTTCTACGATGGCACATCGAATACGCTTCTGATGGCGGAGTACCTCAAACCGCTGAGCGGCGCCGACAACGATTGGCGTGCTGACATCCATAACGATGACGGCGTGTTTCGCTTTCACACGAAAAACACGCCCAACACCACCGTTCCCGATCAGGTCGGCTGGGCCCAACCCAACGGCGATCCCCTGATGCCGATTCTCGCCACCTCGCCACAGCACAACGCCGCCCGCAGCCGACACGCCGGCGGCGTCCACGCCTTGCTCGGCGACGGGACCGTGCGCTGGATCGCCAACAATATCTCCCTCACGACCTGGCAAGCTCTCGGAACGATGGATGGCAACGATGTTGCCAGCCTCGATTGAATTTCCGTTTGCAGTCTGCCGCCTGCGGCTTGGCGCTCGGATTTTCCCACGCGAGCGCTAAGCCGCAAGCGGCAGAATTGTACCCGGCGAATTCGTCGCTCGATCCTTTATTATCCCACTGGATTCTTTACCATGCGCATGAAACTCTCTGTGGCCGGGTTTACCTGTCTCCTTGGTTTAGGCCTCGTCACCGGCTGCGGCGACAACCTGGCCGAGGTCAAAGGAACCGTTCAATTCGACGGCAAACTTGTCGAAAGCGGCGCCATCCGTTTCGTGGCGGCAGACGGTTCCTCACCTGCCAAGGGCGGCGTCATCACCAAGGGCGAATACCACGTCAAGGTTCCCCCGGGCGAAATGAAAGTCTCCTTCACCGCCACTCATGTCATCGGCAAAAAGGCCCTCTACGACAAACCCGAAGGCCCTTTCATGGACGTCCGCGAAAACATGGTTCCCGAAAAATACTCCGATGACAAATCCGAGCTTCGCCACACCATCGTACGCGGCGTCAACCAGAAAGACTGGGATCTGAGCAGTAAGTGAGGCGATGGCGACGCGCGTTCTCGGGCCATCACTCCGGCATCGCCAGTCTCAGGATGTCCGCTTGCGTTGCTCGCTTCACATCGGTGATCTCGCCGGAGATTCGGCCTTCGCGCATCACCAGCACGCGATCGGCCATGCCGAGCACTTCGGGCAACTCCGAGCTAATCATCAGGATTGCCTTGCCGGCGTCGGCGAGTTTGTTGATGAGTTGATAGATTTCATATTTCGCGCCGACGTCAATGCCTCGCGTTGGTTCATCGAAGATCAGCACCTGGCAGTCACGCTGGAGCCATTTCGCGAGTACGACTTTTTGCTGATTCCCGCCGGACAGGTTGCGTGCTGGGGTCTCCACGTCGCTGACTTTGATTTGCAGCGATTCGCGATGTCGCGCCAGGGCATCACGTTCCTGTGCCTGAGCGAGCACGCCCAGTCGCGAGAAGCTCGAGACGTTGGGCAGTCCGAAATTATGGCGGACCGATTCGTTCAGGATTAGGCCCTGGGCCTTACGATCCTCCGTCAACAGGCAGATACCCGCACGAATCGCATCGCGCGGACTGCGCCAGCGCATTGGCACGCCGTCCAGCGAAATTGTCCCGCCATCAAGCGGATCGGCGCCTGCCAGCAACCGAGCGGTCTCGGTGCGCCCGGAGCCGATGAGGCCAGTCAGCGCCAGTACCTCGCCGCGATGTAGCGTCAGTGACACGCTGCGCACCTTCGTGCCGCGCCGCAATTCGACCGCGGTCAGGCATCGCTCGCGAATTCGTGGCGTGCGCGATGGGAATTCCTGTTCCAGGGTGCGCCCGACCATGCGTTCGATCAATTGATCGCGGCTCAACTCGGACTTCGGCGCGTCCGCGACTTTGGCGCCGTCGCGCAGCACCATGATGCGATCGGCGATCGTGTCGATTTCATCGAGCCGATGACTGATGAATATCACGCCGATGCCGTTCGATTTTAACTCGCGAATAATCAAGAATAGCCGATCGACTTCTTGCGAAGTGAGCGCAGCAGACGGTTCGTCCATCACGAGAATCCGAGCATTCTGGGCGAGGGCGCGTGCGATCTCCACGATCTGTTGCTGGGCGACGCTCAGGTCACGGCACAGTGCGTATGGATCGATGGCGACGCCAAGTCTGGCGAAAAGCGCACGGGCTTGGTTCGCTTCGTTGCCGCGCCGCAGTAGGCCAAGGCGCGATTGTTCTTGGCCGAGAAAAAGATTGTCGATTACAGAAAGAGTTGAAATGAGATTGAATTCCTGATAGATGACGGCAATGCCCGCGTGTCGGCCATCGAGCGGTGTGCGGATGTTCGTCGGGACGCCAGCGATGCGGATGACGCCTTCGTCCGGAGTCACGGCGCCGGCGAGTATCTTGATCAGCGTGCTCTTGCCGGCTCCGTTTTCGCCAAGTAGGGCAAGCACTTCGCCGGCGTGCAGCGTCAAATCGACGTTGACGAGCGCTCGCACGGCGGGGTACGATTTCGTGATGCCGATCATCTCGAGCATGGTGGTGGCTCTTCCGCGATGATGCGATCGTTTAGCCGCGGAGCGCGTTGAACATCCCGCGCTCCGCTCTACGTCGCGGCTAAACAAGGTTTGGATAATTTACAGGAAGTGTCCAAGGTGAGTCGGTGGTGGTCGCCGGAAAAAAAAACGCCATCGCGATGCGCATTGGGAATGCACATCGCGACGGCGGTGGGTTGATGCGACTACAGATTCTCCCCGTCAACGAGCAAGGCAAATGCGAATCGTTGCGCGGCGTCTTCGCGTAGGCTTCCTGCCCAGAGGCGTACGCTTGGCGCGTGGAGTTTTCGGCGTGCCGCCCGGTTTGTTGCTATCGCCGAGCGCTCCCGATCCGCGGGCGGCCTTACATGTTCGCTCGTTTTTCTTCGACGAGCGTTTGAATCCGTTCGGCCAAGAGGGCGACGTCGAACGGTTTCTTGAACGCTTCGGTGAAGCCGAAGTTCGAGAGCGTCTCAGGCGCCGCTTCGTCTTCGCTGGCGAGAGCGATGATCAGGGTTTGTTCGTAGTCGGGCTTTTTGCGCAGGTTGCTGGCGATTTGCAGCGCATCGGATCGGCCCATCGCCATGTCGATAACGATGGTATCCGGATGGAAGCTTTCGGCCTGGATGCCGGCTTCGAATCCGCTGTTGGCCAACTCGTATTTGTAGTCATCATCTTCGGGCAGCAGTTCCTTGATACGATCAATGAACAGCTTGTCGGCCCCGATGACGAGGACTTTGTGCAAACCCTCCTCTTCGAGTTCGCCCAAAGGCATCCCATGCTCTTTGAGGAATTTGATGAGATGTTCACGCGGGATTCGGCGGTCTTGGCTACCGGGGATGCGGTAGCCTCGCAGACGGCCGGAATCGAACCATTTACTCACCGTTCGCGGCGCGACTTTACAGATTTTCGCGACCTGTCCGGTGGTAAAAACTTTCTTCATGGCAGGCACTCCGTTAACGTGTAGTGTGCATCATCCCCTATGATGGGGGGACAACGGGGGGAACCTCGGCCCGACCTGAGATACGCACATTTTTCGCGTGAACCGGGTTTACGCGAGGCATCCTACCGGGGGACAGTGCCTGTACTTGGATCAGGAGGGACTCACCTGGGACAACAGTTTCAATCAGCTAGCCGGCGGTCCTTGCCGACTTCGCCGAACTTTCTTCGATACCACGGTTGCAAGTAATATCGGCACGAAACGTCGCCAGATTGACAAAAAAGCCCACAATCTAGGAAACCTCTACACTTCCTGCTTTCCGCGCCACCCCTGCGTCTTGCCGAAGCGCTAAGTAATGACCACGCCATAGCCAATTTGACGACTTTGCGCATTCCGCCAGTTTCGGCGAGCCTAGCCGCGTAAGCGGCAGGTTGACGTGTGCGTCAGTCAACCTGCCGCTTACGCGGCTAGGCTCGCCATACGACCGCCAAGCATTGTACGCGCGGTAATCGAAAAAAATGTCAATTCGTCCAAATGAATCGATTCCTCCGGCGAATAACCTTATGTACGATCGGGCGACCTGCGAGCTGTTCCGACGGGCGCCGTATCGATGGAATCTATTTGCAAGGGGTTCACCATGAAGAAACTGTTATTGATTGGCCTGATCGGCGCGTTTGCTACGTTTCTGGTCGCCAAGAAGACCAACATGTGCAGCTACCTCAGCACGTTCGCCGCTCATGTACAGGATGAGACGACGAAGCAGATACCGACGCGGTTCGAGATCGAGCGGATTCGCCACGAGATCAATAATCTCGACAACGACGTCAGCAATATGATCCGCCCGATCGCGGAACAGAAGGTCGCCATCGAACGGACTCGTAAGGACATCACCCGGACGCAGACGAATATCGACGAGCAAAAGAAGAGTCTGCTCGCTATCGTTGAGGACCTGCAGGACAACCCGAAGACGCTGGTCATCGCGGGCAAGACGTACACCGCCGACCGCGTCCGCCAGCAGCTTCAACGCGACATGGAAAAAGCGAAGCACCTGGAGAAACAGGTCAAGACGCAGCACCAGGTTCTGGAGGCCAAGGAAAACTCGCTCCGCGCCACGCAGGAACAACTCGCCAAGGTCGTCGCCAAAAAGCGGGAATACGAAGTGCGTTTGGCCCAGCTCGAAGCACAGCACGAAACGATCCAGATCACCATGATCGGCAGCCACATCAAGATCGATTCGAGCCGAGCGACGCAAATCGAAACCGCGTTGGCGACCCTCGAACAAAAGCTAACGACCGATGCGGAAGAAGCGGCCTTGCGGACCGGCGAATTCGCGACGATCCCGCTGAGCGAACGCCAGGTGCGCCCGGCCGAACTGCAAACGATTCGCGATTATCTCGAAGGCAAGGAAGAAGCGAAGGCCGCGACGAATCGGTAATTTTCATTCAAGCCCCAGGATGAGCGCAGCGATTCCTGGGGGTTGGGAGCGTCACCCCCAGGAATCGCTGCGCTCATCCTGGGGCTTGAGATCACATATAATAACGCCAGCAACCACAGCGACGCCACGGACGAAATTCGCGGCCCTGTGGTTTCTTCCTTGCGGGACCAAATGCCGTGACGCACGATACCCCGACCCGTCCGTCGCCCGCCAATCTGCACGAGCAGCTCGCGTCGTTCGTGCTGTGGATCGACGGCGTCGGCGGTTACCTGGTCTGCCTGAGTCATCGCGTCACGCTCGGCCACCCGCAAGGGGAGACGCCGGTCGATGTCGCCGTGATCGCTGATATTTCCCGCCATCATGCGACGATCCAACGAGATCCGGAGGGTTACTTTCTGGAGGCTGTTCGCAAGGTGCACGTCAATGGCCAGGCGATGGATAAAACGCTGCTTCGGAATAGTGATCGGATCACGCTGGGCAACTCATGCCAGCTGCAGTTTTGGCAACCCGTGCCGGTCAGCACGTCGGCCCGGCTCGACATCGTCAGCGGACATCGTTTCGTTCAGCCGGTGCAGGCGGCGTTGTTGATGGCGGACACGTTGGTGATCGGGCCGGCCTCGCAGTCGCATGTGCAGGTGGCTGACATGACGCAAGCGCTGATCGTGTTTCGCAACAAATCCGGTCTCGCGGTACGTTGGCCGGGACCGCTGGAGATCAACGGTGTGCAGCACCGTGACCGCGCGGCCCTGATGCCTGGCGCTGTCGTTGTGACGGAGCAGTTGACACTGACGCTGGAACGGGTGCATTGACCGTTTAGCCGTTCGCCTTTGGCGAACGTGTCCGGAATCGACCCAGGCCGCGCTCACCGAAGGCGAGCGGCTAAACAAAGTGGAGCCGTATCATGAAATTCACCTATCGCAGCGGCCAGGAGCCTTTGCCTGGGTATACCATCAAACGCGGCATTGGCCTGGGCGGGTTCGGCGAGGTCTATTTCGCCGTCACCGCCGGTGGCAAGGAAGTCGCGCTCAAGTGGATTCGCTCCAACCTCGACATCGAGCTTCGCGGCGTGCAGCAGTGCCTCAACCTCAAGCATCCCAATCTCGTCCACCTCTATGACGTGCGTGCCGATGCCCAGGGCCACCATTGGCTGGTCATGGAGTATGTCGCTGGTGAGCCGTTGTCGGCCATCCTCGCGCGGCATCCAAATGGCGTTGCCCCGGAGCTTGCTGCCCAGTGGCTTCAGGGCCTGGCCCAGGCGATCCATTGCTTGCACGAGCACGGCATTGTCCATCGCGATCTCAAGCCGGCGAACATCTTTCTCGAAAACGGCATCATCAAAGTTGGCGACTATGGCCTCTGCAAACTGATGGCCGACAGCCAACACGCGGGCATGACAAAGGACATCGGCACCGTGCATTACATGGCGCCGGAGATTTCGACGGGCAACTACAATCGCCAAATCGACATCTATGCCGTCGGCGTGCTGCTGTACGAGATGCTTACGGGTAACGTGCCGTTCGAGGGCGAGTCGGCCGGCGAGATTCTGATGAAACACCTGACTGCCGCTCCGGATTTGAGCCGCGTGCCAAAAGAGTTCGTGGCGATTTTGGAGAAGGCGTTGACGAAGAACCCAGCGAATCGATACGCTTCGATTATGGAATTGGCGAAAGATGTTGCCATCGTCATGAAGCAGCCCGGTTCCATCGTGATGTCGCTGCCGGTGTCGAACAAGCTGCCGCCGGAGATTCCGTCGGTGATTCCGGTGACGCCGGCCATGCTCTTTCAGGATCGCTTGGCCGACCTGACGGGAAACCTCCTGTGGGCGATTGTCGCATCGGCGGCATTTTCCCTCTTGTGGACGCTTGTGTTCGGCGCGGGAGATTACTCCAAGCTCGTGCCGATCTTTTTCCTGACGCTCGCCAGTTCGTGGTGCGTGCTGATTCCGACGAAGCTTTGGCCGCCGATCGGACGCAGCGATTCCTGGCCAAGGCGATTGATCCATTTGACGCTGGGCATCGGCATCGGGCTGTTCGCGCTGTGGCTGGAGGGCTACGATCTGCCGATGCCTTGGAACGCCGCCGCTCGCATGGACGCGCTGCAGCCCTGGCAGGCGCCGTTCGATCCGCCGACGGGCATGCGTGTGTTCGGCGTTCTGGATCGACCGAGCAACACGTCAATGCCGATCCTGACGTGCTACATTGCCTACTTCGGGCTTATGTTCCTCGTGTTGCGTTGGTGGAAGGCAGCCCAGCTTTATCGTGGCACACGGTTCTCGATCAAGGCGATGTTCGCGGTAATGTTCTGGGCGTTTCTGCTCCTGTTCCTACTGCCCAGCCTGCACCATCGCGAGATCGGGTTCGTCAGTTTGACGCTCGCCGCCGTGGTCTGCCAAATCACCGCGCCGTGGAAAGAACGCACGCCGGTCCGCAAAAAGAAAGTCCGCCTGGCAACGGCGTAGGGTTAGAAGCATTTACCACAGAGAGTACGGAGAACACAGAGAAATGCAGGGAGAATAGGGCGTGGTGAGTCAGTTTTCGCGATCGAAAGGTGAATCTGCTGCGGCGAGTTTCGGCTTCTATTCCCGTATTGCCTTTCTCTGTGTTCTCTGTGGTGACGTATCCGGGCTGTCGGATGTTAGAGGTATCAGGTCATGAAGCAAATGTTTCTGACGATCTGCGGGTTGGTATTGCTCTGGGCGATCGCGGGCGCTAGCGGTGCGCAGACCAACGTACCGGCGTTGCCCGAGGCAATGAAGCCGCGCGAGGTCAAGGCGTTCGGCGTCGATGCCACCAAGGCCCGTGAGATTGCCGTCAATCAGGCGACGATACTTGTTGGTAAACTGCTGGAGGAGAACCATTACACGTCGTTCAGGCCCGATGCGAAATATGTCCGCGAAAATCTCTTGGCAGACGATGGCAAACCGGGACCGGATGTTCGTAACGATCTGGTCGGTGATGAGCCGCTCAAGCAATGGATCGTGACGTTCAAGGACTCGAATTGGTGGCAGGATGTCGTGCGCCGTGATTACGAAGCCCAACGTGTGCAACGTGCGGCAGTCCGGCAGTCCGCTGCGAAGCGGTTCGTTGTCGCGCTTCTGGTTCTTCTCGCCATTGCGAATGCTTACGTTCGCATCAACCGCCTGACACGTAGCCGATATGCTCGCTGGTTGCAGGTGATTTGTGTCGGCGTGGCGTCGGTCCTGTTGGCGATCGCCTTGCTGGCATTCGCCATGTATTTCCTTGCGGGACGGTGAACGATTTGAATTCCGCTTGCGGCTTAGCGCTCGGTATGTCCCACGCGAGCGCTATGCCGCAAGCGGAATTCAAAAAAAAGGGCATTCATCCCTAGAGATGAATGCCCTTTTATCGTTTTAATACACGGCCAGCGTTTACGCCAATTCGGAGATGACGCTGCCGCTGCTGATCATCGGAACTGGACGGCCCGTCTGGTCGTTGTAGTGCAGACCTTGCGGGATGCCGAGGACGTGGAACACCGTCGCCATCAGGTGTTGCGGGGTGATCGGCGCGGTGCGAGGCACTTCAGCGCGAGCGTTCGAATCACCGACGATCTGGCCCATCCGCAGACCGCCACCCGCCAATGCGAGCGTCGACAGCGGCGCCCAGTGGTCACGGCCCATGCTGCCGTTGACGCGCGGCGTACGACCGAACTCGCCGGAGATGACGAGGAGGATGTCGTTTTCCAAACCGCGTTGATTGATGTCGGTGACAAACGCGCTGACGGCATGATCGAGAGCCGGCGCGGTGGCCCGCATCGACTGCGCGATATTGCCGTGCATGTCCCAACCGCCGTAGTTCATCGTGACGAAGCCGACGCCGGATTCGCACAGGCGACGGGCGGTGAGCAGCTGGCGAGCGAGGGTGCTGCTGCCGTAGAGATCGAGCGTGCGCGGGTCTTCGCGGCTCACATCGAACACTTCGCGAGCTCGGCTTTGCAGCAGTTCAAACGCCTGGCGTTCAAAGCTGTCGAGGCCATGCATGAGACCGGAGCGATCGACGTTGCGATCAATGGTATCGAAGGTGCGGAGGAGCGTGCGGCGATCGCCGAGACGATCCATCGGAACCTGGAGGTTCATGTTATTGCGTGCATTGCCGGCGGTGTCGAACGGGGCGTAGGCGGAACCGAGCCAGGACGGGCCATCGCCGAGGATGCCACCCATGCGGACGTAAGTCGGCAGGCCGGTGTGCGGGTTATTGGCGCCGCGATGGCGGGACAGGATCGAGCCGAGGCCTGGCTTGACTTGGCCTTGGCCGTTGTCAGCTGGCGGGTAGTTGTAGCCGGTCATGACCCAATGCGTGCCGCCGCCGTGGCCGGAGTTGGTGTGAGCGAAAGAGCGGACGAAGGCCATCTTGTCGGCAACGCGGGCCATCTTCGGGAAGACGCCGCCAAGCTCGATGCCGGGGACGTTGGTCTGGACCGCGCCGACGGTGGAGCGGAACTCGACCGGGGCCGACATCTTCGGGTCGAACGTTTCGACATGGGTCGGGCCGCCGCCAAGCCACAACCATACGACCGAGGTGTTCCGGGTTGGTTGTCCGTTCGCGGTCGCTTGAGCGCGAGCACGGAGGAGATCGGAGAGGGCAAGACCGCCCATGCCGAGGACGCCAGCCTTCATGAAGTCACGACGAGTCGTGCCATCACATTGGCCAGCCTTACGATTCGACAACACATTGAACATGAATTAGCCCCCCAAAGAAGGAATTGCGGGGAATTACGCCGAGTTTAGGTAGGATTGCGAAACGGCGCATCATCCACGCGAGGAAGTCATACTATCTGCCATCCTAAGACTAATCGATTCTTTACGGATTGTCAATGATTATTTTTGATTATCCACTGTTTTATGCCTCACGTGCCCGAGATAATGTCGCTTAACGAGCCGAAAGCGTAAGCGACGATCAGATAAAAACCGTCGCTTACGCTTCCGGCTCGTAAAGTAAGCCAAAACCCGGCTGGATTTATTCGTCTCTCCTCGCTACTGTCATCCCAGTCTCCCACGGAGGGCCGCGAAATGCTGAAACTGATGCGCAAGATCAAACGATGGTTCAAAGGCCGCGACAAAGCCTGGTTGGAGCCGACGCCTAACGGCACGGCGCCGTCGGCCGAGCAGGTGTTTTCCTACATTTACTCGAATAACGTCTGGGGCGATGCCGAATCGGCCTCCGGAGTCGGGTCGAACCTCAAGCAAACACGCGTGCTGCGTGAGCAGCTGCCAGGGTTGCTGAAAGACCTGGATGTTCGATCGATGCTCGACATCCCGTGCGGCGACTTTCATTGGCTCAACCAGACCGCTCTGCCGGTCGAGAGTTATCTCGGCGCGGACATCGTCAAGGCGATCGTCGAGACGAATCAATCGCGACACGCGCGGTCCGAGGGCAATCGCAGCATCCGCTTCGAGCATCTGAACCTGCTCGAATCCAATCTGCCGCGAGTCGATCTGATTCTGTGCCGCGACTGCCTTGTGCATTTTTCGACGGCCGACGTTTGGCGTGCACTGCGGCAGATTCAGGGCAGCGGTTCGACCTACTTGCTGACGACGACCTATCCCGGCCGCGCCAACGACGGTGATATTCGCACGGGCGAATGGCGTCCACTCAATCTGGAAGGAGCGCCGTTTCTTTTGCCGAAACCACGCTTGACGCTGCTGGAAGGCTGCACCGAGCGCAAAGGGCGTTTCCCGGACAAATCGCTAGCGTTATGGGCGATTGCCGATCTTGATTTGCAAAAAGGCCAATGATGCAACCCGTCAACCTGAGCGAGAGCTCATTGCTTGTCGTCGATATGCAACAGGGCTTCACAACGCTCTGCCCGCGCGAGTTGCCTGTGCCTGGCGGGTTGGCGATCGTGCCCAACGTGAATCGGTTGCTGGCACTCGAATGGAAGCGCATCGACGCCTCACAGGATTGGCATCCGCCAAACCATAGGAGTTTTCTCGGACAGGAAGACAACCTATATCCACCGCACTGCGTGCACGGGACATTCGGAGCCGAGTTTGTCCCAGGCCTGGATGCGCAGTGCTTTCAGGCGATTTGGCGCAAGGGATATCAGCGCGATTTCGAGGCGTATGCCGTCACCGCCCAACATCCGGCTATGTTTGCGCTGTACCGCGACGCCGGCGTGACGACGGTGGTTGTTTGTGGCATCGCGACGAACATCTGCTGCTACTTCGTCGCCCGGGATTTTCGCCAGGCCGGCTTCCGCGTACTGATCGTCGAGGACGCCAGCGCCGGCATCGACGTGCCCGTCGCGGGGCTGTTCCAGGCTAAAACGAAGCAGGACGGCCAGGCGCTCGGAATCGAGTATGTGACCACTGCTGGCGGCTTGGCGATAGTGTGAGATTAACGGAGTCCACGAAATATCTCACGCAAAGGCGTAGAGGTGCAGAGGGAAATTCACTAAAGATTACCACTACTGTCCGGTTATATGTCGAATAACGTCAACTGTTTATGGCTAGGCGTTTTTTCTTCTTGTTCGCCGAATGCGTTTAACACGGTAAAAAGCTCGCTTTTCTCGAAAAGCGTGATGCTGAGAATTTGCAAGATTTCGCTCAAA
>CAMAUE010000176.1 GCA_945861245.1 Singulisphaera sp. GP187
GCTGGCTCCGACGCTTCGCCATCACTCTCCTGAAGCGTCATCCCAAGAAAGACAGTCTCCGCGGCAAAATGGTTTCATGCATGGCCAGCACCGCGTTTCTCACGGAAGTCCTATCGCTGACACAAGTTTGATATGCGCTGGCCGTGACCACAGTCGCTGGCGCAACGACCGCGTGCAGTTACGGCACTTGCTGGTTCAATCCAACTGGAAGGGTCGGGGGCGCTCCGGATTGCCGATCTCATTGCTCTGGGCATATCGCAACAGGATGTCCAATACCCTCTCCGTTTCCTCGCCCTCGTTGTCCCGTATCTTGCTGAGCGTTTTCTTCGGTGCCCCCGCTGGAATAATCCGAGACGTACCGCGCACGTAGGAGATGTTCCACCAGCCGATTGTGAATTGGAAATGGTGGTGGGTAGCAATGGTCCCTTTATCCGACTTGATATCGCGATTGGCATGATAGATGGCGATGTCTCCGCGCGTGGATTTCTTCCAAGTTCCCTTGGCCTCCTCCTTTTTTGTCAAAGCCCATCGCTTCGTGGCGTCTTTAACGGTCGGAGCTTGCTCGAAAGTGAGCCGCACCGCGTAGTCAATTTTCGCAGCTTTGGGGTCCTCTCCCGGACCGGTGTTGGTTCCACTGGGGGGCGTGGTGAACTGGTTCATGGTGCAGCGTCCGCCACGCGAGGTCTTGCTCCAGGCATTGTGAAAGATGACCTTGGTGGCAGCCTCGCGGAGGCCGATGGCGATCGTGGATTCGAGAATGAACTTCTTGTCGCGCGGGCGGACGTTTGGACCATCCATCCACTTCGCGCCGTCTCCGCCATGTGGCAAGGCGGGAAGGACAACTTTTTCCGCGGGTTGGCGAAAAACATCAATCGCGTCCCAATCCAGGGAATAGTAGGACTTTTGCAAATCGGCGAAGGCGGGTAAGCGCTCCAGGGGTCCGCGATAGGCGCGCTCCTCGGCGTTTTTGCCGACGATTTTCACTCCGCCCACCACCGATTCCACCAGGGCAAGGTGCGAACCATTGGTCGGATTTCCCTTGGCGTGCCAGATCACCAGATCCCACTTTTCCAACTTGTCGAGGGTCGGGACCGGCCTGGCGAATTTTTCGACGACTTTCCAGGCCTCCTGCGTATTCATCACGTAGGGACCACCGGTGAGCCTGGCCAGGGCAAGCCCGCCACACATCTGCCGATGGCTTGGCACATTCTGCCGGACCTTGTAGCCGTTAATCTCTTCCCCGGCACGAACATCTGTGTAGCCGGCATCGTAGTACTGCTCGTCGGTCATCTTCACGCCGGCGGCTAACCCTTTGGCGAGGCTTTCCTTGCCGTCGTAAGCCGCAGACCGGATCGGCGTGGTGATGGTGACTTCTTTGTTGCCGTCGGTGAAGCGAAAGCTCGTTGTGTCTTGGCCTTGGCTCCATCCCGGACCAACCACCACGAAAAACCCTGAGATGACCAGAAGCGCGGACAGCGCCCGATTGGCACAGATTTGGAATCCGGTCCGTTGGCAAGAATCAAGAAACGGTCGCATTTTTATTCTCCCACTCCTTCAAGTTCAACGGGTTCATTTTGTTTGACGATCCTGAGGACTGTGTTGTATCGCGATCGACACATTCTTGCCAGCGCGAAACGAATCCGCTACTTGTGCAAGAACACCCTGCTCTGTATGACCTCATGAATCAACGTCCGGAAGCC
This sequence comes from Singulisphaera sp. GP187, assembly GCA_945861245.1. Taxonomy (GTDB): domain Bacteria; phylum Planctomycetota; class Planctomycetia; order Gemmatales; family Gemmataceae; genus SIAQ01. Next base: position 1,701 of record CAMAUE010000176.1, read on the forward strand.
ATAGTTCTTCGCGCGCAAGCTTGCCACGATTTGCTCGACGACTTCGCGGTCGGCGAACTGGATGTCGGCACCGGTGGCGTAGATCAGCAGGTTTCGTGTGAGATTGCGGGCGATCTGGTCCTTGTCCTCGAGCAGAATCTTTTTGTAATCGTCGATGTTCTTGAACGCCTTGCCGTTGGGAGTGACGCCGCCGACTTCGACGTCGGGGCCGTGGAAGTAGCGCTTACCTTTGACGACTCCCTTCTTCGTCGGTTTCGACGCGCGATAGAAATCGCGCCAACCGCCGATCGCGTCGAAGTTCTCCAGCGCGAATCCCGGCGGATCGATGTGGTTATGGCAGGCGGCACACGCGGGCGTATTGCGGTGCTTGTCCAGTTGCTCACGAATCGTGGTGGCTCCGCGAATGTCCGGCTCAAACAGCGGAACATCCGGCGGCGGCGGGGCGGGCGGCTTGCCGACAATGCGGTCGAGCACCCATTTGCCGCGCAGCACCGGCGACGTGCGCGTGCCGTCCGCGGTAACTTTCAACACGCTGGCATGGGTCATGACGCCGCCGCGATGGCTGCCCGCGGAGAGCTTGACCTTACGCAGTTCCTGGCCGACAACGCCCGGAATTTGGTAGTGCTGAGCCAAACGTTCGTTGAGCATTGTCCAGTCTGAATCGATGAACTCCAGCAGGCTGCGGTCGTTTGCCAGGATCTCCTCGAAGAAGCGTTCCGTTTCGCGGGGCATCGACCAGAGCAGGAATTGATCGAATTCACTGTACATCCTTGGGTCGGGCATCGTGTCGTTGATTTTGCGTTGGTCGAGCCATTGCCCCGTGAAGTTCTCCGTGAAGCGATGCGCCTTGGCGTCTTTCAGCATTCGCTCTACCTGGGCGCGAAGCTGGTCCGGCTTCGTCAGTCCTCCCGCTAGTGCCGCCTTCAACAATTCGTGATCGGGCAATGACGACCACAGGAAATAGGAGAGCCTATTTGCGATCGCGAAGTCGTCGAGGCGCGTCGAACGAAAGTCCTTCTTCGGGGTCAATTCGGGCGAACCCGGCTCGCGCAAGAATAGAAAATCGGTCGAAGTCAGAATCAGTTTGTAGCCAAAAATCATGGCGTCAGAGAACGTGTATTTGTCGTCAAGACGATCATGCACCAGCTTGACGTAGTGCTTTTGCAATGCCTCGCTCACCGGTCGGCGCAGTGCACGCGGCAGAAAGTCGCGGATCAAACGCTCGGCGTCTTCCCTCGGCTTCGCGGAAGCGGGCACCAGCGGGTTGATGAACTGCCAATAGGTTTCGGAACGAGTGTCGGGAACCTTCGGCGGCACTTTCCCCTCCGCCTCCGCCAGAGCGACGGAGCGCGGCTTCAACGGCACATCCTTGAACAATCGCGGATAGCTCTCCGGCGGCCAGGCGCCAATCGGGCCTTCGATCTTTATCCACTCCACGACCAGGCCAGGCCCTTGATATTTCTCCAGTGGCAGCGGGACCTTCTTGATGAAAAAGTCGTACCGCTCGGGCAATGTCCAGCCCTGCACCCAGGCGTTGCATTCGCGGTTCATCTCGAACTCAGTCTCGAAAATCGTCGGCTTATTCTCCGGCACATCGCGCAAGGCACTCAGCAGGTGCGTGCCTCGCTCGCGCACAGGTCGGCACAACATCGCCATCGTCAGCGGCTTGCCCTGCGTGCCGACAGAATAGGCCGACACCGTAATGCGATAACGTCCAGCCTGCGGCGCCAGTGCGGTCGCCATCAAGTGGTAATGATCGGGCAGACGAGCGTGCATCACGATGGCATCGTCCTTGAGCCAACTGTTCTTGCCGACCTCTTGCTTGAAAATCGCCGAACTCTCGACCATCTGTCGGCCTGTGCGTTTGTCGCTGAACGGCATCTGCGGCGCGAATGGAATGGCCGCCAGGACAGCCTTCTCCGCCGCTTGCTGATAGGCCAGGAGATGAGCAGCCGAGATGTCGAGAGCGGTACTGACATTGTCGAAGCCGGCGGCGACGTTGTCTTCAGGCAATAGCCCCTTGACCGAGACGTTGACGCCGAGCAGATCGCGCAGTGTGTTTTCATATTCGGTGCAATTCAGCCGACGCAATACGACGCGGCCCTCTTTCTCTTGTCTTTCGCGTGAATGAGCGTGAAGTTGTTGGTTCAGCCATTGCGTGACTTGGTCAAGCTCCGCCTTGGTCGGCTGCGGTCGCTTCTTGGGCGGCATTTCGCGCTGGGCGATCTTGTCGTGTGCTTTGGTCCACCGCTCCAGCGTCCTGGCATCGCTGAGATCAAACTTCAGATCATCGAGCCGAAGGCCGGCTTTCTTGACTTCTTGCCCGTGGCAATCGACGCAATACGCATCGAGAAATGGCTTGATCTTCGTTTGAAACGAGCCCGCGTCCTGGGCTGGGGATTCGCTAGCAGAGTATAGCAAGGCAGCCGCAAGGATTGTCAGACGGATCGCTCGGTTCATGGCAATCTTGACCTCAGATGAAAAGGCACTGATGGATGCATGTAACGTTTCTAGGGCTTTGTCAACGTTAAGTTATCGGGAACGAGCCGGAAGCGCAAGCGACCGATCGGCATAACCATCCGTCGCTCACGCTTCCGGCTCGTAAACGAAACATAGTTACGGTCGAAACCAGGTCTCGCACCACGCAAGACAGGCGGTCGTACACGGTTTCCCGGCGCGATCCAGACGCCATGGGGTGCCCTCGGCTGCTTGGCCGTTCAGGGCAAGCGATGCCGTGTTCGCGGGGAAGAACGTCGTCTGGCAACCGATCGGGCGGCCATCGAAACCCACCGGCGCCTCGAAGTTAAACGGCGTGAGAAAATCGCTCCAACTTAGACGAATCTCGCCCGTGTCGGTGTGAAGAACTTCAGCACAGACGTCCGGCGGCGTTCCTTCCCGCGCGAAGGTTGCCGCTATCACGGGTGTGGCGAGGTCCCCGAACGGCTTGTAAAGCAGATACTCAATCTCTTTTTGCAGGTAGCGAGCCATGGCCACATTGTCGGCATAAATTCGCACGCCGCCGACAAGGCGGCTGTCCACGAACAGGGCGTGACCGGGTCCAGCGGGCGACCATAGGACACGCCAATGGCTGCATCGCGTCGCCGCCGTTTGGCCGTTGTCCTTGGTCAATCGAACGAAAGAATTTTCGCCGATCATCATTAATTGGTGCGGGTTGATTTTCAATTCCATGGTAGTTCTCCTTGTGTGAATGCATGCGTCAATTGGGTAAGATCCTCAAATCGCTGCCATCACCGCTTGCCCGGCCATTCGCAATCCTTGCACAGTCATTATCCTACAGATGTAGGAGGCCATGCATCGATGATAAACGGCATGTTCACCGGTACGTGTTCATGCCGCATTCACCGCCCAGCAATCTTCATCGGCGATTGTTCGCCGCTCGGGCGATGCCGGCCAAACGAGGCATTCAACGATCATTTGCAATTTCGCGAGGGATCCATTATGATACCCTTTACCCCCCAAAGCTTCGGAATGCTGCACGAATAGCTGACACGAATTCCCCTTTGCCCATTAGGAGAAGCTGCATGCTGCGTGTTTACCCACTGATTCTTTTCGCCGTGACGATCTCGGCAACAGTCCTTTCCGGGCAGGAACGCAAGGCACTCTACAAGGGGAACCTGAGTATTGATCCGCCGACGATCACAACGGATAAGTCGGTGAAGTACGACTATGACATCGTTTATGTGCGGGCGCCGCGCCGCGAAAAAGATAGATCTCGCTGGGCGGAAGTCGGCGATCCGCGTACGATGGAGCCGGGGTCTGACCTCATGCTCTTGCACCCCGATGGCAAAGAAGAAGTCCTCGTTGCTGTTAAAGCACACGAAGCGATTGCCGATCCGATGGTCTCCTTCGACGGCGCCTCAGTCTATTTCGCCAAGTTTCACGACGCATTGAAGCACAAAGGCTCCGACCTCTACAAGATTCACGTCCCGACGCGGAAGGTCGTTCAGCTGACGCAGCAAGTTTTCACACCCAATACCGGCGCGGCCGACTGGTCGAAGACATCGCTTCCTTCCTGGGGCGTTTTCAACCTTGGCCCGTGTCCGCTGCCCGGCGGCAAGCTCGTCTTCGTTAGTGATCGCAACGCGTTCAAGGCGTCTAACCCGGGCTACGCGCCGAACGCTCTCGCCCTGCAGCTCTTTGTTATGGATGACGACGGGAAAAATGTCGAATGCATCGGTGATCTCAACCTCGGCATGGCCCTGCACCCCGTGGTTCTGAAAGACGGCCGCATCATGTTCAGCTCACTCGAATCGCAGGGTCTGCGCAGCCATCACCTGTGGGGCCTATGGACGATCCATCCCGATGGCACGAATTGGGGCCCGCTGTTCAGCGCCTTCGAGATCGGCAACGGCACGTCCGACTCGCTCCATTTTCAAACGCAGCTTTCCGATGAGAGCATCATCGCGGAATCGTATTACAACCTCAACAACTCCGGCTTCGGCTCGCTCTACAAACTCCCCATTCAGCAGCCAAAGGGCTATGCTCCGTTCGGCCCAGGTTATATGCGCGACCCGCGCAACACGCCGCTTCGACACGGCAGGCACGATGATGGTCGGGGCATTTACATCAGCTTCCCGTTCAGCCCATTCGGCATCGAGGCGTTCACGCCGTTCGTTCGCAAGGGCGATTGGCCTTCGCTGCCGGCGATCCTGGGCAAGAAGGATTCGCCTCGGCTCGGGTTGTACACTCACCCGTCCGGTGCCCCAGACAATCATATGCTGACGGTCTGGTCGCCCGGATCCGTCAATAGTAACGCCAGGCACACGCCGGCGTTTGACAGCGGCATTTACCTCATCAAATCGGGCACGCCGATCGATGAGCCGGGCCAAATGCTGCTCATCAAGAACGATCCCAAGTATCACGAACAATGGCCACGCGCCTTGGTTTCTTACAAGCGAATCTATGGCATCGATGAGCCCCGCCGCATCGCTCCCATCGCCAACGATGGCAAGCGCTCGCCGCATCTTCCCGATGGCACGCCGTTCGGTCTCGTCGGCACGTCAAGCTTGTACAAGCGCGAGAGCTACCCCTATGGCGTGGTTCCACCTGGCAGCGTCACTGCGACTTTCGCCGGCGTCAAGGACCCGACGGGCTACAAAGGTTTCGACAGTTCGTTCAACTGGACCGTGCAAGGCTCCGACGCCGGCCTCTACAGCAACGACGACATCCACGCCATTCGCATTTTGCTGCTCGAACCGACCAGCGAAATCCAGCGTGGCCGCACCTACTACAACCATGGCCGCGAACGCTATCGCATCCTCGGCGAGATGCCCGTTCGCCATTTCGCCGGGGGCAAGCAACCCATCGACCCCGATGGCAATCCCGACACCAGCTTCCTTGCCAAGATCCCTGCCAACGTCGCCTGGACGTTTCAGACGCTCGACAAACAAGGCATGGTCCTCAACATGGCCCAGACCTGGCATCAACTCAAGCCCGGCGAAGTCCGCAACGATTGCGGCGGCTGCCACGCCCACAGCCAAAAGCCGACGCCGTTCGAGTTGACCGCGGCGGCCAAGTTGGATTACGCGATCTTCGATCTCACCAAACAGACGCCGCTCGTGACCACGAAGAAGCTCGATCAGTCGGGCAAGAAGTGGGACACCAAGGACGAGACCGGCCTGCGCTTTGAACCGACCGCCAAGACGGTTGAGTATCACAAGGATATCAAGCCACTCTTTGAGCGTAGCTGCGTTGCCTGTCATTCGCAGAAGTTAGACAAGCCCGCCGCGGGTCTGGTCCTGGACGACGAGAGCATGGTCAGCACGCAGAATCCCGCCGGCCTCGGCTTCGGCATCACCGTGCCGGGAACGTACGCCCGCCTCGCCGCCGACACCAAGGGCCAGCACGGGATCAAGCCACTGCATCGGCATGGCTGGACCGACCTGTCCGCCTCGCGCTATATCAAGCTGATGCAGGCCCGACGCAGTCTGCTGATTTGGAAAGTCTACGGTCAACGCCTCGACGGTTGGAACAACGAAGACCTACCGCATGAAGCCAGCCCCGGCGATCCGAGTTCGCTCACGCAGCACGGCAAGCCGATTCCCGACACGCAAAAGAATCGCGAACTCTCGCATATCGCCTATATCGGCGGCCGCATGCCTCCGCCCGATGCAGTGAAGGCCGGCAAAGTCAAAGACCTCACCGACGAAGACCGCATGACGCTGGTCCGCTGGATCGATCTCGGTTGCCCGATCGATCTGAGCAAGGACAACGCTCGTCCCGGCTGGTCGCTGGACGATCAACGCCCAACGCTAACGCTGACCTATCCGCGTGCCGGCAGCAATGAATCGTTATCGCGGATCGTCGTCGGCATGCACGATTATGGGACGGGGTTGGAAATGAAGACGTTCCAGGTAACTGCCGACTTCGCGATTAATGGTTTGAAGGCCGGGACGAATCTTGCCGATCAATTCCGTGTCAAGACTCAGGGCGTGTGGGAAGTGGTGCTCGCCCAGCCGATGGCGAACATGGTCAAGGGGAGCCTGACGATTTCGGTCAAAGATCGGCAGGGCAACCTCTCACGCATCGAACGGACGTTCTCGGTGGTGAAATGACAGTCAAGCCCGCAGGCTCCTTCGTCGCCTGCGGGCTTGCGATTACTTTCCGAAGGAAACATTGCCATGATCTCAATCCCCGGCTCACCCGTTCGCCTGTGCGACAACGTATCACGCCGCCAGTTTCTGCAAATCGGCGGTCTCGGCACGGCCGGACTGGCGTTGCCGGATCTCTTCCGCGCTCAGGCGGCGAATGTCACGGGTACAGGTCGGGCCAAGCGGTGCATCCTGCTCTTCATGGGCGGCGGACCGCCGCAGATGGATACGTTTGATCTCAAGCCCGACGCCCCGGCCGAGGTTCGCGGCATCCTCCGGCCCATCGCCACCAGTGTCCCTGGGCTTCAAATCAGCGAGCAGTTGCCGCTGTTGGCTCAACAGATGAACCATTGCGCCGTGATCCGTTCCGTGAGCGACGAGTATACCGGCGGGGCACACGGGCAGAGCGTTTACCTCGCGCTGACCGGACATAAGAACGCACGCGTCAGCGGAGACGACATTCGCCCCGCAATGGACGACTACCCGAACATGGGTTCAGCGATAGCGAGACTCAAGGGCCACGGCCAGGTGCTGCCGCCGCACATCTGGCTGCTCGACATGCACCGCAGACAATTCGCCGGCGAAGGCGGCGGCTTCCTCGGTCAACGATTCGATCCTTTCCGCATCCTTCAGGATCCGAGCCGACGGGACTTCCGCGTTCAGGCACTGACGCCCCCGCAGGAGGTATCGCTCGAACGATTCGGCGCCCGGCGAGGCTTGCTCGAACATCTTCGTCGCCAGGGCGACCAGGTGCTCGGCCAACGCAGCATGGATGCCCATCAGGAACGAGCCTTCAACATGATCCTGGCGCCGCAGACGCAGCGTGCCTTCGATCTGAGTGCGGAATCTGCGCCATTGCGCGACCGATATGGCCGAACCAAATTTGGGCAAGGTGCTTTGCTGGCGCGGCGGCTCATTGAACATGGCGTGCCGCTGGTCACGGTCTACTGGAACGGCGAGGAAGTTCCCGGCGGCTGGGATTTGCATTATCGAAACTACCAGTATTTACCTATCCTCGCGCCCCAACTCGACCGCGGCTTCTCCGCCTTGCTCGAAGACCTCGACGTGCGCGGGTTGCTCAATGAAACCCTGGTCGTCTGGATGGGTGAGTTCGGGCGGGCCCCGCTGATCGAACGCGAAGGCGGTCGCGGACATTGGGGCCGCTGCTATTCCGTCGTTCTGGCTGGAGCTGGCATCAAACCCGGCATGGTTCACGGCCGATCCGACCGCCATGCCGCCTACCCCGTCGACGGCGCCGTCAGCCCGCAAGACCTGGTCACGACGATCTACCACTGTCTTGGCATCCCAATCGACACTGAGTTGACCGATGCGTTAGGCAGACCGTTGAGGCTCTGTCAAGGAACGCCAATCCAAGGCGTACTTGCATGAGTGATGAGTCGGGGATCGTGAGTCAGGATTTAGGCGTCAGCCTTCCTATCTGACTCCTGTAGCAGGGCCTGCCCTTCGAGAACCGATTCGGGAGGTCGGCGTGGCCGCAACGGTTGCACACACGTTCCCTCGAAGGCGACTTCAGCTGGGGCTGGATGGGAGTGGAATAGCCACGGAGATGCCGCCAACCCATACGCACCGGCGTTGGGAAACGCGAGCAGATCGCCCGGTACTAGAGGCGGCATGAGACGTGCTTCCGCCAGCACATCGCCGGGTAGACTGAGCGACGCGTTCGCTTTCAGGGAATACAGGATTTCGACTTCCGGCGGCAGATGCGTCCGCAACTTGGCGACCTGCGTATGGATGCGGCTGATGTCATACGCATAGGTGGGCGTAACGAAACGCCGGACAATTTCGAGCAACACTTCCGGCGCGTCGACGGTAGCGACTGTTGATTGTAGGTCGGCGACCGGTGAAATCGCATCGACGGTACAAGATTTAGACATGTGGTTTCGCTCCGATTGCCGCTTAGCGTTCGCTTGGCGCATCGCGAACGCTAAGCGGCAATCGGCGAACTCTCACTGGGGCGGCGTCTTCACCGTAACTTTGGAAAAGTTCTTTCCCTTGAGGGCGGCGCGGACGGCTTCTTCATTCCAGGCGGTCTTGTCCTTGAGATTGAATCGGACTTCGCGCGTCGGGATGTCGGTCTGAATGCTCTGTTGCTCTACCCACGGTAGAGTCGCGAGTGCGGCACGCACTCGGTTAGGTCAGCCGACCGCTCAGTGCATGCCCGGAACAACCAGAGCCACATCGGTCGAAGCCGTGGAAGGCGGCGGAGCGTCCGATTTGGTACACGCGACCGTGCCCATTCCCAACGTAAAAAAAGCCAGGATCGTTTGCAAGAACGTACGCATGCGATTCTCCTCAATCATCACATTCAAGCCCAGTGGAGAGGTACTCCGAATCGCTGGGCTTATTAATTTTCCAATCAAGGCGTCTTGACGATTTTACCGGTCAGTTTCAGATTCTGTTTCTCGATTGTCTGCAACATATCATTTCGTAGTTACCTTGCTCGCATCATACTCGACGATGAGCCGATCTTTGAGATGGTCCACGTCCACCGACTTGACACCTGGAAGCTCATACAGAGCATCTTTGACCTTGTTCGGTCAGGTGCTTCAGACGAGGTTCAGGCGATCCGCCATGCCGTCGAGGTGCAGCGTAACCTCGCGTGGGTCGGCCTTCATCGACAGCAGCGTCTCCGTCTTTACGGGTGTTACCAGCACGACCGCGTTGTCAGACGGCACATCATCCTTCGGCTCCGACTTGCTTGAGCAGCTTGCCACGAGTAACGCGGAACAGCCGAGAACGAGAGTGCAGAGACATTGTTTAATCATAGAGTCCCATCCGCTTGGAAGTCATCGAATCATGGCAGAAACCGTGCCTGGCCCATCTCGTCTGGCCAAATGCCGCCCGATACGAAGTACCAACTCCAGAAGCCGACCATGAACGTCAGGGAAAACCAGGCCACAACGGCTGTCGTTCGTGACGCGGTTTTACGCACATAGATAATTATAGAAGGTCCGCCCCATCAGTAGAATCGACGCGCAGAGAAGCAGCGGGGAAAGCCAACCCGTTACCTGAGTGGCGACAGCCGCCGCGGACCCCGCTAGACCTAGCAGGGATAAAATAACACGGCCAGCGCATATCAAACTTGTGTCAGCGATAGGACTTCCGTGAGAAACGCGGTGCTGGCCATGCATGAAACCATTTTGCCGCGGAGACTGTCTTTCTTGGGATGACGCTTCAGGAGAGTGATGGCGAAGCGTCGGAGCCAGCT
>CAMAUE010000177.1 GCA_945861245.1 Singulisphaera sp. GP187
CGACCATTGCAAGCAAAATCAAACGCAATAGCACGTGCCGCGCAGAGCCGATCGATGGTAAGATCGTGTGCCTGACCTGGGAGGCCGCTTGCGGCTTGGCGCTCGCGTCAGGCGCGCGAAATTGAGCGCTAAGCCGCAAGCGGCAAATACCAAATCGGGAGGGTATTGTTTTGGTTATCCTTACTTCACCGCGACCACGTCAACGACATCGACCCGCACAAATTGCCCGTTGTACACCTTCGTCGCGGGAGCGACGTCCGGCACGACGAGTTTCGCGAAGTTGGAGATCAGCCGACCGTTTTGGCCGTCAGCCGAGGAAGGTGACGGGGATGATGCGCATGGTGCGCAAGGCGCTCATGCAAAAAAAGATGAGCGCCTTGCGCACCATGCGCATCATGCAACTTGAACTTCCCCAGAGAGAACCGGTCAAGGAAACGATTTCGAAGATTCCGCAAAACCGACTTTGCTTATCATCCTCGACCCATGCTAGGATGCCCCCAGCGCGGTCTCCGCAGGTCTTCCTTATTAAAGGTAGTTAGGTCGGCGCGCGCGGACATGGCTCCCGCGCCTTATTTTTAAACACACCCTGGAGGGAAAAACCAGCTGCACCGCCAGCGGGTAATTTCTCAGCTCCGAAGGATCGCAGGTGTCTCCTATTTGCCGCTTGCGGCTTGGCGCTCGCGTCAGGCGCGCGAAATTGAGCGCTAAGCCGCAAGCGGCAAATAGGAGACGTAGAGGCGGATAAAATCAAAGGGTGGCCGTGTGACGGTTCCAGGCCAAATGAGCGCTGAATTGGACAAGAAAACAGAGAGCAAGCAAGACTGGACGAGTAACGCGAAGTCGGGGATGGTGCGCAAGGCGCTCATCCCTTTTTGCATGCGCACCATGCGCACCATGCGCATCATGCAATGACGGATAGCATTCCACCACGGACCACGGACTCAGCTGCACCCCGTGCCTGCTTCATAGGTGCGGTTGGTGTTTCCGCCGCCTTCGTCGTGGTTGCGCAACGCGATCTGATACATGCGTTCGCCGGCTTCCGAGGGGTACTCGCCGGTGATGCACGCTCGGCACAGGCGCTCGGCGGGCAGGCGGATGCAGCGGGCGATCGCATCGAGCGGCAAGTAGAACAGGCTGTCGGCGCCGAGATCCTTGGCCATCGCCTGCTGCTCTTCCAGTGTGATGACCTTTCCCTTCATGAATTTCGGTGCGTACAATTCAGCTACCGTTGACATGTCGATGCCGTAAAAGCACGGCGCGATGATCGGTGGGCAGGCGACGCGCACGTGAATCTCCTTGGCGCCGCCGCGCTCGCGAATCAGCGACAGCAGCGATTTGAGCGTCGTGCTGCGGACGATCGAATCCTCGACGAGGATGACGCGCCGGCCTTCGAGCACTTCACGTAACGGCGAGAACTTCATCCGCACGCGATCGGCACGATTGCTTCCCTCGATAAACGTGCGGCCAATGTGGCGATTGCGCATCAGCCCTTCGACGGCGGGAACGCCCAGTTCAAACGCCATCGCATCGGCGGCGGCTTTGCCCGTATCCGGCACGGGAACGACGACCGTGTTGTAGTCGGGCTTAATGATCCCGAGTCGATGCTCTTGAATCGCCAACTCTTTGCCAAGGGCCGCGCGGGAAAGGTATACGCTGCGCTCGTCCAACGTGCTGGCGACATTGGCGAAATATATCCACTCGAAGAAGCAATGCGCGGTGCGTGGTTTCGGCTCGGCGAAACGCTCGATTCGTATCTTGTTGTCCTGGATCAGCACCATCTCGCCCGGTTGCAGCGTCTTGATCGACGTGAAGCCGAGATTCGTCAGCGCGATGCTTTCGCTGGCGGCACCGAACATCGGACCGTCGATCGCATAGCACAACGGCCGAAATCCGAGCGGATCACGTACGACGACCATGTCACCCATGCCGTTCATAAACACGAGGTTGTATGCACCATCGAACTTTTGGCTGAGGTTGCGGAATACCTGCACGAGGTCGGGCCGATCGTCGCCGCGAAGCTCGTGGCTCAGGTAGTGCATGATGACCTCGGTATCGAGGTCGCGCATCAGGTAGTAGTCTTGCTTGGTGAGAAGTTCGGATTTAAGGTGGGCGTAGTTGGTGATTTGACCGTTGAAGGCCATCGCGAACCATTTCCACTTTCGGCCATGATATCGTTCAAACGGCTGGGCGTGATCGCGATCGTTTTTGCCGCAGGTTGCGTAGCGAACATGTCCAATAGCGGCGCGACCGGCATGCTCGGACATGATGTTCTCGAACTTCGCCGGATGGTTGAGCCGAAACGCCTCGATGACCGTGCCGATCTGTTTGTAGGTGCTGAGGACGCTCTCGCGATTGGGGTTGAATGTGGTCATGCCGGCGGCAAGCTGCCCGCGGTTTTGCAAGTCAAGCAACATGCGAGGCATGAGGCGAGTGACATGCTCCGGCCCTTCCTTGGGCACGAGCTTGGACGGGTTCGGACTATCGAGATGGTAGATAGCCGCGATCCCGCATTCATGGTGCAATTCTTGCATGTGACTGACAGCTCGGATGAAGAAGGTGGCGTAACGGTAAACCTGCATGTATTGTACGTGTGCTGTCGTGCTTCGTCCTTCGTGCTTCGTACTTCGTCCGTAGTTCGCAGGAAGCGAGGGAAATCAGTTGTCGTCGCGCTAATTTTGCGAAGTACGAAGTTCGAAGCACTAAGGACGTGCCACAATCGCCCCCTGATTGCAACCGCGAGCAACAATGATTTCGCGATGCTCGACGCGCTCGGCGAGTTGGGCGGCCAGCGGTTCGGCGTCCGTTTGATGCACAATTGCGAACACGGCTGGGCCCCACGAACTTTGGCCGACGCCGCGAACGCCGAGGTCACGCAAGGTTTCGACGGCGTGGGTGATCCACGGGTCGGCATATATCCCGCCCTGGGCGTCGCGAAACATCTCGCCCGCTTTGCGGTTGTACTCGTACAGCGCATCGCTGAACACGTTGAGATTTCGTTCGAGCAACGCCGGAATCATGGCGAGCAGGATGAGCCGACTCATGGCGTCGGTAGCCAATGGCAACGCTGATTGACGTTGGAGATCGGCGAATGCACCCAGTTCGTGCAACCCGTGGGCGCCTGTTAAATGTTTGGGAAGGATGAGCAATACACGCCAATCGTCAGGAAAATCCCAGCGGCCTACGAGCGGCGAGATGTCGGATTCCGCAAGTTTGCCACCTTCAACCAGGAATCCGCCGCCATCGAAGCCATGCACACCGATCGCGGACCGCAAACCACGGCCAACGTGTTTGGCCAACGAGACGGCGTCAGGCTTCTGCCCCGTCAACTCGGCGATGCCGCGAGCGACGGCCAATCCAAGCTGCGTGCCCACGCCTAGTCCGACGTGGTCCGGCGGCGCGTGGACGACCTGCACATGAACCGCCTGCGATAGGCCGAGACTCGCCGCGCAACGCTCGGCAAATTGGGCCGCGCGATCGGCGAGCGGACCCTCCGCAGTGAATCGCTCGGATTTGTGAACCAGCACTTCGACGCTCGGCTGATCGACCATCATCCCGATGCCGCCGAACATTCGTTGTGGTGAGCCATGATCGCAACCCGGCAATGACAGCAAGCCGAAGTGCAGGCGACTCGCGGTGCGGATGCGGATTGGTCCTTCGCTCTCTCGGAGCAGGCCGACTTGCGTCCGCAGAAATTCGAATGCCTGGCGTTCCTGTTCGCCGGCAGTCTTCTGCACGATCATGGCGAGCTTGGCGAATTCAGCGTCGATCTCGGCACGAGGCAGCAGGTGCACGCGTGTTGCCAGGATTGCCGCTTCGACGACGGCGTGCTTGGCGCGATTGAATCCGAAGAAGTCGCGGAAGGTTTGCGAATCGACGACCTCGACCTCGATGCTGACGCGCTCGGTGCGATCATCGATCGACAGCACGCGGAATTCGTAACATCGGCACGCGCCGGGCAGCACCCAGCCTCGCACTGAGCGAGCGGGGATTAGCGGTGGCAGCGGATCGAGTCGACCGAGCGCGGCACGGGCGAGCAACAACGTGTCGTCGGTAACGTGCAGCACGCCTTCGCCATGCTCCCGCAGGTTGCGATAGGTCGTGGACGTGTTGAAGGGACGCAGCAGAAACCGCGTCATGTCGGCATCGACGCGCGGCCCCATCGGAGCGATGTTGATCTCTCCCACCGCGGATTGTGTGGTGACAATGCCTTCGAGAATCATAGCGGAATCAGGTTAGTTCAACGATGGTTCGGTCGGCCTTAGCACGCGTTGTCCGGTGAAACGCATCATGACGGTATTCGGATCGGTCATCGACGTGACGACGATCGAGCCGGTGTTGATCTCATCGAGGTAGATGACGTTGACCATCCGTTCGCCGCCCAGCCGGATTGGACTACAGTGGAGGTGGACATTTTTTGTTCCGTATTGGGATTTGGCGAGTGCCAATCGTTTGCAGTTACTCGCGCACCAGTTTGAAGAACGCCTCGCGCAGTTCGCGCGAGATCGGGCCGGGTTTGCCGCTGCCGATGACGCGGGCGTCGCACTTGGTGACGGGGATGATCTCCGCAGCCGTGCCGGTGAGGAAGCATTCGTCGGCGATGAACACGTCGTGCCGGGTCAGGCCGAGTTCCTCGACGGTGTAACCTTTATTGCGAGCGAGTTCGATGACGGTGTTGCGTGTGATGCCTTCGAGGATGCCCGAATCGATCGATGGCGTGCGAATGACGCCGTTTTTGACGAGGAAGATATTGTCGCCCGAGCATTCCGCGATCTCGCCCTTGTGGTTCAGCATCAGCGATTCGAGACAGCCGGCCTGGATGCCTTCGATCTTCGCCAGGATATTGTTGAGATAGTTGAGCGACTTGATGCGCGGATTGAGCGCGTTCGGATGGTTGCGGATCGTCGAAACCGTTGCGATCTCCATGCCATTTTCGTAAAGCTCCGGCGGATACATCGTGATATCGTCGACGATGACGATCACTTGCGGATCAGAACATCGGCGTGGGTCCAACCCGAGCGAACCGGCCCCGCGCGTGACGATTGGGCGACAGTAGCCATCGATTTTATTGTTGATCGCGATGGTGTCGTTGATTGCCTTGATCGTCGCTTCTTGGGACAGCGGGATTTCGAGCTTGATGCTGCGTGCGCTTTCGAACAAGCGAGCAACGTGTTCGATGAGCTTGAACGCCTTGCCGGAATAGATGCGGATGCCTTCGAAAACGCCATCGCCGTAGAGCAGGGCATGATCGTAGACGCTGACCTTGGCATCGGGTTTGTCGTAGAATTTGCCGTTGATGTAGACTTTGGGTAACGCGGACATGCAATAAATCCCGTTAAATGGTGTAATATCCAATACCGAAATCATATCAAATTTCATGTTTAGACGCCCGCGCTCGCCAAAGGCGAACGGCTAAACAGCCGCCGCCAATACCGGCGGTTGGGATAGCTCCTGCCCGTCCATGCGGCCATCGACGATTCGCACCATGCGGTCGGTTTCGTGGACGAGGTCGAGATTGTGCGTTACCATGACAATCGTCAAATTCTCGAACTGATTGAGATCGCGCAGAAGCTTCATGATGTGCTGGCCATTGGCGAGGTCCAGGTTGCCCGTCGGTTCATCAGCGAGCAAGACGCGCGGGCGATTGATGAGGGCACGGGCGATGGCGGCACGCTGCATCTCGCCACCGGATAGTTCCCTCGGCTGGTGCGTCAGGCGATGGCCGAGACCGACTTTGTCGAGCATCTCCGCGGCGTGTTTGCGCAGCTCTTTTTTGTTGCGCCACCAGCTCCAGACCGAATGCGTAATCATCGCCGGCGCTAGCACGTTTTCCAGGACGTTCATTTCCGGCAGCAGATGATAGAACTGGAAAATGAAGCCAAACGTGCGATTGCGCAGCGCATCGCGGTCCCGCGCCGGCAGATTGTCGATGCGTCGGCCCTCCAGATGGATGCAGCCATCGTCGGGCGTGTCGAGCGTGCCGAGCAGGTGGAGCATCGTGCTTTTGCCCGAACCCGAATTGCCAATGACCGAGAGGAATTCGCCCTCGGCAACGTCGATGTCGAGCCCGCGCAGCACCTCGATGCGGTTGGCATACTTGACATAGGTTTTGCGCAGATTGATCGCGGTGAGTAATGGCGTCGTGCCGTGCATGGGGATGCTCCTGAATTGCGCGATGGATTCGTGGTAATTTCCTGGTTCGCCGCTTGCGGCTTAGCGCTCGGGCGGCGCCACGTGAGCGCTAAGCCGCAAGCGGAAAACAAAATCGGACAAGTTTTTCAATCATACCGCAACGCCTGCACTGGATGCAACATCGCGGCACGCAGGGCGGGGATGATGCTAAACACCACGGCGATGCCGACCGCGCCGAGGTTCATGTACACGATCGCCATCGGCTGAAGCTCAGTCGGAATCTCGGTGAAGTAGTAGACCGAGCCGTCGAAGATACGCTGTCCGGTCACTGCGGCGATGGCCAGTTCAATCGCATTAATATTGAGAGTAATCGTCACGCCCAAGATGGTGCCGAACAGCGAACCGACGATGCCGAGCAGCAGGCCGTAGCTGAGAAATATCTGCATGACCCCGGCGGACGAGGCACCAAGCGCTTTGAGGATGCCGATGTCGCGCGTCTTTTCGGAGACGATCATGCTGAAGATCGCCAGGATGCCAAAGCCCGCGACGCCGACGATCATGAACAACAGGATGTTCAGAATGTTTTTCTCGATCTCGATGGCGCGGAGCAGCGGGCCTTGCTTTTCCTGCCAGGTGTTGACGGTCAGCGGTTCGCCTTTGAAGAGGATCGCCATCGCCTTGACGATGTCGTCGGCATCGCTTTGATTCTTGAGTTTGACGAGGATGTTGGTCGCCCGGTTGTCCATCTCCCGCAGGCGTTGCAGTTGGTCCAACGGAATGAAGATGCAATTGGCGTCATACTCGCTCATGCCCGATTTGAAGAAATCGATGGCGACGAAATCGTCGTAGACAGGCGTCATGTTTTGGCCAATCGTGATCGTCGTCAGGCGGATGCCGTCGCCGTGACGCATCGCTGCCCGATCGGTGACCTTGTTGTCCTCGTCGCGCGTCTTGAAGTTCGCCACCAGATGCCCGACGATCGCCCCGATCGGCTCGCGCGGCTTGAACGGAACCGGGGCGGGCGGTGGGGTCAGCGGCGGGGCAGGGCGGTCCTTGCGTAGCTTACTGAAAAACTCACGCATCTCAGGCGATATGCCCGCCTCGAAATCCAGGCGTTGCGGCAGCGGCGCTACCAGATCGCCTTTCTTCTTTTGTTCCTCCAGCCTGCGTAGCCGTTGTATCTCTTGCTCAAACTGACGATGATGGAAATCGTGCCATTCCTTATCGACGGCGGCAAATCTCGCCCGGATATCCGGCGGCACGACGAACGTCGGCTCGGCGTCCTGCGATTGCAGTTGAAGGTAGTTCTGGAATCCACCCACGGCTGATCGCGACTTCATTTCGATGCCCATGACTCGCACCGGGCGCGTCACGGTTTCCTGGCTGCCTCGATGGTAGAATTGCAGCATGGCGAACGAATCGAGCGTTACTGCCATCGCCTCGATGCGTTCGTTGAGATAGGGGTCTTTGCGTATCGTGGCGATCTTGTCCAGCGGGTCGTAAAAACCGTTGGGGCTGTGCGCTTCTATCGCGACATCGGAGACGACATTGTGCAACAGCGTTTGCAGCTTCTTCGAAAAGCCGTTCATAACGCTGTTGACGACGATGAGAGTAGCCACGCCCAGCATGACGCTTATGATGCACGCCAGCGCAAGATAGCGCGTCTTGAGATATCGCCAGCAGAGCAGAATCTTGTACATGGTGGGGGTACGTCCTTGTGTCGAATAGTGGCTAGTGGCTAGTGGCTAGTGAAAATGCAAAAACCCACTAGCCACTAACCATTAGCCACTATTTTTCGGGCCTAAGCAACGGAAACAGAATCACGTCGCGGATCGTTTGCGTGTTGGTCAGCAGCATGATGAGGCGGTCGATGCCGACGCCGAGGCCGCCGGCGGGGGGCATACCGTGGCGTTGGGCGCGGATGAAGTCGTGGTCCATCTTGGCCATCGAGTCTTCTTCGGGCAGTCCCGCGAGTTGTTGCGAGAACGTCTGCTCTTGCGTGATCGGGTCGTTCAACTCCGTGTAGGCATTCGCCAGCTCCATGCCATGCGCGTACAGTTCAAACCGCTCGGCAATCGTCGGCACGCCGGCCTTGCGTTTCGTCAGCGGGCAGAGCGATGCGGGATAATCGTAAACGAACACCGGGCCGACGAGATTGTGCTCCACTTTGTGCTCGAACAACAAGTGCACGAGCACGTCGTGATGCTTGCCGGCAATGTCGATGTGGGCTTTCTTCGCCGCCTCGGTTACACCCGCTTGATCGTCGAGGGCGACGCCGACGTGCTCCAGAAACAGGTCGGCGTACTTCAAGCGTTTCCAGGGCGGGGCAAAGTCGATCGCCTTCTCGCCCCACTTGCGTTGGTACCCGCCGCCGATCGCGTCGATGCAGGCGAGGACCATGCCCTCGGTCAGCTCCATCATCGTTTCGTAGTTGCCATAGGCCTGGTACAACTCCATCATCGTGAATTCGGGGTTGTGCTTTTGGCTAATGCCTTCATTGCGAAACACTCGGCCAATTTCATAAACCTTTTCGATGCCGCCGACGAGCAGCCGTTTGAGATGCAGCTCCAGCGCGATGCGTAGAAACAGCGGAATGTCGAGGGCGTTGTGGTGCGTCTTGAAGGGCCTAGCCGCCGCCCCGCCGGCAATCGAATGCAATGTCGGCGTCTCGACTTCGCAGTAGCCTTGGCCATCGAGATACGCGCGGATCGTGCGGACGATCTTGATACGCTTGAGCGTCACGTCGAGCAGTTCGGGGTTGTACGTCAGGTCGAGATAGCGATGCCGCAGCCGATATTCCATGTCGGACAGCCCGCCCCATTTGTCGGGGTGCGGTTCGAGCGACTTGGAGAGGAACGTCAGCTTCTCGGCAAAGATGGTCGGCTCGCCGCGTTTGGTCTTGCCGAACTTACCTTCGATGCCGACGAGATCGCCGAGATCGAGTTCCTGGGCGAGCTGCCAGCCGATGTCGCCGATCTGCTTTTGACCGAGCATGATCTGGACTCGGCTCGACCAATCGCTGAACTCGGTCGCTTCGTGTTTGTCGTCGCCGGTGGTTTTGCGCGTGGTGAGCGAACCGGACCAGTCGCGGATGTCGAGCCAGTGGACCTTACCGCCGATGCGCCGACTGACGATGCGTCCCGCCGCCTTGACGCTGGGCCGCTCCGGTTCGGGCAGATCGGCTGGCATCCCAAGGATCGCCTGGATCGGTTGATGCCCATCAAAACGCTGGCCCCACGGATCGAGGCCGAGCTTCTCGATGTTGTGCAGTTTATCCAGTCGGCTACTTTCGACGACGTTGTCCACGGTTGCGTTCGACTTTCGTTAAATTGGGCAAGCATTACAAGGTTGCATCATTGTGAGAATGTGGATTCTAGTCGGATGAGCGTTTCAGGTCAATCGGGATTCGTCCGCGGTCCTTGGTCCGTGGGGTGCGTCAAGCCCAGAGGTGAGGTACTCCGAACCTCTGGGATCCCAAAGGTTCGGAGTGCCTCTCCCTTGGGTTTGCATTCAATTGTAAGGTGTTTAAGGTGCGCATGGCGCTCATGCAAATTGGGATGAGCGCCTTGAACACCTTGCGCACGTTACAACCGCATCGCACAGCCGAGGCCCCGGCGGAATTTGCGCCACGGACATGAAGGCCAGACGTGAGCGGGGAATGCGGACCTATCGCGTGATCTTGCAGTTCGGCAACGCCTTTCGCAACTCGGCGACGCCTGCGTCGGTCACCTTGGTGCCATAAAGGTTCAGCGACTGCAAGCTTTTGAGCACCGCCAGCTCCTTCAGCCCTGCGTCCGCCACCTTGGTGTCGAAAAGGTCCAGCGACTGCAAGCTCTTGAGCCCGGCCAACTCCTTCAGCCCCGCGTCCGTCACCTGGGTTTCTCCAACTTCCAGCGACCGCAAACTCTTAAGCCCGGTGAGCCCATTCAGCCCCGCGTCCGTCACCTGGGTGCCGCTAAGGCTCAATCCGAAGGGCCCCCGTGGCGGAGACAACATCGACAGCACGCCTTCCGTTAACATTTGAAAACGGAAAGCGGGTATGTCGCCAGACTCGGCGTTCCCCATGATGAACACTGGCCTAAATCGCCCCTCCCGTTTCCAGCCGACTCGAGCGCCAGCTAGCCAGCACGAAACCTGACGAAAACCTCGTGTTCGCATAACACATCTTGGGTGAAGAATTGAACGGCTACCTGCAATGCCCGAATTGTATGAACTGGCACCATGGCGGCGTTGCCGACATCATGCCAGGCCATGTACCCGCTAATCCCGCAAATCCTTGGTCCGTGGCAACGGTTCGTTGTTGGAAGTATAATGAACACAGGAAATGGCTGGATTCAAAACAGGAGTTGGACATGCCTGTACATGACTGGTCTCAGATTGACGCGGGAATCTTCCACGCATTCCATCACGATTGGATCACCGAGATTGCTCGTGAATTGAATCGTGGCCTGCTTCCTCCCGAGTATTACGCGCTGCCTGAGCAAATCGCTGGCGGACGCGGACCTGATGTGCTAACGCTGCAACGACCCTCATCGAATGGCTCGTTCCCGCAGTCTACGTCCGACGACGAGGGTGGGGTCGCACTCTTGGCGGCGCCGCCCAAGGTTCGGATGCGGATTTTGTCCGAACCCGATCGCTATGCCGCCAAAGCGAAAGCCGTCGTGATTCGGCACACCAGCAATCATCGCGTCATTGCAATGGTCGAGATCGTTTCGCCCGGGAACAAGAATTCGCGCAACGCACTTCGCTCGTTCGTGAGCAAGGCGACGGAGATGCTCCGCTCCGGCGTTCATCTCCTCATTCTCGATATTCTGCCGCCCGGTGAGCGTGATCCGCAGGGTATTCACAAAGCGATTTGGGATGAATTGATCGACAACGAATTTGCGTTGCCGAGCGACAAGCCGCTGACACTTAGCGGATACCGGGCGGATCAATATCCCGAGGCGTTTCTCGAATTCGGGGCCGTCGGCGATCCGTTGCCTGAGATGCCATTGTTTTTGTCTATCGAGACCTATGTCCCCGTCCCGCTGGAGGCAACGTATCTATCCGCGTTCGACGGTATGCCTGGCTACTGGCGCGAGGTGTTGGACGGGAAACGTGTACATCGCGCAGGATCGTAGCTCGTTTCTGTTCCCATTTAGCCCGCCATTTATGGCGGGTTTGCAGTCGAACCCGCCATAAATGGCGGGCTATATGCTCACTTCATCTTCGCCGGCGCAAGCGGCGTTAGCGGTAGCACCGGTAATCGCGATCCGGAATAGCCGCCGAGGAACACGAAGCACATTTCGTTGAACGTTTGCTCGCCTAGGGATACGCGTTTCGGCGGGCTGGAGGGGTTGAGCGGGTTCTTGTCGCTGTTGTCGAAGTG
>CAMAUE010000178.1 GCA_945861245.1 Singulisphaera sp. GP187
ATCGTTCCGTCCGATGCGGTTCACAACGAACCCTGGAAGATCGTCGCCAATCTGAAACCCGGAGATACCGGATGGAAACCGCAGACGTCTGCCTGTTCCGTGACCGTGATCGGCAAGGTTCCGGAATTGGTTCGCGGTTGTGATTGGATCAGGCCCGATAACGCCGCCCTTGCCTATACCGGCGAGGTGCTGATGGAGTTTACCGTGACCGACAAGGCAACCGTCTACGTGGCAGTCGATGGAAAACTCGAGAAGCGGCCAGAGTGGCTTGCCACCTGGAATGACACGGGTGAGTCGTTGCATGGGGGCTATCTGGGGAACGAACGCAGCTTTCGGTTGTTCGAGAAGGAATTTCTTAAGGGCGCCACGGTCAAGCTGGGCCCGAACGGCATGAATCCCGCCACGCCCAAAAAGTCGGGAGATGCACCGTGGATTTACCTCGCCATCGTGAAACCCGCAAGGTGAAAAAACTACCTGGGACGGGCCTGGAAATCGGCCCTGTGGACAAAACCAATGATTGGAGAAGTTTGATGCGTCTTGCATTCATGAGTTTTCTTGCTGCGAGCTTTGTCCTCGGGATTTGTTTGAGCCCCAGTGGTGCCCAGTCGTTCAACTCCAAGGAAATCAAGAACAGCGTCGGCATGAAGCTCGTGTACATTCCGCCGGGGAAGTTCACGATGGGCTCGCCCGAATCGGAACCAGGCCGCGAGGCACAGGAAACTCCGCACGAGGTTGAGCTGACCAAAGGCTTCTACATGGGTGCCTACGAGGTTACTATCGGCCAGTTCAAACAGTTCGTGACGGCGTCGAAATATACAACCGATGGCGAACGCGATGGCAAAGGCGCCTACGGCATTGATGCGCACGGCAAGATCAACGACATGAAGCCGGAGTTCACCTGGATGAATCCTGGCTTTGATCAGACGGACCAACATCCGGTGGTCAATGTCTCGTGGAGCGACGCCAAGGCGTTCTGCAAGTGGCTGAGTGAAAAAGAGAAGAAGACCTACCGTATGGCAACCGAAGCCGAGTGGGAGTATGCTTGCCGGGCGGGGACCAAGTCCGCCTACGTGCATGCCAACGATCCCGAAGGCCTGGCAACCATCGGCAACGGTGCTGACGCAACCGCCCGCGCCAAGTATCCGGGATGGAGCATCGGGATCAAGGCGAAAGATGGCTACGTCTTTACAGCTCCCGTCGGACAGTTCAAGGCGAATGCCTTTGGCCTGCACGACATGCACGGCAACGTCTGGGAGTGGTGCGAAGACTGGTACGTGCCGAACAGCTACTCCAAGGAGAAGCAAGTCGATCCGACCGGACCGGCCACGGGAAAAGCCAAAGTGCAACGCGGCGGTGGGTGGTCCAGCGATGCGAAGCGACTGCGTTCCGCCGCCCGCGTTGGCCGCGATGCATCCGCCTATCGCGGATGTTATCAAGGCTTTCGTGTGGTCTTGGAGCAAACGAACTAGAAAGTCCTGTCGTGTTTCAAACCAAGTGAAGGAGTTAGCGTGTTTCAATTGAGATCGATCGTCGTGTGGATGTTTGTTATTTGTGCTTTCCTCGCCTGGTCGGCAATCGGCGGTGCCCAGGAGCTGAAGCGGCCCGAGGGATCGCGGGTAGCCTACATGCTGCTCGTGAACGGCGCGGCGGCCGACGCCGTCGTCAAGTCCGCGAACATCGAAGGCCACAAGAGCGTCGCCGCGCCGTACGTCGGCACCTGGCATTCGTTTGTGAAGGGGCTTGATACGATTCAGAAAGGCCGGCTCGATCCCGTCGAACAGGGCAAGATCGACGTGATGATGATCGCTACCCTGGCCTGGCATCCCAATGCGGAAACCTGGAAGAATCACCTGGGGCCCGAAGACTCGACGCTGGCGGGCTTCGCTGCCCTCGGCGTCAAAAACAACCCGAAATTCCGGGTCGTTTGGCAGACCTACCTTTGGCCCACAGGCTCGGAACCGAAGGACGGCAAAAAGAAACTCGACGTCGTCGCGACGAGGAAACGGGCTGCCCCCGAACAACTAAAAGCGTTGGAGAAGCTGGTCGATGCGATCAACGAAAAGCATGGGCGGAAGGTCGTTCTGATCTCGCCGGTCCAAGAGGCCACGCTCAAGCTTTTAGACATGGTCGTGGACGGAAAGTTCCCCGGCATCACCGACCCGGCTGATCTGTGGCTCGAATTCAACATGCATTCGCACAGACACCTGTTGGCACTGACCGCCTACTGCAACGTCGCCACGATGTACGGCATCTCGCCGGTGGGACTGAATCCGTCGTTCAAGGGCATCACCTATGCAACCAAAGGCGGGATGCCCCACTACATGGATGGGATCACCGACGAGCAAAACGCCATCCTGCAACGGATCGCGTGGGAGACGGTGTCGAAGTATCGGCCAGCGGGCGTCGCCGCAGTGGAGAATCCGACATCGCAGCCTGCCAAGAAGGTACCCGCCGGCCTGCGGGTGATGAACGGCGGGCACAGTTGGTCGACCGAAAACTCTGCGCCGTTGTGTCAGGCGGCTGGCATCACCGGGCACAAGAAGATCACCGGCATCAACGGCAACCGCATCGACGACGTGAAGCCGTTGCTCGAAAAGGGGGAGATCGACGTCTACGTTTGGCAGCACAGTGGCGTGGGACGTGATTCCCCCGTGTTTCTGCCGACGCTCGTCGAGCTCGGCCCCAAGCACAATCCCGAGTTCCGCGTCCTCATGCAGATGCCGTGGCTGGTGCATGACGGGCGACAAGGCGTCAAGTTGGCTGAGGAGTACGAAAAAACCGACCTCGCGGAATATCAAACGAAGATGGAAAAGTACCGTAAACAGCAGGAGGTCTATGTGGACGAGGTCAACACCAAGGCCGGAAAAAGGGTCGTCTTCCTCGTGCCGCTCGGCGAAGGGATGCTGGAGGTGCGGAAGATGATCGTGGCCGGGAAGTTCCCTGGTGTGACGACGCAAAGGAATTCCGTACTGGCGGGCGACATCATGCCGCACCAGGGACATCTTGGTCATCGCCTGGGCACTTTCATGCACTTCGCGGCCCTGTATCGAATGTCTCCTGAAGGGCTCAAGTTTCCGGGCAAGGAAGGTGATGGCTTGACCGATGAGCAGCGACCGATTCTGCAGAAGCTCGCCTGGGACATGGTGTCGAAATACCCTTACGCCGGAATCGCGAAGTTCGAATCTCCACAACCCCCAAAGGAAGGCGATAAAGCTGCCCCGAAACCCGCTGTCGGGGCGACCGCGGTGCCCGATGCCTTGAAAGGTTGGAAGGAGACGAAGAACCTGCCCGCGGAGACGGTAGTTACCGACTACAACGGGTACATCGAGAAGCTGCCGAAAGCCGAACGCCCCGGCGTTGCGAACGTGAAGTACTACGTCGATGGCAACGGACAACCGGGCGTGGCGGTGCTCGTCATCGTCGATCGCGTGGAATGGACCCATTTTCTGACCTACGACAAGCAGAACAAACGCACAGCCGTGAAGAAGTTTGTCGGCAAATGATGAGTACGCGGCGACCCAACCTGCACTTCGGAGATTCACAAGGTGGCAAAAACACTCCTGACATTCACTCTGCTCGTCGTGGCAGTCTGGTCCACTTCGACGGCGTACGCTCAAAAGGCGGTTCCAGCCGCCAATATCCAGGTCCGGGCGGGCTTCGCCGTGGAGCGCGTGTATCAGGTGAAGGGAGCGACCGAGGGCTCGTGGGTCGCCATGTGTTTCGATGACAAGGGCCGAATCTATGCCTCCTCGGAAGGCAACCAGGGGCTCTTTCGCATCACGCCTCCCGCCATCGGGACCGACGAGGAATGCAAGGTCGAACTGGTCTCCACCAAGTGGGGGCGTTGCCAGGGCATGGCCTGGATCAATGGTTCGTTGTACGTCGTCCAGCATGAGCAGCGCCCGCCGCAAGGCAAAAATAAAGTCGACGAGAAGGATCTTGAGCCGGATGCGATCCTGCGTCTGAAAGACACCGATGGGGACGACAAGCTCGACACGGCCGAACGGCTGTTTGTTTTCCCGAAGGTCACCAACGACAAACGAGCTTGGTATGAACACCACATCCACGGCATCGTCCTCGGCCCCGATGGCAAGTCGATCTATGTCATCAGCGGCGATCGGAACATGCCGCCGGTCGAGAAAAGTCGCGTCGCCAAGCACTGGAACCGGGATAGCTGGGAGTTCAAGTCGATTCCCAAGCCATTTTCGGGCGGCTGGGTCTTGCGGACCGACCTCGATGGCAAGAATCCCGAATATCTTTGCATGGGCCTGCGAAACGGTTACGACATCGCCTTCAATCGGCACGGGGATTTGTTCACCTTCGACAGCGACCTGGAATTTGACATCGGCATGCCGAACTACCGTCCCACCGCGATTCGGCAAATCCTCAGCGGCACGGACAGTGGTTGGGCCGGCAGTGGCCCCGCTATGAAATGGAGCTGGACGCCAAAATGGGAGGACATGCAACCGCCCATCCAGGATATCGGCCCCGGATCGCCGACCGGCGTCTGCTTCGGGTACGGTGCCAAGTTCCCGGCACGCTATCAAGAAGCCTTCTTCATCTGCGATTGGACGTTTGGCCGCATCGTTGCCGCCAATCTCACGCCCAAGGGGGCGACGTACGACGCCGAGGTCGAGCTGTTCCTTTCCGCAAAAGGTTTGCCGCTCACAGATATCGCGGTGTCGCCGAAAGATGGGGCTCTCTATTTCACCGTCGGCGGCCGTGGTGCTGGGTCCAATCTCTATCGTGTGATCTATCGCGGCAAGGAAAGCACGGCGCCATCGTCGGGCAAGGCATTGGAACCTGCAACGGCAGCCTTACACAAATTGCGTCGCGAACTGGAGGCTTTTCACGGCGAAACCAATCCTCGGACCGTCGCCGCCGTTTGGCCACACTTGGCACATGAGGATCGGGCCATCCGCGGGGCGGCTCGGGCGGCGCTCGAATGGCAACCCGTGGCCGAATGGAAGCAGAGGGCGCTCGAGGAGAAGCAGCCGCGTGTCGCGCTGCAAGCCCTGCTCGCACTATCTCGCTCGACCGATGGCGATAAGACCATCCAGCCTGCGTTGCTCACGGCTCTGGATCGATTCGATTTCGCCAAACTCAGTGCGGACGAACAGTGCTGGTATCTGCGGATCCTGACCATATCGGCCAGTCGGCATGGAATGTACTCCAAGGAAGACGCCGCGCGACTCGTCGAGAAGCTCGCGAAATTTCTCCCCTCCTCCGACCGCCGCGTGAACGAAGAACTGGCCGCCATGTTCGTCGCCTTTCAATACGACGGAGCGTTGGTGCCGACGCTCGATCTGTTCGAGCGTAGCCGTTCACAGGAAGAGCAAGTCTATTACGCCGACGTTCTTCTTCGCGATCCGAAGAGCGGTGCCTGGACGCCGGCGTTGCGAGAACGATTCTTCGCTCTCGCGGGTGAGCGCCTGCCGCGATGGAAAGGCGGCGCATTCGTGAATCCGAAGCGGGACGCTGTCCTCAAAGGGGCAGTGGCCATGCTTGACGACGAGCAACGGAAAAAGTTCGCGGAGAGGATCGCCGGCCTGCAAAAGCCAGCCGTCATCGCTCCCGCGAAGAAACGCGAACTCGTCAAGCAGTGGAAGCTCGACGACCTCACCCCCTTTCTGGAAACCGGGTTGAAGGAAAAACGCGATCTCGAAAATGGTCGTGCCCTGTACAAGGCCGCGAACTGCTTCACCTGCCACAGCTTCCAGGGAGACGGCGGTTTCTCCGGTCCGGATCTCACGAATCTGCGCGGACGCTCGACGCCAGCCGAACTTTTGGACAAGATCTTGAGCCCCAGCAAGAAGATCAACGAGCAATACGGCCGGCTCGTCTACGAACTCAAGAACGGCAAGCAGATCGTGGGACGAGTTATCGAAACCACAGGCGACGCAATCGTTGTCGGCACCAATCCCGAGAACCCGCTCGCCAACCACGTTCGCATCAACAAGAAGGATGTCGAGAGCGTCGCCCCGTCGCGCGTGTCGGCGATGCCCGAGGGCCTGCTGAACACGCTCACCCGGGAAGAGGTGCTCGATCTGCTGGCGTACCTCCTGAACCGATGAACGCAAAGCCCTGGTGTGTCGCTGATTGGGTCGATTCTTGTGTGTTTGGGATTCGTTCGCGGGATTTCCCCTCGGGCGGCTAATACCATACAGGGCCATGCAAAACCTGGTTCCCTGCCAACACGGATACCAACCTAATAGGCCGATCCATGCACCTTCGCTTCCTCTTTTCCGCTTTTGTCGCCGTGATTTGTCTTGGCGGTCCGTCGCTCGTTGCGGCCGCCGATCCCCAGACGGATTGGCCGCAATTTCTCGGCCCAAACCGCAATGGCATTGTCCGCGACAAGGACCTGAACCTCGACTGGAAGACCAAAGCGCCGGCTACCCTCTGGAAAGTTCCCATCGGCAGTGGGTTCTCCTCGCTGATCATCGTGGAGGACAGAATCTATACCCAGGCCAAACGCGGTCCAAGCGATGGCGTGGTCTGCTTCGACGCCCGGGATGGCAAGGAGCTTTGGTTTTTCGAGGTCGCTCCCAGTTACATCGACAAGCAAAGGTGGGGCTACGGTCCCAGGTCCACACCAACGCACCATCAGGGAAAGCTCTATTGTCTTTCCCCCATGGGCGAGCTCCTGTGCCTGACCACGGAGGGGAAGAAAGTCTGGCAGGCGGATATTTTCAAGGATACCGGCGCCAAGAACATGGTAGGGGAATCACTTTATTGGGGAGTGTCCATGTCTCCCCTCGTGGAAGGCGACCTGGTGATTGTCCAGCCCGGGGGAACCAAGGACAATTCCGTGGCCGCCTATCACAAGGACACCGGCAAGCTGGTCTGGACCGCCGGCAGCGATGCGATCGGTTACGGCTCGCCCATCGTCATCACCGTCGCGGACAAGAAACAGGTGATCGTGGCTACCGGCGAGTCGGTACTGGGCATCGAACCCGCTAAAGGCCAGGTGTTGTGGCGCCATGGATTCGGCAATCAGTACAAGGCCACCTGTGCCAGTCCCGTTTGGGCCGACAATTTGCTGTTCATTTCCGCTTCTCATGTGGGCAGTGCCGTTCTCGAAATCGTCCCTCCCGAGAAGGACGGCACCAAGAAAGACTGGACGGTCCGCGAGAAGTGGAGAAACCAGAAGACCATGCGAAACATGATGGCCACCAGCATGGTGCTCGATGGCCACGTTTACGGTTGCAGCGGCGATACGTCGGCCTTTGTGCTGCGCTGTCTGGATTTCCCCACCGGGGCGGTCCAATGGGAGCAACGCCTCGAGGTTCGTTGCGGCCTGCTGGCTCTTGACGGACATCTGCTGTGCGTTGGTGAACGGGGTGATCTGCTCCTGGTGAAAGCCCAACCGCGCGACTTTACCGTTAAGGGCGCGCTCCCCAAACTGCTGGAATACAAGACCTGGGCGGCCCCTGCCTTCGCCGCTGGCAAATTGTACCTGCGCGACGACCGCCATCTGCTCTGCCTGGACTTGCGGAAATAATCGAAAAAGCTGCGGAAACGGCTCAACGAATCCCAGAACACGCGTGATGTCTTCGAATTCCTTGGTACCAAGGGGCAGAAACGTGGTGCCAAAGTAGAGTAAAGTTACGATTTTGATTTCCCGCGATGCCGGGTGCTTTGGCATCCCGCAACCGGCGTCGAGAGTTGTCCCTGAATTTCCTTCCTCGAGTTCGCCATTGATGCCGTGGCCAACGGAGAACGATCCATGCACCTTCGCTTTCTCTTCGCCGCTGTTGTTGCCGTGTTTGGTATTGGCGCCCCGTCGCTCGTCGCGGCCGATGAACCCAAGGCAGATGCCGAAGGCTTCGTCACCATCTTCAATGGCAAGGACCTGACTGGCTGGAGTGGTCTGAAGGAGTATTGGACCGTGAAAGACGGCGTCATCAGCGGCTTCGAAACCAAGGACAAGTCGAAGCAGACGTTTCTCGTTTATGAAAAGCCGGTGAAGGACTTCGAACTCCGGTTGAGCTTCAAGTTCGCTACGGTGAACGGCAAGGTCGACGGCAACAGCGGCATTCAGTTCCGCTCGAAGCTGCTCAATCAGAAATCTTTCGTTGTCGGCGGTTACCAGGCCGACTTCGACGGCGGCAATGGTTACACGGGGATAATCTACGACGAAGCCGGCGTGGCGGGTGGCCGAGGCATCATGAGCAAACGCGGCGAAAAGACGCACTACATGGCCGATGGTAAAAAGCCCATGACCTCGAAGCTCGGAATGAGCGACGCCGAACTGAAAAAAGCGATCAAGGTCGGCGACTGGAACGACGTCGTGCTCAGCGCCAAGGGAAATCACATCATCTACCGCATCAACGGCAACGTGACCACGGAGATGATTGACGAAAGCCCGAAGGCCCTGAAGGAAGGCGTCCTGGCTCTGCAACTGCACGCTGGATACACGATGGACATCCAGTTCAAGAACATCCGGATCAAGCGATTCGAGTAACAGCAAGAAGGCGGAGTTATTCCATGATTTGCCGACCTTTCCGTGTTGCTCTTCTGTGTCTCGGCGCAGGGAGGCTTCAGGCTGCTTCCCGCTTACTCGCGCATACTCGAGGTCAAAGAGTATTCGGATAATGTCTCGTCGTGTAAGTAGGCCGAGAATTGACTGACGAAGCGGGAAAAAATCATTCGCGGGATTTCGTCTCGATCAGCTAATTTCAAACAGGTGAACAACTGTGGTCGAACTGACGAGGTTTCTGCGTGGCACGCTTGCGGGTGATCAAAGGCGCCGACGAAGGCAAGCAGTTTGATCTGACTAAGCCGGTGGTCACCATTGGCCGCGATGGCTGCAACGAGATTTGTCTGAGCGACAACTTGGTTTCGCGCTGCCATGCTGAATTTCGCCGGGGTGTCGGCGGCTTCTTCCTGGTGGACCATGGCAGCCGTAACGGCACCCTGGTCAACGGCTGCAAAATTACCGAAGTGGTCTTGAAACCCGGTGATCAGATTCTCGTCGGCCAGACCACGCTGGTGTTTCTCACGGGCAGCGAAAACGAGGGATCTCCCAACGACCTCGCCAACATGATCAGCGCAATAATGCGGGCAGGACAAAGAGCCGAACGCCGAACAAAGCCGCGCCAATCGGCAACTTCACAAAAACCTGCGACCCATGGGTGAACAGGAATCCCCGCCAAACGGCAAAGTTTAGCTTGGATTCGGTAACCGTTTTTCGAGAAGGTTTAGGTGTTCTGTGATTCGATACTTATCCTGCATGTGGCTTCTCAGCGTCGGCGGGTTTCTCGCCATGGTTACACAGGGCACGGCCCAGGAACCGAAGCCGTCCGCGAAATCGCCGCCGAAGGGGCTGCGGGTCCTGTTCAACGGCAACAGCTGGTTCAACTTCGTGCCCGGTGGTGTTGCCGATCAGGTCAAAGCCGCCGGGATCGAGGGGCACAAGGAGGTTCGTTTTCTGAAGCCAAACGACTTCAGCCCCATTGAGGCCGGTGAAGTCGATGTCTATGCCCATGGCGTGCATTGGTGGATGGAAGTGCCGTGGGTCGGCGGCACCGCCGCGGAGAAGATCGCCGGAATGGGGCTGAAGGCGAATCCGAACTTCCGGGCGTATTACCATGCTGCCTGGCTGGTCGGCGATGGTCGAGCCAAAGAGATCAAGACGAAGGCCGACTACGACGACTCCAAACTCGGGGATGTCCAGGCCGCCCTCGACAAGACCCGCAAGGGCGTCGAGGCCATTGTTGACAAACTGAACGGGAAGTTCGGGAAGAAGGTGGTGTTTCTTGTGCCGGTCGGCGATGCCACGGTGAAGCTGCGAGAAATGGTTCTGGACGGCAAGTACCCCGGTGTGAAGAAGCAATCGGAATTGTGGTCGGATGCGATGCCGCATGCGGGTGTGCATGTGATGGCCCTCAGCGGCTATTGCCATTTCGCGGCGATCTACCGCACCTCGCCCATTGGTTTGAAGTTGTCGCGGTTCAAGGAACTGACCGACGCCCAACATGCGATCTTGCAGAAACTCGCCTGGGAGACGGTGTCAAAGTATCCCTATGCCGGCATCACGAAGATCAACGCTCCTTAGCCGAAAAACTGACTCGACCCAGACGGCTCACCCTATTGCGAGGCTACATTTATGTTACAGCGCGAAACATCGGCGTGGATCCTGAACAAGAGTAGGATTCGGGACTCCATTTTTTCGTATCAGAAAATACGTGGCCTTGTATTCAGCAGGATATTGTTTGACGATCGGAACTCAGGCGGTTCAAAATCTCTACACTAAAGCACCGGAAGTCCAACCTGAATAACTACTTGTACCTCCAACCCCTACCTGACCTGGGAGAATCTCATGTTACATGTGCCTCTTGGCTTTGAAGGATCTTCGCTGTGCGGTAAGCTTACTCGCCGGCAACTTCTGCACGCGGGCGGACTCAGCATGCTCGGGCTGGGCCTGCCTGGGACATTGCCTGCGCGAGAGGCGGGAACGCAGAGGTCGGCAACCGAGAAGTCCTGCATCTTCATTGTAATGGGGGGCGGCCCCTCGCATGTGGACATTTGGGACATGAAACCGCAAGCGCCGGTCGAAATCCGCGGTCCCTACAACCCGATTGCTACCTCAGTTCCCGGGATGCAGATCAGCGAACTGATGCCGCGCCTGGCCGGACTGAGCCAGCACTACAGCATCATTCGTTCCATGACGCACACCGCGCCGATCCGCAATCACCCGGACGCGATGCACAACTGCCTGACGGGGCAAGCGAAAGCTCCGGACGACGCACCGTGTTATGGCTCGGTGCTTGCCAGGTTGCGACCATCGCGACGCGTGCTGACACCGTATGTTTGGCTGCATCGCTGCGATGGCAACACGACCGTGTTCTGCTCGCCTTTCATCTCCTTGGGTGGTTTCCTGGGACGGCCCTACGCTCCCTTCTTCGTCGGTAACTCCTCGAATCACCCAGCGATGTCGAATTTCCGATTGTCCGAACTGGATTCGGATGTCGGGACGCCGCCCGAGAGGACACTTGGGCGTGAACGCTTGCTTGGTCAACTCGAGCAGGGCAGCAGTTCGCGGGCCGTGGCGGGGTGGGAGGATCTGCGACAACGGGCCGTGGAACTGGCGACCGGTCCGGATGCTCGGCGACCATTCGACCTGGAGAACGAGCCAGCCAGGGTGCGCGACCGCTATGGCCGCCATCCCTTGGGTCAATACCTGCTCATGGCCCGCCGACTGGTGGAGTCCGGGGTGGGCTTTGTGAGTGTCAATGCCTGGTGCGGTTTCGCTCCGGGTGAGGGTTCCCAGGGCGGGGCCGCCAGTTTTACTTGGGACATGCACGGCGGCGGGATGGGCCAAGGGAATATCTTCGGCACCGGCTCCTACGGCCTGGGTTGGGCTCTGCCGCGGCTCGATGAAGCGCTCTCCGCCCTCCTGGAAGACCTCCACCAGCGAGGTCTGCTGAGGAACACCCTGGTGGTCGTCGTTGGCGAATTCGGGCGGACCCCCAGAATCGATAACAA
>CAMAUE010000179.1 GCA_945861245.1 Singulisphaera sp. GP187
CATTCATACTTCGCACGGATGAGAATGTCGCATTTCCGAATCGGGCCAAACATTTCCGAGCCGCGACCGTAAGGGAGCGGCCGACATAAACCGCACGGCATCCTGTCGGCCGCTCCCTTACGGTCGCGGCTCGGAAATGCGTCAAACTCACCCGTGAAAGGTATACATCAACGACCCCGAAAACGCCGCGACGCCCGATAACGCGGATCACCGGCGGAAATGGGATGATATCACCGATGGAACCATGAACACAATCCTGATCGGTCACGGCAATATCTCGACCGCGGAATACGGCTTGCCGAAAGGTGCGATCGGCTCCTGCTCAATCCAAATCGGCGGCACGTTCGGCACGACGCGCTCCGGGCCGAACTGGGTGAAGGGCCAGCCGCTCAGCGTGGAGTTGCGGCGTGATTCCGCCGACGCGCCGGACTTCAAACTCGGCGGTTGGGGCGGCCCGTTTCCGCAAGGCGGCCTGATGGCGATGGCCGATGCCACCGTGCGAATGTTTCCCTATACCACACCCGGCGATTTTTTCGCCGCGTTCCTGACACCAACCGACAGCAAAAGCCCCAGAGCGCCGGATTGAATCGTTAAGCCGCGACGCGCAGCGGAGCGCGTTTTCACGTTCGCGCTCCGCTGCGCGTCGCGGCTAAACGATTAGGCCACCATTTCGATCAGCTTGACGAGGAACACATTCGCGATCAACACCAGCACGATCGACGCCACGACGCCGCGCGTCGCCGCCTGACCGACGCCGTCGGCACCTTCCTTGGCGTTCATGCCGAACCAGCACCCGGCAACCGCGATAAGGTAGCCAAACGCGATGGTCTTGAGCGTCGAGAGCACGACCTTCAGCACCATGTGATCGAGTCCGCGCCACACGGCTGACTGGTACTGCACGAACGACAGCATACCGCCGAGGCACTCCGCCAACCAGCTCGAACTGATGGCGACATACGCGGTAATCACGGTAAGCAATGGCAACGCGATCATAGATGCCAGCACGCGCGGACCAACGAGGTGCGTCATCGGCGAGAGACCGAGCACTTGCAAGGCGTCGATCTGTTCGGTCAGCTTCATCGACCCAAGCTCGGCGCCAAGGCTCGCCCCGGATCTGCCTGCGACGATCAAACCCGCGCCGAGCGGAGCAAATTCGAGCACGATCGCCAGCGCGACATATTCCGGTATCTTCTCGCGCACAGCGGCATCGACGACGGCACGCAGATGAATCCAGACGACGAAGCCAAGGGCCATGCCCGCGATGACGCCGAGCGGAATCGCGCCGAGCAAAACCTGGTACAGCTGCCGCGCAAGTTCACCGGGCCGGCGCAACGCGAACAGCATGGCCGGGATCGCGGCGAGAGCGAACCCGGCGAATCGGCCGATCTGTTCCAGGGTGGAAATCAATATCATGTAGCGACCGTCCCATTATTGCCGCTTGCGGCTTAGCGCTCTCGTGTGGTGTCTTGAGCGCTAAGCCGCAAGCGGAGTAATAACATGCATATTTCATTTTACCCGATACGCCGCCTGGGAAAATCCCACTGCGCAGAGTATAATTCATTTGCAACGATGAAATCGACAACAATCCCAGGCAGGTTTACGGATATGAGTACGCTTCAGGATCGTATCGCACAGTTTCGCAAAATGGCGACCGATTCACCCGACGATGATCTCGGGCATTTTCGGCTCGGCCAGCTGTTGATGGAAGACGGACAGTGCGAGGAAGCCGTCAAGTCGTTTCGGCGTGCACTGGATATCAGCCCGACGTTTTCCAAAGTGTACCAACTGCTCGGCTCGTGCCTGATGAAATTGAACCGCCGCGACGACGCCGTGAAGGTGCTGCGCGACGGCTTCACCGTTGCCGACGAGCGCGGCGACAACGTGCCACGCGAGGAAATGACCAAGCTGCTCGGGCAACTCGGCGAGCCCGCACCCGTCTCGCAGCGTGTGAATCGGCCACGCGGCGGTGCAGCGGGCGGCGGCGGGTTTGAATGCCAACGGCCGGGGTGCTTCGCCGGCACGCACGCCAAACGACTCGCCAAAGCGCCGATCAACGACGACCTCGGCAAGCTGATTCAAGAGAAAGTCTGTTCCGAATGCTGGGACTATTGGCTCCGCAACCTCAGCGTAAAAGTCATCAACGAAATGCGACTCGATCTGAGCACCGAACAACATTGCACCACGTATGACCAAATCATGCGGGAAACATTGGGTCTATCATGAGCCTGATTCCTCCAGGTATCGGCGAAGCAGCGACCGGACACGATCAGTTTCTGGTCGCGTTTGGCAAGAGTGGCGTCGTCGGGGCGTTCGCACTTGAAGAGCCGACGGCATTTCGGCGCGGCCAGCGCGTCATCATCGAAACCGATCGCGGCCTCGAAATCGGCGCCATCGTGCGACCCGCGACTTTGACACAAGCTCGCGTCTTCGGGACCGCCGCTTCGGGTCGTATCGTGCGCCTCGCCAGCGCCGACGACGAAGGTGAGATGCGACGCCTCGCCGAACGCGCCGAGGCATTGTTCGAGGCCGCTCGCGGTGAAGTCGCTCAGGCCGGTCTGAATCTTGAAATTCTCGACATCGACTGGCTTCTCGACGGCCAGACCGCGATCATCCAATTCGTCGGTAAGGAGGAAGGAACCGAACAATTCGCCGAGACGCTTGGCCAACGCTTCGGCATCACGGTGCGCTGCGAGAATCTCGCCGTCCCCACCGTTAACGAACCCGAACCCGAATCCGCGCGCTGCGACAAACCCGATTGCGGCAAAGAAGCGGGCGGCTGTTCCACCTGCTCCACCGGCGGCGGCTGCTCCAGCTGCGGGTCCGCCAAAACCGACATCAGCCCCTACTTCGCACATCTCCGCAAAGACATGGAGGCGAAAGCGCCCGGAAGTCGTTTCGGCTTGCCGACAACGTCCCCGTAGCAACACACCGCGGCGAGATTCCTGTCGCCATTGCCGTAAATCACTCCTCCCCGCCCTCGGCGGCTTCGCCCGAAATCATGCCCAGATAGCTGAAGTAGCGCTGTTCACTTATGTAGCGCAGGGCAACCGCGTTCTTCACGGCACAGCGTTCTTCGTGCGTGTGTCGGCAGTCCTGGAATGCACACAACGGCACATACGGGCGGAACTCGGCGAAGTAGCCTTCCATCTCCTCGGGGATAATATCCCACAACGCAAATTGGCGGATGCCCGGCGTATCGACGACCCAACCGCCGACGGTCAACGCGATCAGCTCGGCGGTTGTCGTCGTGTGTCGGCCTTTCTGGTTAACCTCGCTGACTGTGCGAACGCGCAACGCCAACTCGGGCTGGATCGAGTTGAGCAGCGACGACTTGCCCACGCCGCTTTGGCCGGAGATCACGCTCTGGCGATTGGCGAGCGCTCGGCACAGGCGGTCGATCCCATAGCCGGTGCGTGCGCTTGTCAGGAGAACCTGGATGCCGAGTTGGCTATAGTAGCCAATGATCGGCTGCAACTCGGCGGGGTCGGCGAGATCGGCTTTGTTGAGGCAGATGATCGGCGCGATGGCTCCCTTTTCCGCGCTGGCGATATAACGGTCGATCAGGTGCAGCTTGAGATCGGGTTCCTTGATGGCGATGACGATGACGACCTGATCGACGTTGGCGACCAGCACATGCTCGCGGCCTTTCGATGCCCGGGTCAGGATGCCATGGCGTGGCTCGACGCGTTCGATGAAGCCGTCGTTGTTGAGCGATGGCCGAATCCAGACGCGATCGCCCGTGGCGACGACGCTGCGCTCATCGGTACTCAGGGTTTTGAGCAATCGACGAACTTTACAGCGGAAACGTCGGCCGTCTTCGAGTTGCACGAGGTTATCCAGGCCGTAGACGCAGAGCACGCGGCCCGACAGGTGGGTTTTCGGATCGATGCTGGGCATCGAATCGCCGTCGCCGTCAACGCCGTCGGTGGCGATGGTGCGTTTGCGCGACAGGTCGCCCTTGGCACGCACACGTTCGCTGGAGACCGAGGCCTCGCCGGCGTCGCCTTCCACGTCGTAGGTGCGCGTCCAGGCGTTCTCCCTCGGCGGCTTCGTGCGGTTCTTGCGTAGATCGACGCGTTTTTTATTTTTGTCCATGCGTGTATTATAACAAGGTAACAAGAAACAAACCCAAGCCCAGGGGTGAGGTACTCCGAACCCCTGGGCTATTTCGGAATCATCCCAGGGGTTCGGTGTACCTCACCCCTGGGCTTGGATTTTCATCACCAGCCTTCGCATGCGAAATTACAAGATCATTCTGAGTTACGACGGCACCGAGTTCCGCGGCTGGCAGACCCAGCGCGGGTATCGCACCGTGCAGGAGACGCTTGAGATGGCGTTGATGGCGCTGACGGGCGAAACCAATCTTCGCGTCTTCGCCAGCGGGCGGACGGATGCGGGCGTGCATGCCATCGGGCAGGTCGCGAATTTTTTCAGCGCGACGCATGTGCCGTTCGAGAAATTGCTCGGCGCGATCAACGCCCATCTGCCTGACGATCTCGTTGTGCGGAGCGTGGAGATCGTGCCCGATTCGTTCGATCCGAACCGCAGTGCGATCCGCAAGATGTACCGCTACGTGATCCACGATGGCCCAACGCGCGATCCGTTCATGCGGCGATACGCTTGCCGAAGCAAACACCGGATCGACGACCGAGCGATGGCGCGGGCGGCAGAGCCGTTGAAGGGCACGCACGACTTCCACAGTTTTGAAACCGAATGGCCGAACCGCAAATCGAGCGTGCGGACGATCATGCACCTGAGCGTCAACCGGGCGGGCGATTACATCTGGATCGATGTGGAAGCCGACGGATTCCTCTACAATATGGTTCGCGCAATCGCCGGCACGCTGATTCAAGTCGGGCGCGGTTTTTGGCCGGAGTCGAGCGTGGCCGAGGTTTTGAAGGCTCAAGACCGGACGATGGCGGGCCCGAACGCGCCGCCCGAAGGGTTGTATCTGATGCGAGTGACGTATGAGTAATACTTCGTATCCCGCGCAATACGCTGTTCAGCCGCTGGATGGTCCGGTGCATGCCAGCGTGCGCGTACCAGGATCGAAGAGCATCACGAATCGCGCCTTGGTGCTGGCGGCGTTGTGCGGCGGGTCGAAACGATCCTGCGAACTCGTCGGTACGCTCGATAGCGAAGACACGCGCGTAATGGCCGACAGCCTCGCCCGACTCGGGTACACGGTCGATGCGAATTGGCAGGCCGATACGATCCGCGTGCAAGCGAACAGCGAACGCATTATCCCTGCGGATCACGCCGACCTTTTCGTCGCCAACTCCGGCACGACGATGCGCTTCCTGACGGCGATGGTCGCGCTCGGTCAAGGCCGTTACAGGCTCGATGGCGTTGCCCGTATGCGCGAACGGCCGATCCGCGATCTGCTCGACGCGCTGACTCAGCTCGGCGTGCATGCCACATCAGAATCAAGCAACGGCTGTCCACCCGTCGTCATTGCCGCCGATGGCTTGCAGGGCGGGACGGTGCGAATCAAGGGCGACGTCAGCAGCCAATTTCTGAGCGGCCTGTTGATGGCGGCGCCGTTTTGCCGAGCGAACCTCGTCATCGAAGTCGATGGCCCGCTCGTTTCCGTGCCCTATGTCGAAATGACGCTCGCCATAATGCGGCAATTCGGGCTGCATGCAGAGACTGACGCTTTTCGCCGCTTCCGTATTCCGGGACGGCAGGTCGGCGGCGTGGCGTCCTACCGCGTCGAACCAGATGCATCGGCGGCGAGCTATTTCTTCGCCCTGCCGGCGATCGTCGGCGGCAGCGTCACGGTGACGGGATTGTCGAAACAGAGTTTGCAAGGCGATGTCGCATTCGTCGATCTGCTCGCGCAGATGGGTTGCACCGTGCAAACGAGCGGCGATTTGATTACGGTCACCGGCGGTGCATTGCGCGGCATCGACGTGAACATGAACGCGATCAGCGACACCGTCATGACGCTCGGCGTCGTCGCTTGCTTCGCGACGGGGCCGACGAATATCCGCAACGTTGCCCACATTCGCCACAAGGAAACCGACCGCGTGGCGGCCCTGGCAACCGAGCTTCGCCGCATCGGCGCTACCGTGAACGAACGTGAAGACGGCCTGACGATCACGCCCGGCCCGCTACACGGTGCGATCGTCCAGACCTACAACGATCATCGCATGGCGATGGCCCTCGCGCTCGCCGGCTTGAAAGTGCCCTGCCTCATCATCGACAATCCGGCCTGCGTGGCAAAGACCTACCCGCGGTTCTTTGAAGATCTCGAAAAGGTTGGGGCGGCGAACGATAAAAATCCCGCATCCTGATGCAATGCCGGTGGACAAACGACGTATAATGGCGGTATCATACATGACGCCACCGGCAAATGTCGCTTTACGAGCCGGAAGCGTAAGCGACGGACTGGAGAAATCCGTCGCTTACGCTTCCGGCTCGTACTCTTGTCGTTCGCATTAACCATCATCATTCCCCCCATTCCATGCCGCGGTGGCAATGAAAAGAACATCATCCCAAACCCTGCTACCCTTCGCGATTACATTCCTGATCGCCCTGCTGAATGTCGCGTCCGCTCAGGAACCAGACTTGATTCGCAAGATCGTCGTGCCAAGCTTGGATCCGCAGGTTGGAGCGCGGTTCGAAGCGTTTGAGCGACGGCTGAATCCGATCAGCTCGCCGGAACTGGTCGCAAGCACCATCGGCCAGGTCATCGGCGGCATGCCATTCAACGCGCTGTCGCTGATGATCGCCGACCCGCGAAATAATGAGGCGTGGGAGCAAGCACCTGACCAGTTTGTGGGCCTGATTCACGAATCGGGCGGCGCATTGATCACTTGGCCAACGAGCGCGCCGCGTTTCGGCCAAGCCTGGTCGAGCGGACAGGTTCGGCGTTTGTGCCAGGAAAAACTGGCGCTTCTGCCGCGGGCGTCATTGCAAGCGTATCGAGAACGAGTCCAGGTCGAGGTCAAAGCACTGCTCGAGCAAGGTCGGCGCACGCGCGAAACGGCTCCGCTGCGAAAGGTCGTCGACGAGCACTACGCCAGCGGCCACGCCGACGGGGCGCTGGACCTGCTCGGCGATTTGGCGTTTGAGCGAGGCGATTTCGTCGAGGCGGCGCATTGGTGGCATCTGCTCGCTGGGGATACGTTTCCACCGCCGAGCACCAACGTCGATGTCGCGCGAATCCAGGCCAAGGGCGTGCTGGCGTTGATGTTCGCCGGGCGATTTGACGACGCCCAACACGCGGTTCGGCGATTTCACCGAGACTACCCACAGGCCAAAGGAGCGCTGGCGGGCCGCGACGATTTCTATCACGCCATCTTGCAGCGCGAATTGGCCGGCCTGGCAGAGGCGCGGATTGTAAACAACGATGCGCCGTGGACGACCTTTGGCGGCGATGGTTCACGCAATCGGATTTTGTCGCAGTCCATCCATTGGCAGCTCTGGGAAGACGGCCCAGCCTGGCGCGTCGCGCTGCCCTCACTGCAAACAGCCGAGGAAACGAAAAACGGCAGCGTGGATCGCTCGTCGGCAAACCGATTGCTAGCGTTTCATCCGGTCATCGCGGGCGATCAGGTCATCCTCGCCGATCATCGTTCGGTCGTCGGCTATCACCTGTTCACGGGCAAAGAAACGCTTCGCTTCGATCTCGGCAGCGCCGGCCTCACCGATCCCGGGCAAGGCGTCAGCACGAAGGCAACCGCACCGCGGTTTACGCTGTCCACCGACGGGCAGCGCGTCTACGCACGGCTCGGCAATGTTCGAGTTGGTCCAAGGAAGGACGCGGCCAAACCAAGCTACATCGTCTGCCTCGACATCAGCGAACCCGGCGTGCGTAAGAATCGATTGCACTGGCATCTGAAATCACAGGCCGACGAAAAAAGCGAAACGGTGTTCGAAGGCGCTCCGCTCGTGCAGGATGGGCGTATCTTTGTCGCCAGCACGAAAATCGCCAATCGCCAGGCGAGCACGTCGATCGCCTGCTACGACACCGCCGGCCAGCAACGCTGGTCACGCGACGTGTGCGAAACGCCCGAATTCGAAGAACCGGCCGATCAGCCGAGATATCGGCAACATTTGCTTACACTTGCAGCCGGGCAGGTCGTCTACAGCTCGCATTCGGGAGCGGTCGTTGCAGTCGATGCAGCGACGGGATCGCCGACCTGGGCGGTGCGCTATCCCAGCCGCGGGCCGTCGCTTGCCAGCGCCGAGGCGTCGCCGCGCGATCTTGTGCCGTGCGTTTATGCCGACGGCCTGGTCGTCGCCGCTCCACTCGACAGCGCTCGCGTGTTCGGCATTGACGCCTGGAGCGGCCACGTGCGCTGGGAACTCGACGGCGTTGAGGTAACGCAGATTCTCGGCATCGCCCGTGGCCGAGTGTTTATTACAACGCGCACCGGTGTCCTGGCTGTGGACGGTGCTACAGGCCAAGTCGTTTGGCAACAACCGACGGAAGGTCGCCTGCCCGGATTGGGTCGCGCGGTGATCTCAGGCGGGTGGTTGATCTGGTCCACACAGGACGCCAAGTTGCCGTATCGCGCATTGAGTCTTGCGACCGGCCAGCAAGAAAAAAGAGATGACGAAACGAGCGTCCTGCCCGAGCCGCGGCGATTCGATCCAACGCTGTTTCATTCGCTGCCGGTCGGCAACTGGGCCGTGGGACAGGGCTGTCTGGTAATCGCGGGCACAAAGGAACTGAGCGTCTATTTCGCGCCAGACAAGCTGCCAAAAATGGTCCCGCTAAGTCCGAGACCGCAGGCTCGGTTGCTGCAACAATATCACGAGACGCGCAACCAAGCGCAAACCGGCGATGCCCTATTGGCCTATGCGAAATTCGCGTCGATACTCCCGAACAACCGCGAAGGCCAAGCATGGCGCGAGCTTGTCTCGGTACGCACGAAGAACCTGGCGATCGCAGCTTTGCCATCGACTAAAAAGGTCGCGCAGGGGCCAGTGCGCCTGAAACCGAAACCCAGCGTTGGAAAGCCGCCGACGCGTGTTCAGGCACCGATCCTGCCGCTGATTCAGGCATGGCCATCGATCCCGGGTGTGCTCTGCCCCTTGGCGAATGACGATGCGAACAGCGACATTTTTTTCGCGCGATCCGCCGGTGAGTTGATCTGTTACTCGGTTAGCGACGGAACGCCGCGCTGGCGAACGCCGCGCGATGCCGAGCCGCGCTGGTTGGCGCAATGGCGCGATGGCGTCGTGCTTGTGGACGATGAAGCTATTGAAGCTCGTTCCCGCACGGACGGTTCGCTGGTTTGGTCGTATCGCCTCAGAGACGTCGTGCGATCACTCGCCACGGTTGCCGCGGGGCAGCCGAGAATCCGACGCGTCTCGGCTGGCGTATCGCATGTCGAAATCGTTGACCACACGTTATTATTCGTTGACGATGATCGTCATTTCTATCGTCTGTCTTTGGACAGTGGCGAACGGCTCTGGCAGTTTGCGCCGCGAGG
The DNA here is from genome assembly GCA_945861245.1 of Singulisphaera sp. GP187. GTDB lineage: Bacteria > Planctomycetota > Planctomycetia > Gemmatales > Gemmataceae > SIAQ01. Next base: position 9,447 of record CAMAUE010000179.1, read on the forward strand.
CGTTGAACTGCGACCGCTCGATGCCAGCGCCTTCATGCCGTTCGTTCAAAGCATCGGCAAGCGCGTGCTGGTACAGCACATTGATGGCCAACCGATGATTCTCGCGGACGAGGCCACGCCGTTCGGTCGAGCAACGCGACCTTGGCAGCAATCGCCCGCTTTGTTCGGCAAACGCGCTGTGTTCACGGACGAATCCGGAGCGGTGCATGCCTACGACATTGGAAACGCTGCGACACATGCCTGGACCTGGACCGCCCCCCTGGCAACCTCGCTCACCGGCGAACCGTGTCGGCTCGTTCACGCTGGCAACATCTTGCTCGCGCTCGTCGCACGCAATGACGGCGTTGAATTCGTTCGACTCGATCCCGCCAAAGGCCGCGCGATCTGGGCCGTCAACGCTAAACCGGTGCGTGGACTGAACGAAATCAGTGGCGTTACCATCAGCGATCTGAGTTTTTTTCACGTCGCCAATGGCACTGTATACGCATGCTCACTAAACAGTGGAAAAGTGGAATGGCAGCAGACCTTGCCAACGGGCACGAAAAATGGCGCGGTCCTTTTTACGAAGAACTATTTGGCGGTTTTTCCAAGCGAAGGAAACCAGACGGCCGGCTTCGCGGTAGAGTTTCTCGATCCCGCAACGGGCGAACGCCTGCAACGCCTCGCCTTCCCGCACGCAACCGGACCGTGCCGATGGGCGATCGCGCCGGGACGAATTATGATCTCCGATGGCTCTGCGATACACACGTTTCGCAGTTTGGCCTTAGAATAAGACGTGTGCGCAGTTAGTACTGTACGCAGCCCAATATGCGACACCGGCGAGCCTAGCCGCGTAAGCGGCAGGTTGACTTGCCAATCGCGTGTTCAACCTGCCGCTTACGCGGCTAGGCTCGCGAAGTATATTGGTCTGGAATAATAACCCCAACGAGCAACCTCCATGAATGATGTCTCCACGGTCCAATGCAAGGTTTGCCATACGCCGCTCCAGGTTCCCGCCGGCGGCAAGCGGCTATGCGCATGCGGCACATGGGTAGCAGCGCCGGTCGCCTCCGCCCCGCCGCCTTTGCCTGTCGAGGAGCCGGTCATTTTGGCCCGCGCCGAGGAACCCCGCCCCGCGCCCGTCGCCAAACCCGCGCTGGCCGCTGTTCCAACCGCCACATCCTGGCCGCGCATCGAAGGCGACCTGTCCGCGATCGAACGGCTCAACGACGGCTATCGCCGAATCACGCGCGAAATCGCGAAGTCGATCGTTGGCCAAACCGAAGTCATCGAACAGCTGCTGATCGCCGTTTTCGCGAAAGGCCATTGCCTGCTCGTCGGCGTGCCTGGCCTGGCGAAAACGTTGATGATCCGCACCCTCGCCGACGCCCTCAACCTGAGCTTTAGCCGAATCCAGTTCACGCCCGACTTGATGCCGTCGGACATCACCGGTACGGAAGTGCTGCAAGAAGACAAAACCACCGGCCAGCGCGTCTTCAAGTTCCTTTCCGGCCCGATCTTCTCCAACGTCATCCTTGCCGACGAAATCAACCGCACGCCGCCCAAAACCCAGGCCGCCCTTTTGGAAGCGATGCAGGAAAAGCAGGTGACCATCGCGGGCAATCGCCACAAACTGCCCGATCCGTTCTTCGTCCTCGCCACGCAGAACCCGATCGAACAGGAAGGAACCTATCCGCTGCCCGAAGCCCAACAAGATCGCTTCATGTTCAACGTGCTCGTCGATTATCCATCCGAAGAAGAAGAGTACAAGATCGTCGAAATGACCACCGCGATGCACACTTCGAAGGTCGAGAAGATTATCTCCGCCAACGAAATTCTGGAGATGCAGGACATCGTCCGCAAGGTTCCCGTCGCGCC
>CAMAUE010000180.1 GCA_945861245.1 Singulisphaera sp. GP187
TCATAGGTCATCCCACGCCAGACGTTGAGGCGGAAAGAATGACTCCAATGTACGACCGAGTTGAAATCGAAAACAGCCATAACCGAACCTAGGTCATTGTTGTAGCACAACTTGCGTCAAAATCTAAAACCGTTAGCCGGACAGCAGTGATACTGCGATAGGAAATACTTTCGGTTCAGGTGAGAAATGATGGCAACGAAAATCACCACCGAAAGCGCCAGCGAGTCTCTTGGCCTATTCGCTGACGCTTGTGCTTGACAAGTTGGCCGTCGCGACCGATCGTGGCATATCGAAGCCATCTCGCTCTGTTTGATGGTTTCGCATCACGATGCGATAAACTGAGAGTTCGTTGCAATCGATCCATGCAGAGCGAAATGGCTACGGTGGCTGGGTGCGCCAATTGGCGGAACGATTCGCCATCGATTTGCGTCCAAAGTGCAGTCAAATGATTCGATCTTGATCTGATTCCCTATTGCGAGGTAGTTCACCATGCATAAATGGTTCCTGTCGGCGTTTGTCCTGTCGCTCGGTATTTTTCTCCCGGTTGCCGACGCCGGCAAAAAAGGCGGCGGCGAAACCAAGGAGGCATTACAGGTTTTTCAGGAGTTCATCGGCGGTTGGAAAGGCACCGCCAGCGAGAAGAAACTCGGCTTCTGGACCGAGAAGTCCAGCTGGAGCTGGCGCTTCAAGGGCAAAGATATTTGGCTGACCTTCGACCTCGAAAACAGCAAACTCTACAAGGGTGGAGAAGTTCGTTTTTTGCCCGATAAAGAGCAATACCAAATCACCGTGACTGATAAGGGTGGGAAAAAAGCAGTCTACGCAGGCGAGTTCAAAAAGAACATGCTCATCGTTGACCGTAAGAATCCCGATACCAACGATACCGAGCAGATCAGGATGAACATTGCCGGCGGCGGCGATCGTTTGGTCTACGAAGTCTGGGTCAGGCCCGATGGCCGAACCCAGTTCGCCAAACAACTCCAGGTAGGCTACACCCGCGAAGGTGTAACGTTCGGGGTCGATGCAGGCGGCAAGAAGCCCGAGTGCTGCGTTACCGGCGGGTTGGGCACGTCCACTGTCTCCTTTGGAGGCGTGACCTACTATGTCTGCTGCTCTGGTTGCCGAGATGCGTTCAACGAGAATCCCGCCAAGGTCATCGCGGAGTTCTTGAAGAAGAAGAAGCGGTGAGACCTGATTTCCGCTTGCGGCTTAGCGCTCGGAGCATCCCGCTCGAGCGCTAAGCCGCAAGCGGAGTACCTACGCCGCTCGCTCGATGTGTAAGTCCGGTTCCTCGTAGACGGCCTTCGCCATGGTGTCCACCTCATCTTGCAAGCGGAGATGGGCTTCGTTCGCGTTGCGGCCCTGGGCCGACAGGTCTTTCGCTTGCCGCTCGATCTTCATTTGCCGATGGTTGAGCTGTAACTCGCGTTCGTCAAGATGGTTTTTGTTTTCCGTCAACGAGGCCTCGGCGCTGAGCACTTGACGGATTTTTTTTGTCAACTCGTTGCGTTGCGTTTCGATTTGCGCGATTTCTTGGAGCGCCGCCTCGCGTTCCGCCGTAGCCGAGCGAATCAGGGCCGCGTTGGTACCCAACCAGCGGCGGCGCAAGCGTTCGACGCGTTTTACGGCGGCGGGGTCGTTGGCGCGATCGAACACTTCCTGCCGATATTGCTCCAGAGCCAACGCTTTCTCGGATAGGATTCGCCGTTCCTCGTCGAGCTTCCGCGATTTCTCGAAAGCCGCCTGGCGATGCTGCACGACCTCGCGGTGTTCGTTGTCGAGTTGCACACGGTGACTGTGCAGGCGTTCGGTCTCTTCCTGGCGGCGGCGACTCCAACGCTGTTTCACCAACGTGACCGCGGAATACTGTTCCTGCAACCGCGTCTCCAGATTTTTTATCGCTTGCAAGCGTTTGTGGTTCTCCTGTTCGACCGTTTGTTCGCGGGACCGCAACTGGGCACGCCAGACCATCAATTCCTTACGCAGCGTTTCGAGGTCGGCCTGCCGTTTCTCCAACGCCTGCTCGGTGCTCGTGGCATGAGCGTCGCGATGGGCAATTTGCTGCTCCAGGGCAATCATGCGTTGCGCCATTGCCTCGAGTTCGTCGGCGGCGCGATTGCGTTGCTTCTGCCAAACGTCTTGGATCTCGGCCAACTGATGGTACTGTTCGAGCAAATGCACCCGCTGGTCGGCCAATTCGATTGCGAGGTGATTGAGCCCGTCAAGCCGCGCCGAGGCTTCGCCGGTCACCGTTCCGGTGGGACCGTCGGCCAAGACTTCGACCTCACCCGCGAACGCGATCTCCTCCACCCTGGGCATCGTTTGCTCATTCGCCGGGTTGCCTGATTCCTTTCGACGTTCCCGCAAGGTGCGGTCGAGTCGCGCGAGTTCAGCGTCCTGTCTGGAAATGGTATTGCGTTGGTTTACGATCCGGCGATCCAGGCCGATCAATTCTTTATGTAATGCTTCGAATTGATTGGCCCAGGCGTTTTTTTCATCGACCAACAAATTTCGGGCCTCGCGCAGCTTGATGTGGGCTTCGTCGACCTCGCGTTTCTTGGCCTTGAGTACGGTGAATTCGTTGGTGCGCCGTTCCCTCCAGCGCTCCTGATCGAGGCTCAGTTCACGCTGTCCGTCGCGCAACAACCGCATCCCCAGTTCACGCTCGGTGTTGAACTTTGTGATCTGCTCGAAAAGTGACGACTCCTGCGTACGCAGCGCGGCATGACGTTCTTGCAGTGCGGCGATGTCGGCCTGCAGCACGCCGGTTTGCTTGTGGTGCCTCTCCTTCTCCTGCGCCCATTGTCGATGCCAACGTGCGCGCAAACGTTGATGCAGTTTTTGAATGCGTTGGCGATCATGGGCGAGCTTCCGTTGCTCCTCGAGCAAGCTTTGTTTGCTCACGCCGAGTTCTCGCTCAAGCTTCGCCAATTGGCGTTTATGCTCGAGCTTTTCCGTGCGCAGTGCCTCGCGTTCGGATTTCGCGTATGCGCTCCATACCTGAATTTGGTTCTGCTTTTCCGCCAAATGAGCGGCAAGTTGATCTTCTTGCTGCACAAGATCGCCCTTGCGCTGTTCCAAGCGAGCCTCTTGCTCCTCCAATGCGATCTGTTGGGCAACCACGGCAGCGACTTGAATTTCCACGCTGCTACGATCGGTCATGTCCCCGATGATTGGCCGAAACCTCGGCAGTGGGTGCGGCAGTTCAACGAGGAACTGGAATGGGCCGACTTTGAGAAGATCCCCGCTCTGGAGTTTCGCCTCATCGATTCGCGTGCCGTTGACATAGGTTCCGTGAACGCTGTTGAGGTCGCGAATCTCAAGCCCGTCTTCGCGAAAAACCAGCAGGCAGTGCAACGGATCGACGCCGTCCACATTGAGTCGCATTTCGCAGCCGGGATTTCGTCCGATAAATGTGGTCGGTAATCCCAGCGGTCGGCGAGCGCCGGCCTGGCGTCCATTCTGTAGGATCAATTCGCCCACATAGGCCAATTCGCCCGCATTGGCTGTTGTTTCTGTATTTGCGGCTTCCATCCCAATACCCTCTTTCGCCGAGCTTACTCGATATACGATTCATACATCGGCGAAAATCGGTAGCTCCGTTGAACCAGGAAAAAAAATTGGCAAAGCTGGTAAACTCAACCCATTCGTCTCGTCCGAAGAGGTAAGAAGGGAGGATTGGGAGATTCGTCATAATCGCTTGCGGAACGACATCCGATCGGTTACATTCTATCGCATGCCAAAGCGAATACCGAAACCGGATGACTTCGACAGCCCGTGGAAAGAAGCGCTGCACTTCTATCTGCCCGCTTTCCTCGCGTTTTTCTTTCCCGACATTCATGCCGGTATCGATTGGTCGCGCTCCTATGAGGACCTCGACAAGGAGTTTCAAAAGATTGCTCGCCAGGCCAAACTCGGCAAACTCGTCGCGGACAAGTTGTTCAAGGTGTGGCTGCTTGACGGCTCCGAGCGATGGTTGCTCATCCATATCGAAATCCAGGGTGAGTATGATTCGACGTTCCCGAAACGTATGTTTCAATACCACATCGCTGCTCAGCGGTTGTATAATCAAGATGTGGTCAGCCTCGCTATTTTATGCGATGAAAATAAGAACTGGCGCCCCCACAGTATGCCTATGACAACTTTGGGAGCGGTATCGTTCTGACGTTTCGCACTGCGAAGTTGATTGATTGGGCAAGCGAGAGGCAAACCTTGGCGAAGTCGCCGAATCCGTTCGCCGCGGTTGTGCTCGCCCACCTGGAGGCTATCGAAACGCGCAAGGATCCCGACGAACGCCGCCGACGAAAATTGGCGTTGGTCAAAGGCCTCTATCGCCAGGAATGGTCCGCGGAGGATGTGCGAAGACTCTTCGGAATTATCGATTGGGTATTGACGCTTCCCGATGACATGAACGAGAAATTCTGGTCCGAGCTAAACGAACACGAGGAGGAATCGAAAATGCAATACGTCACCAGCGTCGAGCGAATTGGCATTCAAAAAGGCATGAAAATAGGCCTCGAACAAGGCACCGAAAAGGGCCTCGAACAAGGCACCGAAAAGGGCCTACTCGAAGCTATTCAGATGACTCTTGAAGCAAAGTTCGGCTCCGCCGGTTTGAAACTGCTGAGCCGGATGGCTACGTTCGATGCGAATCGGCTGCGGGAAATGGTGAAGTTTCTTCAAACCGCGAAGACAGTCGAGCAAGTTCGTAATCTCGTCAACACGCTGCGTGGCCGAGCTCCGTAATCGCGGCGACGCCTTTCAACACTCCCGTCACCTGGCAACAGCCAAACCGAAGAACACCATCCCGCCCACGCCTAGCAATATCATGCCGTTGAACACGATGCCGATGATCGCGCAGATCGGACTGGTGTTCGGCTGCATCGTGCCAAGGATGCCGAGAATTAGCCCGACGAGCGCGATGCCGATGCCGCCCAGAAACACCCGCACAACGGTAATCATGCGCGGGTCGTTGTCGGCAGGCTGTTGGCCTCCCTGGTCAACCACCATCATCGTCACGACGATAAACATCGCAAACAAAGCAATGGCGACAAGGATCGAGATCACCAGCGACGTGATGCCTAGCCCAGACTGCCGGAATGGACCGGCGGGCGGCGGCTCACTGCGCGACCTGGGTACGCGGATATCAATGTCGTCAACGCTGTCATCACGCCAGCCCATGCGGTTCTCCTCGTGTCATGAGATAATATTATGTGTTGAGTCGCATGGCGAATCAAGCGCCGCCTAGAAATCGCCGCGGTTCTTTGCCGTTGCACGCGCACGCAAGTAATCTATACTTCGCGCGATCACGCATGTTATTCAAGCCCGCAGGCGACGAAGGAGCCTGCTGGGTATGGCTAGAACCCGCGCAGGCTCCTTCGTCGCCTGCGGGCTTACCTCGAGGTTGCACGATGCCGTTTGAGAAGGTCGATACGTTAGCCGATTTCCCTGCCGAGGAACGCGCGGTCCTGCGATTCTGGGACGAGGTCCAGGCGTTCGCCAAGCTTCGCGCCAAAAACGTCGGCAAGAAACCTTGGTCGTTCCTCGACGGCCCCATCACCGCGAATAACCCCATGGGCGTGCATCATGCCTGGGGGCGCACTTACAAGGACGCCTACCAGCGCTACTTCGCGATGACCGGCCATGAACTGCGCTACCAGAACGGTTTCGACTGCCAGGGTCTGTGGGTCGAAGTCGAGGTCGAGAAGGATCTACGCGAAAATAAGGGCCACACGATCGCCACCAAGCGAGATATCGAAAACCTCGTCGAAGGCGACAAGTTCAAAAGCATCGATCTATTCGTCCACGAATGCAAGGAACGCGTCAACAAATTCGCACGCCGGCAATCCGAGCAATCGATCCGCCTCGGCTACTGGATGGACTGGGACCTGACCGACGCCGACTGGGCGAAGGACGCCGGCGAGCGCAAATCGTACTTCACGATGGGCGAGGACAACAACTACACCATCTGGGCGTTCCTGAAGAAATGCCACGGCCGCGACCTGATCTACAAATCGTACGACGCCATGCCCTGGTGCGGTCGCTGCGGCACCGGCATCAGCCAGCAGGAGATGAACGAGGGCTATCAGCTCGTCGCTCATCGCTCGGTGTTTGTGAAGTTCCCGATTCGCGCCGCTTGCGGCTTAGCGCTCGCAGAGGCCGACGTGAGCGCTAAGCCGCAAGCGGAAAACTTGTTGATCTGGACCACCACGCCGTGGACGCTGTCGAGCAACGTCGGCGCCGCGGTCAATCCGAAGCTCACCTACATCAAAGTCAAACACAAGGACGAGATCTATTACGTCGCCAAAGGTGCGTTTACCGCTCAGCGACTCGAAGAGCAATTCAAACGCAAGGAATGGCTCGAAGGTGTGCCCAAGCTCAAAACGCTCGAACAAATCTTCAAGGAAAAAGGTGGCTACGAAATCGTCGGCGAGCTGCTCGGCGCTCACATGGTCGGCTGGCAGTACGATGGCCCGTTCGATGAACTCGATGCCCAGAACTCGGCGCTCGGCTATCCCGTCGATGTCGCTGCCAAAGCATATCGCGGCGTAGCGACGACCGGCAAGTCCGCCAAAGAAATCCATAAGGTCGTTGCCTGGGACATCGTCGGCGAGACCGAAGGCACGGGCATCGTCCATATCGCTCCCGGTTGCGGCAAGGAAGACTTCACGCTCGGCAAGGAGCAAGGCCTCGTTCCCGTCGCCCCTCTCGACGACTCCGGCGTCTTCATCGACGGCTTCGGCGAACTCACGGGCAAATCGGCGAACGATCCGGCGACGACCGACTGGATTCTCGACAACCTCACGAAAAAGAACCGACTGCTCGCCGTCGAGAAGTACCCGCACAGCTATCCGCATTGCTGGCGCTGCAAGAACGAACTGCTCTTCCGCCTCGTTGACGAATGGTTCATCGACATGCGCTGGCGCGAGGAGATCATGCGCGTCGTCGAAGATGTCACCTTTCTGCCCGAGTCGATCAATGGCAAAGCCCGCGAGATGGATTGGCTGCGGAACATGGGCGATTGGATGATCTCCAAGAAGCGTTTCTGGGGCCTCGCGCTGCCGATTTGGGTCGACGAAGAGTCCGGCGATTTTGAAGTCATCGGCAGCCGCGAGGAGTTGAAGGCCCGCGCCGTCGAAGGTTGGCCCGCGTTCGACGGGCATTCGCCGCATCGTCCGTGGATCGATCTCATCAAGATTCGCAATCCGAAAACGGGCAACCTGATGTCGCGCATCCCCGATGTCGGCAACCCTTGGCTGGACGCCGGCATCGTGCCGTTCTCGACGATGAAATACAACACCGATCGCGCCTACTGGGACAAATGGTTCCCCGCTGATTTCATCACCGAGTGCTTCCCAGGCCAATTCCGCAACTGGTTCTACGCCATTCTCGCCATGAGCACGATGATGACCGGCCGCGCGCCGTTCAAAGTCCTGCTCGGCCACGGCCTGGTGCGTGACCAGTGGGGCGAGGAGATGCACAAGTCCACGGGCAACGCCATTCCGTTCGATGGTGCCGTGGATGGGGAAAAAGTCGGCGGCTTCGACAAACTCGCCTATCTCATCAAGCACGAACTCAAGCAAGGCGAGCAGGCCATCGTCCCTGGTTCGTACAGCGTTTCGACGACCGAAGAAATCCGGCACGGTATAAAGGCCAAGGTCGCAGTCGCGATCTGCCCGCCAATCAGCGCCGACTTGATGCGCTGGATGTATTGCCGACAGCAACCCGCATCCAACATCAACTTCGGCCCGACGACCGCCGATGAGGTTCGCAGTAAGTTCATCATGAAGCTTTGGCACAGCTACGCCTTCTTCTGCGAACTCGCTCGGCTTCCCGGCGACGAGGGCTACGATCCCGCATTGCCGCAGATTGCGATCAAGGATCGCCCCGATGTCGATCGCTGGATTTTGTCCGATCTGCAAGGCCTGATCGGAACCGCTCACACAGCATTCCAAGCATTCGACGTGATGAATTTCTGTCTGGCGGCGGAGGCGTTCGTCGAGGACAAGCTCTCGAACTGGTACGTGCGAACGCAGAAGGACCGCTTCTGGGCCACGGGCCGCAATCCTGAGAAGCTCGCGGCATTTCAGACGCTGCACACTGTGATTGTGACCTTGGCGAAGCTGTGCGCTCCGATCGTGCCGTTCATGACGGAGAAAATGTATCACAACCTTGGCGAGCCCGGTGGAGCGAAACTCGCCGAGAGCGTGCACCTGTGCGACTATCCCGTCGTCAATGAAACGCTACTCGACGCAGATCTTACGACCGATATGGACGCCCTACTGCGGCTCGTGTCGTTGGGGCGTTCGGTGCGGCAGAACGCGAAGATCAAGGTCCGCCAGCCGCTCGCGGAGATGAAGGTTCAGCCCGGCAGCGAGGCCGAGCGCCATGCGGTCGAGCGCTTTGCCGAGCAGATCAAAAATGAACTGAATCTGAAGGCCGTCAGTTTGCATGATGCGAAGGCGGGGCCGTTGCTGACGTTCGAGGTCAAGCTGAACCCAAAGGCGGCAGGCCCGAAGTTCGGGCCTCGGCTCGGCGCGGTGCAGTCGGCACTGGCGAAGGTCGCGGACGCCGCCGAAGTGCTTCAGGCCGGCAAGGCGATTACGCTGGAGTTGGCGGATGAATCCGTCAGCATCGAGTTCGCCGATGTTTGGATCACGCCAAGGGTCGTCGCCGGTTGGAGTGGATTGGCTGACCACGGCACACAGCTATCGCTTGACGCACGAATATCGCTTGACCTGGCATCGGAAGGCCTGGCACGCGACATAATTCGCAACGTGCAGAACACTCGCAAGGCAGCCGATCTCAACATCAACGATCGCATCGCCCTCCGCCTGCACACCGACGATCCGAAGATCAAGGACGCCATCCATACGCACCGCGACGCCATCGCCGGCGAGACGCTCGTCTCCAACTGGGCGACCGACCCGCTTGGCGTAATGGCGCATCATGCCGAGGTCAAACTCGACGGTGCGGCGTTGGTGATCGAATTGAAGAAACATGACGTTTAGCCGCGACGCGCAGCGGAGCGCGGGGTGCCGATCGCGCTCCGCTGCGCGTCGCGGCTAAACGGACTGGGATCCAACAATGCCCCAGCCATCCAACCCTGAGACGCCGTCCATCCGTGGCGAGATCGTCGTTGACATGTCGTCGGCCGCGATAGATCGTCGGCTCCGTTAAGTGGCGGCACTGTGGGACGCCTGGCGGTTCCTGCGAAACTTTCGACCTGTCGAGCCGAGCGATCCAAGAAATTTGAAAAAAACGGTTGCGTCAAGACCGTGAACATGGTTAGATATTCTCCAACTACCATTTCTCAAGCGGAGAACTTTCATGCGCATAATCCTCTCGTTCCGCGCCGTCCTCGGCATTGGCCTCACCCTTGCGCTGTCGGCGAGTGTCGCCCGTGCCCAACAGCTTCCCGACGGCTTACGCCACGTGCCGCCCGATGCCATTGGGTTCGTGCATATCCGCGTCGGCGATTTGCTCAATTCACCCTTCGGCGCCAATCTGCTTGACATGATCAAGAAAGATCGCGAAGCCGCCAAGGGTCTGAAGGAGATCGAGAAGACCATCGGCATCACGCCGTCGGACATCGACACCGTCACGCTCGTGATGCTGCCGTTGCCCAAGCGAATGCCTGGCCAAGAGGGCTTTGATCCCTGGATGGACGGCATGCCACGGCCAAAGCGATATTACGAGAAAAGGACTAAGCCGGCGTTTGACGGAGACATGAAGACGGATATTTTCCCACCGAAATTTGAAGAGAAGTTTGAGAAGAGGCGGGATCTCGAAGACAGGCCCGCTCCCGATCCAAAGATCGAGGGAAAGAAGGCCGCCCTTATTCGTCTTGCGGATGGCACGTATTTCGCGAGCGCGCAGGTACAGGTAGTTGAAGAAAATTTCGGCGGCCCCGACAGCATCATGATGCTGGATGGCCCGCTGGCGTTTCAACCGATCATCATCATCTCGGCGACGAAGGACTTCGACCGCAAAGCGATTCTGCGGAAGCAGTTCTTCGGTCAACGCCGTGGCGATCCGTATGGCGGGCATTTCGATGGCGGGCCATCGGTACAGTTTCTTAGCGATCGCTGCGTGGCGGTCGGCATGAGCTTTCAGTTGGCGCGTTTCAACGACCTGCTGGCCCGCGATCCGCAGCCGAAAACCGACGCGCTCAAGGCCGCCCTCGCACTCGCCTCGGGCAAGCACCTGATTGCAGGTGGTGGCCAAGTTCCGGCGGAGTTGCGTCAGATGATGAATACGCCTTACAGCGGCGCCGATACCAAGATGGTCGCGCTGGTCTCGCCGTTGTTAGCGACGCGCTCGGGAGCGGCCCTCGATTTCGATAAAGGCGTCTCGCTGACGCTGCAATTCGACGCCGCCAATGGCAATGCCGCTGCCAACGCCCATCAGGCACTGAAGACATTGCAAACGCTCGGCCAACTCGCGCTCGAACAAGGCGGCAACGGCGGCGAAGTCGGCGGCTGGATGCTCGACCTGCAAAAGGCGGCGGCCAAGTCGCTCGATACCGCCAAAATCGTGCGAAAGGAAAACCAAGTTGGCGCCAATATTCAATTCGACATCAGCCCATCCCTGATGAAGAAGCTCAGCACGGAACTCGTTGCCTCGGTTCGTTCACGCGGCGATCGCACACAGAGCATGAACAACCTGAAAAACATCGCCCTGGCGATGCACAGCTATCACGACGCGAACAAACGACTGCCCGCTGCCGGGTTTACCAACGTCAACGACCCGAACGGCAAACCGTTGCTGAGCTGGCGCGTCAGTATTTTGCCGTACATCGATCAAAGCCCGCTCTATCAGCAATTTGACCTGACGCAGCCGTGGGATCATCCGACCAATAAACGGTTGATCGCGAAGATGCCACACATCTATATTGTGCCCGGTTCGGACGAAAAGGAAGGCATGACGCACTACCGCGTATTGGTTGGGCCGACGACGATGTTTGAGGCCAACCAAAAAATTTCGCTGGTCAGCGTCACGGATGGTTCATCGAACACGATCATGGCGGTCGAGGCGGCAGAAGCGACGATCTGGACTCGGCCCGACGATCTGCCGTTCAACCCGAATGGACCGCTGCCGAAGTTTGGCTTGACGCCGGATGGTTTCCT
>CAMAUE010000181.1 GCA_945861245.1 Singulisphaera sp. GP187
CGTAAATGCAACGGTCTTCACCGGCGCGAGCTTCTTCAACTGGGGGCCGCGGCGTTCTGCGGCTTGACCCTGGCGGATTTCTTGCGAGCCGACGCTCGTTCCGCAGTCGATCGCTCATATCGCAAGAAATCGATCGTTAACGTCTGGCTAGCCGGCGGTGCGTCCCACCTGGACACATTCGACATGAAGCCGAATGCTCCTGTGGAGTTTCGCGGGGAGTTTCGACCGATCGCCACGCGCATGCCGGGCGTTCAGATTTGCGAGTATCTCCCGCGCATCGCTGAGCGGATGGACCGCATGGCCCTCATTCGCTCGCTCATGGGAACCGTGGACTCACACGACGGGGCCATGTGTGCGACGGGCTACCCGCCTGGGAGTTTGCGCAACATCGGCGGACGTCCAAATATTGGCTCGATCGTTTCGAAAATTCAAGGCCCCACGAACGGCAACGTCCCCACCGCCGTCGCCATGATCTCCGCTTATAACCCCAGCGAGCAGGCGTATTTTCGCTCCGCGGGATTTCTGGGCCGATCCTTCGACTGCTACACTCCGGCCAGCGACGATGGGCGAGCCAACCTGCTGTCACGCAATATCACACCAGATCGCATGGCTCTTTTGTCGAGTTTCGACACCATCCGCAGAGACATCGATGCCCGCGGCAACATGGAGGCGATGGATGCTTACACCCAGCGAGCCGTTCAGTTCGTGACTTCTCGCGAGTTCGCTCTGGCGCTCGACATCACTCGCGAGCCGCTTGCCGTGAGAAACCGGTATGGCGTCGGGTTCGGGAGAAGCCCGATGAATAATGGCACCATACTCGGCCTGCAGAATGCCCGGTTTCTGATGGCTCGTCGGTTGATCGAATGCGGAGCGCGGTGTGTCAACCTGACCTGGGAAGAAGGTGGCGAACGGCGATGGGACACCCACTCAAACAACTTCAATGCCCTGCGTCATGAGTTATTGCCTTCCTTCGACATCGGCCTCAGCGCCTTTTTCGATGACCTTGAAGCGAGGGGAATGTTGGAGGATGTCATGGTGCTAGTGTGGGGCGAGTTCGGTCGCACGCCGCGCATCAACAACAGTGCCGGGCGCGATCACTATGCGCCGGCGGCGTCCGCGCTCCTGTTCGGCGGCGGTTTGAATGTGGGCCAGGTCATCGGCAGCACGACTCGCTACGGTGAACGACCGCTCGATCGCCCGATCCACTACCAGCAAATGTTCGCCACGCTTTATCGACACCTCGGTATTGATCCGGCGCAGGCCACGGTGCTGGACCCGAACAATCGACCGCAGTACCTCCTTGAGCATACGGATACGATCCGCGAACTCGTTGGGTAACAAACAAAACGCCGCTTGCGGCTTAGCGTAGACCGAATCGATTTTCTTGACGCTAGGCCGCAAGCGGTAAACCAAGATTTGAGGAATCCAAATGAACATTCTCAACACGGTCACTCCAGGCCAACTCGATCGCCGAACCGTCCTCAAGGGAGTCACGCTCGGGGCTGGCGGTTTGCTCTTTGAGCCCCTTTTGCAAAAGGTTGCCGCACAGGCGTCCGGCCGTCCCAGCACTCCGAAGCGGGTGATCTTCATCGTGTTCGACAACGGCTTTCGCGAAATCGGCGGCAATCTGCCCGAGGGGGTTGCTCTGGCGTCCAACGAGCTTCGGCGGATTCCTCTCCGGGGTTTGAACCTCCCATTCGACATCGAACCGTTCGCACCCTTCCGCGACCGGATGACGATTTTGCATGGTTTGAGAACGAACAATGCCGTGGACCATGGGGGCTACTTCACAGCGCTCTCAGGTATCGCGGGCAACAAGCATTCGGCGCTGGGCATTTCGATTGACGCGGCGATCGCTCAGGCCAATCCCGGAGTCTTTCCGCTGCTCGGCCTGGGTGTCGCCCAGGGCGGGCCCACGACCGCCTACTGCTCATCAGCGTGGGGCGCCGGAAGGCCGATCGCGATGCAATGCCGGCCGCAAATGGCTTACGAATCGCTCTTCGGCAACGTCGGCGCCACGCGGAACGATTTTGCGACGCGGAGGAACCTGTTGGATTTCGTCACCAACGATGTGCGGCGAGTTCGTGCGGAAATCGCGGGGCCGGAGCGGGAATTGCTCGACGCTCATCTCGAAGCGATCGAGTCGCTATCCCGGCGAAACGGGCAACTCTCCGAGCAATTTCAGAACGGCACGCTCAATCGGCACGCGCCAAGGCTTCCCGAGCGAATGGAAACGGTGGCGGAAATCGCCACGGCTCAGTGCGACATCGCCGCGGCGGCGCTCATCGCTGGCCTGACGAACGTCGTGACAATCTCCTCGGGCCTCGGCGGCCTCATGGGGAGATATTCGGGGATCTGCAACGGCGATGGCCACGGACTGGGACATGGCGGCGTCGATCATACAGTGGAAGCGAACTTGCGGCGGCCCTTCGGACCGTTGTCGCTCTACCACAATTACCTCGCCCGGCAGGCGGCACGGATGCTGACGAGGTTGCAGGAAACGCGAGAAGGGACCGGTACGATGCTCGACAACACCTTGCTCGTATTCATGAGCGATTCAGCCAATCAACAGCATTCGTGGCCGGGAGCAAACTGGCCTTTCGTGCTCGTCGGCAACCTCGGCGGAACGTTGCGGACTGGACAGTTCGTAGGGTATCCGGTCAATGCCCAAGCCGCGGGAGGAGATGGCGGCAACCAGACTTTCGGGACGGCGCACCGCACCAACCCGGTGATCAACGCCCTGTACACCACGCTGCTGCACGCCATCGGACGACCGTGCGACGCGTTTAATCGGCCCGCCAGTTCGTCGGAAGCTCCGAGAATTTACGGCCCCTTGCCCGAACTCCTCAATAGCTGATTCGAAAGACGCTTCTGAGCCGCTAGCGGCTTAGCGTATACTCGCTAGGCCGCAAGCGGCTATGACAACAAACGTCAGGATGTGTATGAGACTCTTGAAACAATATCTCCCGTGTCTTGCGCTGACGTTGCTTGCTGCGATCGTCGGCGAGCCTTGTCGCGCCCAGGATGCGACCGATGTCACGAAGGTGATCGTGCCGTTCGTCGAGAAGCATTGCGTGAAGTGCCATGGCGCCGAGAAGCCGAAGGCGGGGTTGTCGCTGCATAGGTTCAAGGAGGCGAAAGCGATCCTCAAGGAACGCAAACTTTGGGACGCGGCGATTCACCAGATCGAGTCCGGCGAGATGCCGCCGGCGAAACAGCCGCAGCCGACCGCGGATGAGAAAGTAGCGTTTGCAAAAAGCGTCCGCGCCATCTACGTGAAAGCCGACACCGGCAAACCCGACCCGGGGCGAAGCCTGATTCGGCGACTCACGCGAACCGAATACGG
Source organism: Singulisphaera sp. GP187 (assembly GCA_945861245.1). Taxonomy (GTDB): domain Bacteria; phylum Planctomycetota; class Planctomycetia; order Gemmatales; family Gemmataceae; genus SIAQ01. Next base: position 3,347 of record CAMAUE010000181.1, read on the forward strand.
CGCGACCGTTCGCGATCTGTTTCAGCTGGATTTGGATTTCAAGCCCGAATTTGAATTGCCGACGGATGCCATCACGCATGGTTTCGAAAATAACGCCGAGGCCCTCACGATTTCTCCCGTGTTGCTGGACCGCTACATCGTGGCCGCGCAGACTGTCGCGGAGCGAGCGATTCGCGTGGAATTTCCCAAGCGAGAAGTTCTTACAGAAGGCTTCCTTGGTCCGGACTACCGGGGCGCACCCAAAGAAGTTCCTGTCGCCAAGGTGCTGGAGACTTTGACGGCCCTGGCTGAGGCAAGCCCCAAGGACGCCCTCGTGCGCTATCGCTTGGCCCGGACTCATTCCGAGGCATATTCGCGCAAATCCGGAACGGTCAAGGTGATACCAGGCAAGGAGTCCGAGGGAGTCTGGTTCGGTCTCAACCCTGGGCACTTACCCTTCGAGGTGAGCCGCGTCAACGATCCGGTGAAATTGAAGACAGCCAGCGAGTACCTCGAACGTGCAACGGTACGGTATCGAGAAGTGATACGACTCGATCCGGAAAATCTGCCCGCACGATTGGGCCTGGCGTGGTGCCTGCTGCAGACGGGTGACAAGACAAAAGCAATTGCCGAGTTTCGAGAGACGCTCGAGGCGGCATGGCTCAAGGAAAAGGAGATCCGACCGGTCGAATGGAGGGCGAATTCCATTGTGAGGGAGGGTTATTATCACCTGACGGCGCTTCTCGACAAGACAGCGGACGCGAAGGAGATCAAAGCACTGAACCAGCGGGCGGAGCAAATCAAGAAGCATTCTGAAAGCAGCCCTTGGAGAAAATTCCGCCTGCTGGACTCCAGCGCGATCCAACCTGAATTCACAGGCCCGCTCTACTTGAGCGGTCTGGACCGCGATGCTCCTCCGATCTTGAGGTACGGCAGCACCGACGAGTTTCTCTTCCGCGTGACGCTGTTTGTGGAACAGAGTTCAGAACCCGTGCGAGTGGCGGTGTTCATGGGCGGGCCCGGCTTGCCGGAATACTCCACCGCTGAGGAACGCGAACAAATCCTGGGAGAGATCAAGCACCGCGACATTCAATCGATCAAGATTCTGAAAATCACGGAGGTGACAGCGCGGTCGATCGAGGCTCCGCAGCAGATTGAAGTTCCGATCAGCCGTCGCGGCCGGAGCGGCCCGATCGGCATCTTGGGCATCGGATTGATCAAGCCCAAGAACGATTCTTCGCCGGTTCGGCTTCAGTTCAAATTCGAGGGCGAGGGGCCGCTCCTGCCCGTTTCACACAACCATATTCTCTCCTGTTCGGCCGACAAAAAGCAGGCGGAACAAACGCGCGAGATCATCGGCCGACTTCTCCCGCGAGCGTTTCGCCGCCCTGTCACGAAGGACGAGATCGAAGCGGTCGCCAAGTTCGCCGATCGAGCCGTGGCGAATGGAAAGAAGTGGGAAGTGGGCATGCAGCACGCCTTGATGGCGATGCTCTGCTCGCCGAATTTTCTGTTTCGTGCCGAACTGGACGATCGACCCGATTCCGCCGAGCCGCACCCGATCGGCGAATTCGAGTTGGCTTCACGTCTCAGTTACTTTCTCTGGAGCAGCTTGCCCGATGACGAGTTGTTCAAACTGGCCGGTGAAAAGAAACTCTCGGCGAATCTGGAGGCACAGGTCCGGCGAATGCTGAAGGATCCTCGGTCGAAAGCGTTGGTCGATAACTTCGCCATGAAGTGGCTGCGCCTGGATTCGCTACGGACGCACCAGGTCGACGCGAAACTGTTTCCGAACTTCGACAAGGAGCTGCGCGAGGCGATGCAGCAGGAAACTCAATGGTTCTTGCACAACATGCTCCGCGAGGACCGCAGTCTCCTCGAATTGATCGATGCCAACTACACCTTCTTGAACAGCCGGTTGGCGAATCACTACCGCATTGCCGACACGCTGGGCAATCCTTTTGGTGCGAAAGTAGAAAAGAAAGGGGATCCCATCCCGAGGGACCGCTTCGTGCGCGTCCAGTTGCAGGGAAGCGAGCGGGGCGGTATTCTGACTCAGGCAAGCCTCCTCATGACGACCTCGCCCCCGACGCGAACGTCACCGGTCAAACGCGGCGCGTGGATCCTGGAGAATATCCTGGGCACACCGCCTCCCCCGCCTCCGCCCGACGTCCCCGAGTTGGACCAGAAGGATACGAAGGCCACGACCCTTCGCGAACGGCTGGAGCAACATCGCGCCAATGCTGTCTGCGCCAGTTGTCATTCCAAGATCGATCCCCTCGGATTCGCCTTCGAGAATTATGACGCCGTCGGCGTGTTTCGCACGAAAGAAGCGAACAAAAACATCGACGTGAGCGGCACGTTGCCCGACGGCCGCAAAATCAACGGCATAGGCGATCTCAAAAAAGCGTTGCTGGCGGACAAGGAAAAGTTCGCCCGACATGTAACGGAAAACATGCTGACCTACGCTTTGGGCCGAGGGGTCGAGTATTACGACAAACGTACCATCGATCGGATCGTGTCCGAGGTGGCGAAAGATGACTTCAAATTCTCCCGGATGGTGATCGCCATCGTACAAAGCGATCCGTTCCGTTTACGCCGGGGAAAGGACCATGCACAATGAATCCGCTTTTGTCGCGTCCTATTTTGTTGCGTGGCATCGGTGCCGGACTCGCCCTAATTCCCGCACTGCTAGCCTATCTCACGCCCACCGCTGGCTCTGCCGGTGGTGCTGACGACCTAGCGCAATCGTATGCCAAACAGATCCACCCGTTGCTCGTCAAGACATGCGTGAAGTGCCATGGGAAGACGCCGAAGGACAACGATCTCGATCTCACGAGCTTCGGCACCGCCAAGGCGATCCTCGCCAAGCCCAAGGTACTCGCCGACATCGCGGAGCGGTTGATCGCTGGTGACATGCCGCCGAAGGGCGCACCGCAGCCGAGCCAGGTCGAGCGAAAACATCTGTTGGATTGGATCAGGGCGGCGCTCGACGCGGAGGCAGCCGCGCGGGCCGGCGACCCCGGAGCGGTGACGCTGCGCCGGCTGAGCAACGCCGAGTACGATAACGCGATTCGCGATCTCACCGGCGTGGACATGCGGCCGACCCAGGCCCGCGAGTTTCCCGCTGACAGCGTCGGCGGTGAGGGTTTCGCCAACGTCGGGGATGCGATGCCGGTGACCCCCGGTCTGGTCGAACGCTACCATCAGGCTGCCCGCGATGTTGCTGCGCGAGCGGTGCTCCTGCCCAAGGGCTTCCGCTTCTCCCCCTCTCCGGACCGCCCGACCTGGGCCGAGGAGGCGCTCAAGTCGCTCCGCGGCTTCCATGCCCGCTATGCCGGGCCCAAGGGGGAGCCACCGCTTGCGGCCCACCTCACGGCGACTCTGCGCCACCGCGACAAACTCACCAGCGGCGGCCCCGGTGCCATCGCCGCGGTCGCCGCCGAGGAAAAACTCAACGCCAGGTACCTGGCCGCGCTCTGGGCGGGGCTCAACGGCAAGACAGCCTCGCCCCTGCTCGACCCTATTCGGGAAAAGTGGCGAGGGGCAACCACCGATCCGGCGCCGGTCCTGGCGGCGATCAAAGCCACCCAGGACCAACTGTTTCTGGGCCATTACAAGAAGAATGCGGCCCTCGCGGTTGGCAACGGCTTCCCCGCATGGGAGGATCTGCGCCGCGTGGTCGCCAAGGAGCGGGTCGAGGGGGCCGCCCGCGAGCCGCTTTTCCGGCTGGTCGCGTTGCCAGCCCAACCCGACACGTTCGTGGTCTGGGACCGGCTGCGACTGGAAGGCGGGGATGGCCCAACCCTGGTGCTGGCGGAGCATGCAGAACTGCGGGCCGCGGTCGAGGCGGCGTCCGGACTCAAGTTCGGCCATCACCCGAAGGACAGGCCGGTGCCAAAGTCGGCCCTGGTCACGGCTGCGGGCGCCGAGGTCGTCATCGACCTGCGGAAATTGCCAGCGCCGCTGCAGAAGGCGCTCACGCTGCCGCGGTTTCTCCGTGCCGATGTGAACCTCGACGACGGTAGTCCGGAAACAGCTGCGGTCCAGGCTTTTCTCATCGCTGCCACGGGCGGCGGCGGTAACCTTGCCGAGCCGGTCGCCAAAGCGACGACGGGCGACCCGCGGGCAGCGCAGATCGTCCATCCGCGCGTCGCCGCCGAGCGGGCCAGGCCGGCCGCGGAGTTTCGCGCTCTCTTTCCGCCTGCGGTCCTCTTCGAGCCGATCATCCCGCGAGACGCCCAGGGGAGCGTGTTCTTGTACCGCCGCGAGGACGAGCCGTTGCGTCGGCTCCTGCTCGACGACGCGGGCCGGGCGGAGATCGACCGGTTGTGGAGCGAACTGGAGTTTGTGAGCGAGCAAGCGCTCGCCACACCGATCGCGTATGAGGGACTCGTTCAGTATTATCGGAAGCCGAACGACGGCGCGCGGATTATGTTCTTCTACATCCAGCTGTTCGATGAGCAGATCAAACGGGAGGAGAAGGCCTTCCTCTCGGCCCAGGTCGCAGCAGAGCCGGGGCACCTGGATGCGCTGCTCGCCTTCGCCGCCCGGGCCTGGCGCCGGCCTCTTGCCGCCCACGAACGCAAGGCCGTTCTCGCGTCCTACCACGCCGACCGTAAAGATGGCGTCAAGCACGATCCGGCGTTCCGGGCCGCCCTCGTCCGCGTCCTCTCGTCGCCGTGGTTTCTGTACCGGGTCGAACAACCGGCACCCGGGCCGCGGTGGCGGCCGGTGTCGGGAGATGAATTGGCGACGCGGCTGAGCTTCTTGCTTTGGGAGTCGATCCCCGACGACGAGTTGCGGGCGAAGGCCGCGAAGCTCCACGAACCCGCCGTCATGGAAGAGCAGTTGCGCCGGATGCTGAAGGACGGCAGAATGCGCGGCATGGCCGAGGAATTCGGCGCTCGCTGGCTGGGGGTGCGGGACTTCGTCGCCAACCACGGCCGAAGCCTGAAGCATTTCCCCGAGTTCACGCCGGCCCTGCGCGACGCGCTGGCCGAGGAGCCGGTGCGGTTCTTCGAGGATTTATTAGTAAACGACCGTCCGGTCGCTGACGTGATTGCCTCTGATGCCGTCGTCATCAACGATATTCTTGCCAAGCACTACGGCATCCCGGGCGTGAAGGGTCCGGAATGGCGCCGCGTCGAGAAGGTTGCCGCCCATGGCCGCGGTGGGATGCTCGGTTTTGGCGCGGTGCTCGCCAAGCAGGCGGCCGCCGCACGCACGAGCCCTGTCAAGCGTGGGGCGTGGGTGGTTCAAATGCTCGGCGAGCGGCTGCCCAAGGTCCCACCCGACGTGCCGCCACTGCCGGAGACTCCTCCCGCCGGGCTCAGCGTGCGTGAGATCACGGAGCGTCACCGCAAGGATCCAAACTGTGCCGGCTGCCATATTCGCATCGACCCCTTCGGCATGACGCTCGAACAATTCGATGCCCTTGGAAGGTTGCGGCCCGCCAAAGATCTGAAGCCTGGCGATGCCAAGGCGACCACGCGCGATGGGGTCGAAATCGACGGTTTCGCCGGCCTGCGGAACTACGTCGGTGGCCCCCGGCGTGACGATCTGCTGCGGTCCCTCGCCCAAAAACTGGTAGGCTACTCGCTGGGCCGATCGGTTCAGTTGTCGGACCGGAAGCTGATCGAAAATGTGACCAAGACCATGGCCAGCGGCGGACGCTGGTCGGACGCCCTGCTCGTCATCGTCCGCAGCGAGCAGTTTCGCTCGATTCGGCCGGAGGCCGTCGCAGCATCACCCTGAACTTGAACCCTGAACCCGAGAGGACTTTTCCATGTTTATCAAACCAGATTCGATCTGCTCACGACGCACATTGTTGCGCGGGCTCGGCGTGTCCATGGCCCTGCCGTGGCTCGAATCGCTGCCGTTCGCCGCGGCCACGACACCTGCCGATCAGCCGCCAACCCGCACGCTCGTCACCTTCAACGGTATGGGCTTTCACTCGCAACACTGGTGGGCCCGGGGACAGGGAGCCACCATGGAACTCGGGCCCTGCCTGACACCGCTGGCACCCTGGAAGGAGCGGCTGGTCTTCCTCCGCGGCCTCTGGAACGAACAGGCCAACAACGGGGTCATCCACTGCATGCAGACGGGGAACATGCTCAGCGGCGCCCCCATGTCGAGAACCGAGGTCCGCACCGGCGTCAGTTTCGACCAGTTGATGGCGCAGCGGATGGGCGACCGCACCCGGCTGCCTTCGCTCGTGCTCGGCTGTGAAGGCCCGATTCCGGGCCTCCAGGACGGGCATCCGTTGCTTTACAGCTCGCACATTTCGTGGAGCACGGCGGTGTCGCCGACCTGGACTGAGACGCGTCCGGCGCTGGCTTTCGATCAACTCTTCCGCAGCGAGCGCAACCGCGACGACCGCCGCGTCGTCGATGCCGTGCTTGAAGACGCCCGGTCACTGCGCCGGCGACTCTCGGTCTCGGACCAGCAGCGGTTCGAGGAGTATCTCGGAAGCGTCCATGAGATCGAGGGGCGCATCAGGCGCGCCGGCCAGGAGCGGGCTGCCGGCGCCTGGAGGCCGACCCTGGCCGCCCCCGATCGTCCGCGGCCGGCCGACGGCATTCCCGCTGAAATCCCGGATTATTGGCGGCTCATGAACGACATCGTGCTGCTCGCCTTCCGCACCGACTCGACGCGGATCGCAACCCTCAAGTATTGCAACGACGGCTCGATTATCACTCACGCGCACGTCGGCGCCAACGATCAGCATCACCAGATGGCCCACACCCAGCCGCAACAACTCGTTGCGGTCAACCAGTTCTTCATGTCCCAGCTCGCCTACCTCTGCGGGCGGATGGCGGAAGTCCGGGAAGGCGACCGCACGCTGCTCGACAACACCACCATCATGCACTGTTCGAGCATGCTGCACGGCAACCATGACGCAAGGCAGTTGCCTGTGATCCTGCTTGGCGGGGCGGGCGGCAGGCTCCGCGGCGGCCGCGTGCTCGACTACCTCAATGCCCCCAACCGGCGCATGTGCAGCCTGTTCCTCAGCCTCATGGACTGGGGCGGCCTGGAACTCGACCGCTTTGGCGACAGCACGGGGAGATTGACTGGGCTGTAGGTCAGCTCTCCAGCCTGACACAAGGCCGCAATAGGAAACCGGCAGGCGACTTCAAATTCTCCCGGATGGTGATCGCCATCGTACAAAGCGATCCGTTCCGTTTACGTCGAGGAAAGGACCAAGGACAATGAACAAGCATTTATCGCGTCGCTCGGTGCTGCGTGGCATCGGTGCGAGCATTGCGCTGCCGTGGCTGGAAGCGATGGGGCCGCTGGAGTCGTGGGTTCATGCCAACGACCGAGCGCCGGCCGCTCCCAATCGGTTGCTTTGGCTCTACGTTCCCAATGGCATGGCCATGCCGAACTGGACGCCGCGGGAGGAGGGGCCGCTTCGCGACCTGTCGCCGATTCTCCAGGAAGTACGGGAATTCACAGACGATATCAACGTGCTCTCGGGACTAAACTCTCTATCAGCAGAACGAGGTGGCGGCGG
>CAMAUE010000182.1 GCA_945861245.1 Singulisphaera sp. GP187
CTGGCTCCGACGCTTCGCCATCACTCTCCTGAAGCGTCATCCCAAGAAAGACAGTCTCCGCGGCAAAATGGTTTCATGCATGGCCAGCACCGCGTTTCTCACGGAAGTCCTATCGCTGACACAAGTTTGATATGCGCTGGCCGTGGCCCCACCCGCAGGCTTCGCGCTATGTGCGTTCCTTCCAGGCGAGGCGAAGTCTGCTCATCTGGAAAATCTTCGGCGCCCGCCTCGACGGTTTCCGCAACGACGATTTCGCCCACGAGACAATCCCCGGCGGTCCCGCGTCACTTATCTTTCAAGGCAAACCATTCAGCCCGAAGATGGGCGGCAACAACAGACTCGTCAACCTCGCTTACCAAGGGGGTGTCATGCCCCCGCCCGAAGCCGTCGCGGGAACCTACCAAAGCCCCGACGGCAAAAAGATCAAGGTCACGCCGCTCAGCGACGACGACCGCATGAACCTCGTCCGCTGGATCGATCTCGGTTGTCCGATCGATCTCGATTTCGATCCGAAGGTGCCCACAGCTCGCGGCAACGGCTGGGTGCAAGACGACAATCGCCCGACATTAACCCTGACGTACCCGCACGCAGGCGCCAACACCGACCTGACTCGCCTGCTCATCGGTATGTACGATTACGATAGCGGCCTGGACATGAAGACGTTTCGCGTCGTCGCTGATTTCGAGGTGGACGGCGTCCCCGCGGGGCAAGCTTTGGCATCCAAGTTCACGTCGAAGTCGCCTGGTGTCTGGGAATGGAAGCTGTCTCGATCGGTTGAGAAACTGGCGCGCGGCAAGGTTGAGGTGTCCGTTCAGGACAAGCAGGGAAACCTGAGCCGAATCGAGCGAACCTTCGCCGTGGTATCGACTGGGCAATGATAAAGCACCTATGAAAGGTGTTGTATGCTTGCTTCCTTGACGTACATCAACACATAATCCCCGGCAAGGCTACTTCTCGGTAAACGATAGGTATAAGACTTCCTTCTGATCCAGCGACAGTCCCAGAGAGACAATGTATTTCACCTTCACGTCGGCGAGTACGCACAGTTCCTTGCCCAGGTGCGTAATTTTGGCGTCCGCGGCTTATGGCGAATTCCAATAATTGAGCGTGTGCTCCTATATATAGTCGTGGCCCAGCCAACCGTCTTTTCACGGCTTTGATATACTGCTCGCGGCTGAGTTTGACTGATCCGAGCCTGAGCACCAGCGAAGGGCAACGCTTGGCCCTTCGCTGGCGCTCAGGCTCGGACAATGCGATATTCCCAACCACGCATGGTATAGCTACTCCTGGAAGGCAGAAGTGACGGTTTACTTTTCATGAGGATTGGCCGAATCCACCAGAGGCCCGTCAGGTCTCTAGCCCGTAGAATCTGGCTGCGGTGCCGCCGAAAATCTGGCGCTGCTCATCAGCACGGATCGGGCCAATCGCCGCAACGAGGGCCTCGTAGACCTGGTGGTAAGAGCCGGCCAATTCGCAAACGGGCCAGTCGGAGCCAAACATGCACCGCTCCGGACCAAAGGCTTCCAGCGCAGCCTGGACATAGGGTTTGAGGTCCGCGACGGTCCAGTGCCGCCAGTTCGCCTCGGTGACCATGCCGGAGAGTTTGCAAACCACATTCGGAAAAGCGGCGGCCGCGCGAAGATGCGGCAGCCAGTCGTCAGTTTGCCTGTCCTTGATACGCGGCTTGGCCAGATGGTCGATCACCATCGGCAGCGCGGGCAAGTGCCGCGCCAGGGCGGGAACATGGCGCAGGTGTTTGACGTAGAAAAGCAGATCGAACGGCACCCCATGTTTTTCGAGGACCTTGAGGCCGCGCAGTACGTCCGGCCGGATGATAAAATCGTCGTCTGGCTCGTCCTGCGTGACGTGGCGGACGCCGACAAACTTCGGATGGCCCGTGAATTCAAGCAGTTGGTGCTCGCACGCGGCGCTGGCCAGGTCCACCCAGCCGACCACACCCGCAATGAACGGATGGCACTCGGCCAGGCCCAACACCCAGCGATTTTCGGCGAGGTTATGCTGCGTTTGCACGAAGATCGAGCGGCGGATCGGCGTCTGCTGAATCAGCGATTCAAGATGCTCGGGCAAGAAGTCTCGCTTGATCGGCGCGAGCGCTGGCGCGTCGAGCCAGCCGTAGTTGAACGGCTGGCTAAGCTGCCAAAAGTGGTGGTGGGCATCAATCATCGCAGCGTTCATCCTTCCATGCGAACACCGATCGACAGAAGCACGTTGGCGAAACGCTGCTGATCCCCGGTCTGTATCGTCAGCACATGATCGGGAGTTTCGACCGCTTTGTAAAAATCCCATTTGTCGATCGGCTCAAGTTTCAAGTCAAGCCCCACATCTCGCAGTACCGCGCGAAATTCGTCCCAGGCGGGTGGATCGCGATCCAGCGTGTAGGGATCGTCCTTTGTGTACATCATCGTGTTGACCATGTCGATCGGCACGGCCGAGAGCACGGCCCGCAACGCCTGAGCGCAGGTGACGACGCCAGGCATCAGGTTGAGGCAAACCAGCTCCGCGTTGGGGCCGCGCTTGGACGACGCGGGATAATTGCCATCGGCGATGAGGATTTTCGCATGATGCCCGGCTCGGCCAAGCACTTCGTTGATCTTCGGATGCAGGAGCATGTGTTTCAGCATTGGCGGACTCACGATTGAAAATACTTGCGAAACGCCGCGATTGTTTGCGCCGCGGCGGCATCGGGATCGGGATACGGAAACGCCTCGGCGGAGCAGAAGCCGTTGTAGCCGATCTCGCGGAGGGCCACGACAATCGGATGAAAATCGAGATGACCCATTCCGGCCGGGCGACGGTTAGAATCGACGAAATGGACATGTCCGATGTGCCCCGCGCCGGCTCGGATCGCCGACGCGATGTTCGCTTCCTCGATATTCATGTGAAACAGGTCGGCCAAGAGCGCGACGTTCTTCGTGGACAGGCCCTTCAGCAATCGCACGCCCTGTTCGACCGTGTTTGCCATGTTGGTTTCGTAGCGGTTGATCGGTTCGAAGATGAGCGGTACGTTGTACTGCCGGGCATGGTCACCGAGTTCTTCGAGAGCGTCGCTAAGGTAGCCGGTCGCGGTAGCGTGATCGACGCCGTCGCCGCTGCGTCCTTGCATGGAACCGATGATGGCGGGGGCGTTGAGCTCGCCGGCGAAGTCGATGATCGACCGAATGAAAGCACGGGCCTTGGTCCGCGCCGCTTGGTCGGGCAGGCACAGGTGCAAGCGTCCCTTGACCCAGCCGGCGCCGGTGCCGACCGCGGCGAGCGCGAGGCCGTGCCCATCGAGCAGCTTGGCGAGCTCCTTGCGGTCTACCGCGTCGGCGGCAGGCGGGAAGACTTCGACGGCGTCGAAGCCGAGGTTTTTCGCCTTTTGGCAGGCACCGGGCAAGTCATCCCAAAACACGAACGGTCCGCCGCGCACTTCGGGGACGAGACTGATGGTTACACTGGATCGGATCATGCTGACTTTCCTGTCGTTTGCGGATGCCTATTTCCGAGGCTGAAGCGTCAGCGAGGCTGACGGAATGCCTCGCTTACGCTTCAACCTCCGATGAATAAACTTATTCCCCAATGGCCACGACCGCCTTGATGACGCCAGTCTCTGGCTTCGTATACGATGGGAACACGTCGATCATGTCCTCGAAGGCGGTGCGATGCGTGATCCACGGTGTCGTATCGATGCGTCCGTCCTCGATGAGCTTGATGATGCGGGCGAAATCCGCCGACAGGGCATTGCGCGAGCAGAGCAGCGTCCCCTCTGGCTTATGGAAAATCGGATGCCGAAAGCGAACCTCCTCGGTGGTGATGCCGACGAAGACGAGCCGACCCGCATGCGTAATGAGACTGAAGGCACTGGCCATCGAGTTGCTGTTGCCGGTGGCGTCGATCACGACATCAGGGAGATGGCCGTCGGTCAATTCACGCAGGTTCTGTTCGACTTGATCCGAGAGCTTAATCGTGTGCGTCACGCCCATGGTCTTGCGGCAAAACTCAAGGCGTTGCTCGTTGACGTCGAGCATGATGACCTTCGCGCCGGTCAGCTTGGCGAACTCCAGCGTCGCCAGCCCGATCGGACCGGCGCCGATGATCAAGCACGACTCGTGAGCTTGCAGGGCCGCGCGGTTGATAGCATGGCAGCCGATCGCCAGCGTCTCCACGAGGGCAAGCTGCTCAAAGGCGAGCTGGCGGGAAACGTGGAGCTTCCTCGCCGGCACGATGAAGAAAGGCCGCAGACCGCCATCGCAGTGAACGCCCAGCGTTTGATGCTTCTCGCAACAATTGGTGTGGCCGCGCGTGCAGGCGTAGCACTTTTGGCAGTTGATGTACGGTTCCACCGAGCAGCGATCGCCGGGCCGAACGTTGGCGACATCGGGGCCGACATCGAGCACTTCGACGCCGAGTTCATGCCCCGGAATGCGTGGGTAGCTGAAGAACGGCATCTTGCCGAGGTAGCCGCTGAGGTCGGTGCCGCAGATGCCGACTTGATGGACGCGAACGAGAGCCTCGCCGGGCTTGGGCTTGTCCGGGGCGGGCACGTCGATTTGCTTCCACAGCTTGGGCGCTTCGAGTAAGAGCGCTTTCATGGGGTCTCCTGTTGCGGATCGTTATTTTCCGGCCGGCCTTCGATGTAGAACCAGTTATGGATTGGCCTTAAGATATCAAGCACTTCGTTCAAGAGTTCCTGATCGAGCGGCAGGTCGGCCCACGCGGCCCAGTTGCGGACGTTGTCCGGATTGGCGGAACCGACAACGCAGGTCGCCATGTCCGGGTTCGCCAGCGAGTATTGCAGCGCGAGCTGGGCGATGTCCACGCCGCGCGCCGTGCAGTGTTCCGCCGCCTGCCGACAGATGCCGCGCACCTCGGCAGTCGCCTTATGCCAGGGGGGCAGCGTCGAGTTGGTCAAGAGCCGCGCCGAGAACGGGGCCGCGTTCATGATGCCGACACCCTTCGTTTTCAGAAATGGGACCAGATCCGCCAACATCGTGTTTTGCAATGTGTAATGATTGTACGAAAGGACGACGTCCAGCTCCGTGCGCTCGAGGATGTAGCGAAAGATATTCATCGGGTAGCCGCTGATGCCGACGAAGCGAACCTTCCCTTGCTGTTGGATCTTGCGAAGCGCCGGCAGCGTTTCGTCCACGATCTGCTTCATGTCTACAAATTCGATGTCGTGGCAAAGCACAATGTCGAAATGGTTGACCCCCATTCGATGCAGACTGACGTCGATGCTCTCGACGACCCGCTGGGCGGAGAAATCGAAGTGGCTGGCGTCATATCGGCCCAGCTTCGTTCCTAGCAGATAGCTGTCACGCGGAACCCCCCGCAGGGCGACGCCGAGCAGGCATTCGCTCAAGCCCCGGCCATAAAACGGCGAGGTGTCGATGAAGTTCATGCCGAGGTCGAGTGCCGTGTGAACCGCACGCAGCGCCTCGCCAATATCGACCTGGCGAAACTCCTGCCCCAACGATGAGGCGCCGAAGCTCAGCCAGGGAAGCCGCAAGCCAGTCTGGCCCAGAAGACGGAATTGCATAAACGGACGCTCCCCAAAATTCTATCAACGAATGCCCTGAAACTTGTTTTCCTTTGGCACCACCACCTTCTTCTCCGACACTGTGAAACGCTGTCCCCTTATCCTATCTATGCTGCGTAATTTGCCCGCAAAGAGTGTTTATGCAGTTCCCTTTCAATATGAGCGATGGGATTCTTAGATAGGCATCATCCAGCGAGCGTCGGTCTGATCGACCGAGGTAGGTTCGATGCTTCGGTCGAGTGGACCGAAACGCACGAAATCCGGCTTGGCTCCGTTGCAAACCTCGGGCAACGTGCGCGCCGCGGTGCAACGAAATTACGGCATGGCGTCGAGGGCGGACAAAAGGCCTGTTCTGTCGCCTAAGGTTTGTTGCGGGACACCCATGCGGTTCAAGAGTGAGAGCCAAAGGTTCGTCGGCGGGCCTTGGAAAAGTCGGCGGGGTCGCCGTTTGACCAGCGCGTCTTTCGACATCGCGCACCGTCGTCAAGTATTCGTCGATCCGAGCCGACGAGTTGAGGACGGTAAGAATTGCCGAAGATTGCCAAAAGCGCATCAAGTCCGCGATGACCAGGGGAATGACAAACCTCAGGCGCCGCTTGAGATATTGGTTGCTCCGGCATCCTGAATGTCTCCTTTTTGCTCTTCGGACGCGGTATCAGACACCAGCGATTCGGGCGAAATTAGGAATGCAGACGCTGTGAAGACAATCATCACCGCAGAAAATGACCAGAGCCCCAGAATTACGCCAATTCCTACATGCAACCCGACGGACGCCAGGGCCCACGCCTTCCGCGTCCAGCGCGGCCACACAAAAAAGGCATAACCAATCTCAATAAGTAGGGTACCCCAGCAGGCCAACTTCGCGATCCACGGGACATCGGCCAGCCAGGAGAAATCGAAGGGGCCAGCGTCGGGTCGCATAACCGCACGCCAGAACGCTTCGCCGTCCCACCATTGGGTACCGCTCGCCTTTTCGACGCCCGAGGCAAAGTAGACCACGCATAGATGTAGCTGAAGAACGCGCAAGGCCAGCCGCGCTCCAGAGGAGGGTTCCCCAGAAACGCGACCTCTTCTCACATCTAAAGAGAAGGCGTGTCCGACGGGCATCCACACACAATAGAAAAGAGCGATGTTCGCAAACTCATACACTCCGTAGGCCGAAGCGGTGCCACTGGTCTTCAGGGTCAGCTGGGTTAGCCACGCCACAACGGCCATCCAGGGAGTTCGCCATCCCACCAGCAAGCCTGCCAGGCCCACCACATAAAGGAGGAACAGCCCACGAATGCAGTCACCTTCAGCCACTCCCCAAGGCGTAAGCGCTTCCACCAACCAACTGATCCGAGGTACACCTTGGGGGGCCATCAACTCAGCGATGGGGCTCTGGACGATGCCCAAGCTGCCGTACAACGCCACGAGGCTTTCCGAGTACGCATAGGCCTGTGCCAGCAAGACGGCGGCAATGCCTATTCGGAAAACAGCTAGAGGTCGGGCAGACGCTGGCGCGGCCACAAACCCACTGACCCACGTACAGAGGCAGCGGAGCGATGGGGCATTCCAGGGGTTTCCCATCTTCATGACATTACTCTTCTGGCCCAGAGATTTCAGGTTCGTGAGCAAATGCTTCCACATGGACCGCCTCCCAATGCGGTCTCTCTCCCGATTGGTACTCTGCCATTGACGGAAGAATATACACTTGCGATTTAACGATTACAACCTTGGCCTTCGGGTGCCGGGCAAACATCATACCTGCCCAGGAAGCAGCCAGATGTTCACGCGATTCGTCAGAGGCGAACATGCTAAGGATCGTGCCGATCCTCAGTTTCACTTCGTTGTTGTCACCTGACCAGGGCCCATCAGTCCACTTGTTGTTTTCTTTATCATACAAGCTGAAAGTGACGCCCCACTGCGAAGCTACGCCGGGGGCGAAGTACCCGTAACCATTGGCCGCCCCCGAGTACTCACCGTAGCACCGAAGCGATTTCTCCACGATGCTAGTAGGTGCCGGAATGACACGGGCCGCACTGCAAGCAACGAGGAGGAGATGGCAAGTAGCGACGGCGGTTGCCAACGCGTGGCGCTTCGTCATAACTGGGCCCAGTATCGGGGGTGGCACCCGGCTTCTGCCCATTTGGGCAGAAGCCGAGGATACGGTTTATTTCTTCACGAGGGCGAGATTTTTGAAGGCCCTTAGCGTGCAAAAGTCCTTCTCGACCCTTAGGTCGCGTACAAACCTGCCAGAATCCTTAAACCTGCCAGAATCCTTACCCTCAGCCCTGATTACTTTTTCCATTTCGGCGAGAACTTCTGCAGTGACTTTTCTGAGTTCCATGTCAGGGAGACCTTTCGCAAGTTCGTGCTTAATGAGAGTTTGTTCAATGTAGTCTCGAGCAGCTTTGGTATGAAAATACAATCCGGGCAATCCGGGCCTCTTGGCGTTTACTTCGATGGCAGCCATCATATGTCTCTCGAACAGTCCTTTGAATTGCTTCAATTCGGCGATCGCAACCCCCCCTCTTTCCTTCTGTGCGAGGAGCGGAGGGCCAGCAATAAGAACGACCAATGCCGCCAGCGCCAGCACGCCAACCACATCCAACAACGCTTTACGAGTCATGCGTATCTCCTGATTGGCAGAGGTTAATGAAGGTGATGCAACGTCTGCCGTCGCCCCCATCACTCTTTCTTGGCAACCGGCCAGAACCACCACACTTGCGGATTTTCAGACTTGCGGACTATTAGAATCGGGGTAATCGGATCTCTATACGATCTTGTATCAAGACACGTGTTTCGTGGCAAGTGTGTCAAAGCTCGCATTGCCATCGAAAAGCGGGAAATCGCACTGAAGCCGAAGCAGGGCATGATAATCGAGCGGCGCGTCGGCGGGCCTTGGAAAAGTCGAAGAGGTCGCTGTTTGACCAGCGCGTCTTTCGACATCGCGCACCGTCGTCAAGTATTCGTCGATCCGAGCCGACGAGTTGAGACTGAAGCTCGGTCGCTTCCGTGCGGACGAACATGTCTAGCGTGTCAATGTGGCTTATGCCGCCGTCGAGGTAGACAACGATTCATGCCTTGGCCCTTCGGCCACCGACCGCACCTCGCGGCTGGGAAGCAGCATTGGGCTCAATGCAGGCCCGGACAGGTCAGGCCGAGGATTCCTAGTCCCCCGCACGCAGGAATCCGCGACGTGCGGTCGACAACGAACCTCGGGATTTGGCATGGGGATCCACATCGCGCTCTCGCAAATGGCCGTCGAGGCTTTCGGCATAGCAGATACGATAGTTGGGCTTGGCGTAGGAGTACCACATGCGAAAGACGCCGTCGTCGTGCCGAACGTAACAGCGCGACAGGATGATGCGTTTGCCTCCAGTGCTGAAGTCGTCGGTAAGAACTGGATTCTTTTCGTACTTGGTCCAGCGGATGCCATCGGGAGACGTGGCCAGGCACTGATGGATGTTCTGCTTGCCGGGCGTGGCCAGGGCGGCGGTGCTGGGTCAGATCCATCGGGCCGTACATCGGCACGGCGCACTGTACTCGGCAGGAGAACTCACCATACGGACCCTTGGGATCGAGGCCATCCTTCTCGTCCAAGACCGCAACCATCGCTTCACGGCCTGGGCATATTCTCGATGCCAACGGTCGAATTGGGCAAACCTGCACGGCCTCATCGTTTGCTGACCTCCTCAATGAAAGCTCGCGTCTCCTGGATTACATCCTCGGTGATCCGCATGTGCCCCTTCTTCTTGTGAATCGACAGGCGATGCGGCGCCTTGGCTTTTTCGAGAACCTCGGCCATCGCGATCGCTTGCTGCAGCGGCACGGAACCGACGCCCCAGAGCGGCGCGGTGCGCCATTTCTTGACGATGCTGCCGTCGTACTGCATCTGATAAAAGTCTTCGCCGTGCTTGTCAATACGATTCTGTGTTTGCCGATGCACAGGGCAACTCCATTCACACTCGCAAGGACGGCCGAGCAAACCCACGGGCTGAACGATAGCGCCATGTTCGCTGGTACTACTTGAAATAGTTTTTCGCCGTCGGCGTGCGGCCCGGAGGAATGCGATCCGCAGGCGCCGAACCCGTGACCAGTTCGAAGGAGATGCCCAGCGGTTGCAGCCCGACCCGTGCAGCGCTGTCCGCGATGCCGAGCCGACCGAAGTGATCGCCCATCGCGACCACATCGAAACGCGTGATGACTTTCTTCGCGAGGTCGTACTCGATGAACCCAAGCAGGCGCGGCTCGTAGCCCCATTGATCGATGCAGGCACACTTTCCTTCGGCAACTGCAGCCGGAGGCTCTTTGCCCAGCTTGGCGAAACCGTCGAGACGCAGTCGAACCAAGGACGCGGTCACGGTATCGACCGTCAATGTCAGTTCACCGGCGCGAACCGCCTTGGGCCCGAGCGACGTGGTCTCCCCGTAGACCGAGAGTGGGTTCAAGTGCCAGCGCATCACGCGATCCGTGATCCCGGCTGGCACCGGGACCTTTTCGCCCTGGCGAGGGGAGGCAGGAATAAGCGACTTCCATTCCGCTTCGGTCAGCCACATGTGATCGGGCTGCGCCTGCGGCGTGGTGATGCTGCCCGGGTAAGTGCTTTCCAGTTTCTCTTCGGTCTTCTTGCCGTCCTCGTCGTGCCAGAGATCTTTGCCGACCACGTAGCGAAGCTTGCCCGGGCCGTCGCGCATGAAGGCGCGGTAGTAGACTTTGATGATCAGGCCCCCCGCCGGCGGAGTAGGTCCGGTGCGCAGTGGGTCGATGTCGCCGAGCTCGCCGACCTTGACGGCCCCGCGCGCTCGCTCTGCTTCGGGAAGGGCGTTCCATTTTTGCAGTGCTTCCTTGGGAGAGCGTCCCAGGATCTTGCCGTCCGCGGTGACGTACCAGCGCGAGCCGCCGGCGCCGGGGAATTGCATGCCGGCAGAGCGGACGAACTCGCCCACGGCATCCTTGCGATTCTGGTCAAAGTTGCTGACGGACACGGGAATGAAGTTTTCCGAGATCAGCTTGAAGGTTTCGTCGGTCCAGAAACGGGGCGCACGGCCCACGCTGCGGCCGGCGCTTCAGCAAGCCCCGATACCGGTGGCCCCGCCGCCGGACAGAACAAAGAGCGGCTTCCCCTCCGCGGCGGCCTTTTGCCTGGCCGCGTGCAGGTCGATCAGCCAGGGCAGCTCCAGCCAGCGCGACTCGCCGGGCTGCGGCCGGATTTGCTTGTGAAGCTGAGGGAAAGTGTCGGCATTGAGTTTCACTTCATCGGGTGCCGGCTGCGCCAGGGCAACGC
>CAMAUE010000183.1 GCA_945861245.1 Singulisphaera sp. GP187
CACGAAAAAACGAAAGCTCGAAAAAATACAGTTCATTGTTTGGTAATCTTCTTTGCGCATAGCAATTCGATTTCCTTTCGTGATTTCGTCCTTTCGGGCTTTCGTGATTCGTATTGAAAATCAATGTCTGCAAGTGCAGTCGTGCACCCCGTTGCTCATCTCTTATCTTTTTGCTCTTGACCTGCCTCAATTCTCTCGTTATGGTCCCGATTCGAACACACAATTTGCGAACGGACTCGCTCAGCTTTGGAAAAGGCTGGGGCGGCCCGAAGCTGGATTTCATGGCATGGAGGAGAGACGGAGATGCGATTCAAACCGTGGGGAACCTGGGGCGCACTTGGCTTGCTCTGCGCTCTCATGATCGGATGCAACAACACCAATCGTCAGCCGGAAAAAACACTCGGCGCGACATCCGGTAATCCGCCGCAAGGCAAGTCGAGTACGTCCACCGGGGCGCCGGCGTATGGGGTGAACGGCAAGCCGTTCCCAACTACGGGCGGTATTCCGAACGGGACTGGTTTCAACAATGCACAGGGCACTTCGACATCGGGAGCCCTTCCGAATCTTACCCCGCCGGCCCTGGGTGGTTTCCAAGAGCCGAATGCTGGTGGTTTCACGCCAAACGCCAACCGTTTTGTACCACCGAACACTGGCAACCCAGCGTACAGCAACCCGCCCAACCTGGCGCCGACACCGAACATCGCGCAGCCGACGCCGGGCTTCAACTCCGATCGAAATACGGTGTCGCCCGACAGTACGTTCTCAGGCGTAAAAATGCTCGGCCAGCCATAACCGAGATTGTCTGCAAAATCTTCCACAAGGCGTTCTCGCATCAATGCGCGAACGCCTTATTCTTGCGCCGGCGTCGCTGCCGCTTGTTTTTGACATGGAAGTTGGCTGGTACTTTCACATCCCGCGGGCAGTTGCGCTTCTTCCACCACGAGAATCGGGAAGCCGTCCTTGATGGGAAATCGCAGTGCGCATCGCTCGCATTCGAGGTGATCCGCAAGCAATCGTAGCCTGGTGTCGCTCGGTCGTAGCGGACATCGTAGGATGTCAAGAAAATCCTGGCTGATCATGCGTCGGCATTCCTTGGTGTAATGTCATCTCTCATGCGCCCGACTCCAGGGCCGGAAGCGTAGGCAACGGATCAAATACGCTGAAGTCGGACTCCGGCCTCATTCCGCCAAGTTCTTTGGGTTGATCTTCTCATCCAAAACGGCACGTGTTTGCATCAACAGCAGACAGACCCGCAAAAAGAATAGTACCAAAAAACCAAACCAAACCGTATAAACCACGCGCATCACCTGCACCAAAATCGGCGAAGCACCGCACAGGCTAACCAACTGAAAGGCAATCAAAGTAAATAACGTGCCCAGGCAAAGCTGCGTCATTCCGCTGCCCCCCTCCGATATCGGCTTCTCTTTGATCGATAGTCCGCACGACCAGACAAAAATGCACGCCAGGGCGAAATGAAAATAACGGCAACAATAGAAGAGGAACGTCAGAAAATTCTCCCAGAATGGCGATCCGCTCCACAATACATTGATCGGTACCATTCGCTCCATGTTGTACTCGGTCAGGCAAATTTCCGGCGTGACGAACGGAATCATGACGTAACCCATCACGCCTATCGCCGGCAGAAAACAAAAGATCAGCACGACGAGAAAATTGATAGCTGTTAATACCATCATAGCGACGATCTGTCCGAATGTTCCGAACCGGTTCGGCACCGACAGACACATCGCTTGGCCAAGGCCCATGAGAATAATCTGGGCCAGCGTCGACACAGTCGAGAGGATCAAGCTCCCATGAGCGAAGTCGAGCAGTTTGCGGCCTGCGATCATGCCGAGGTAGATGCGAAGATTCTCCAGATCCCAGAAGCCGTCATTTTCCGGGAAGTCGTCGTTCCCACCACGGTGTTCGAGATTGTGGGCAATCATCACGGCGTATTCGGAGAATTCGACCGACCCGAGTAAGACATAGGCGCCTCTTAGAAGATGCGCGAAAAGGCCAGCGCCGAAACCGAACATCATGAGTTGCAAACCGAAACGAACCTTTGCCCACGAATCGGCATCCGGGATCGCCTTGACTTTGCGTGCGACTTTGGGGAGTTTCTTCTTGCCCTTCTTCTTTCGCTTCCTGGCTTCTTCCTCCTCCGCCTCGATTCGCTTTCGGATTTCCTCCAGTTCGGGATCGACCGTGGCTTCATATAAGGCTGGCCCATCGTCCGCGAATTCATCCACTGGTTTCGGCGGCGACGGCGGCGGTTCGGGCGGTTTTTCGGGTTCCACGGCGGCGACGATCGGCACCGCGCCGCCGCACTTCGGGCACTTCGCACGCTTGCCCTCCTTCTCCGCGGAGAACTTCATCGCGTGCTGACAGCCTGGACAATTTACGATGATCAATGCCATAGTCGAATTATTGTATTACACGAGGCCATTTTGACTCATTACGCGTTATTCCTGGCTTTCAATCTTTTTCCGAATGCCGTAGAACGCTCTGTCACGGTTCCGTCGGCTCGCAGATCGGCTCCGCGCCGGGCGGCGGCTTGCCTTTGCCCGCGCGGATGTACTCAGCTCGGCGCTGGGCGTATTCTTCCGGCGTCAGCACTTCCAACTCGGCATCGCTCTGTTTGTGAATCTGCTTCAGAAACGGGATGCACCACCCGCATCCCGTACCCGCCCCGCCGCACTCGGACAGCTGGCTCGGCACCTTCGGTTGGCGTTGCCTCATGAAGTTGACGAGCTTCCGCCGCGTGACGTGGAAGCAGTAGCAGATTTTGGCATCGAGGTCCATGTTTAGACAAGCCCAATGGTGAGGTACTCCGAACCGTTGGGATACACTGCGATCCCAACGGTTCGGAGTACCTCACCATTGGGCTTGATTTCCTTACACCTCGACCACATCTTGCAACCGCGCGATGGCAACCATGTCACTACGCATAACCAAAAGCTTCTTGCGATTGCGTTTGATCCCCGTCGCCACCGAGGCCGCGATGTAGTTCTCGCGCGTCGTGTCCGTGTCACGCAGGTCGTGCAGGTCGGCGTTGCGCATTTCCAAGTAATCGGGATGAACGCCTTTCAGCGTGCCCAGGCAGACATAAGGGCTGCGCAGATCGATGACAACAATTTCGCCGATCCACTCCTCTAACATTATCGACCTCGCGAAAAGGGCTGACCTGATTCGTACACTGGATAGTGTACCGAAATGTTGCATTCCGCTTGCGGTTTAGAGCTTGGAAATTTTTCTCTGAGCGCTAAGCCGCAAGCGGCGAAAACGGGAATCGACACTACCATGACACTCTCCGCCGCACAACGCTATTTCGATGACTCACTCGCTCGCCTGCATGGCTTGCTCGACACGCAACGCACCGCGATCGATCGTGCCGCCTCGCTCTGCACCGATGCAATCGCTGCAGACGGTCTAGTACACCTCTTCGGCTGTGGACATAGCCGAATGATGTGCGAGGAGATGACTCCACGCCAGGGTTGCTTCGTCGGCTGGCATACGATCGTCGAACTGGGGCTGACGTTTCACAACCTCATCGTAGGCCCGAACGGGCTTCGGCAGAGCCTGCACCTGGAGAAAACGCTGGGATATGCTGAGCAGATTCTGCGCAACTTCGCGTTCGGCCCCAAGGACGTGATGATCGTCGTTTCGACGAGTGGCATTCGCGAAATCATCGTCGAGATGGCCGACGGCGCGAAGCAGCGAGGCCTGGGTGTTATCGCCCTGTTGAGCAAGGCGCACTGCGAGCAATCGAAGCCGGCCCATCCGTCGGGCAAAAAGCTGATGGACATCGCCGACGTCGTGCTCGACAACGGCGCTCCGATCGGTGATTCGATCCTGACCATCGAAGGCTGCAAGAACAAGACCGGCCCGTTCAGCACACTCGGCGGCGCCATGGTCATGAACATGCTGCGCTGTGAAGTTGCCGAGCGCCTGATGAATCGCGGCATCGAACCGGTGTTCCTGCCAAGCCATCAATTCGTCGGCAGCCGAAGCGTCGAGGAGCAGTTGGAGTATTTCTACGCGCAGTATGCGAAGCGCGTGGCACCGCTATACGGGCGGCAGGGGTGAAGCAAGCCCCACCATGAGCGCAGCGATTGGTGGGGGTAGGTGCCGAGCGGGTTCGACCCCCACCAATCGCTGCGCTCATGGTGGGGCTTGGCAGAAATATCATGCGTCTCCATAACAAACGCACCCTCATCATCGGCGGCACGTCCGGCATCGGCCTGGCGACGGCGCGGCGCTTCGCCGCAGAAGGAGCATGCGTCGTCGTTGCCGGCCTGGATCGCGGCGATGTGGGCGATCTGCATTTCCTCACGTGTGATGCACGTGATGCGAATCAGATGGATGCCCTGCTCGCACAAACGATCCAGCATCTCGGCGGCCTCGACATCCTTTTCCACGTTGCCGGCATCAGCGGACGCAAACATGGCGATGGTCCATTGCACGAATGCACCGACTCCGGGTGGGACGCGACGCTTGACGCCAACCTCAAGAGCGTCTTCCTCACCAATGGCGCTGCGATCCGCCAATTCCTCGCCCAAGGCACGGGCGGCGTGATCCTGAACATGGCCAGCGTGCTTGCGATTTCGCCGGTGCCGACGTTTTTCGATACCGCCGCCTACACCGCCAGCAAAGGCGGCGTCATCGCGCTGAGCCGATATGCCGCCGCGCGCTATGCGAAAGACAAGATTCGCGTCAACGTGCTCGCGCCGGGCCTCATCGACACGCCGATGTCGGCACGCGCGGTCAACGATCCGACGATCCGCGCCTACCTCGATGCCAAGCAACCGCTCGGCCCCGGCCCTGGTACGCCGGACGACTGCGCCAATGCCGCAGTGTTTTTGTGCGGCGACGAGGCCCGCTTCATCACCGGCGTCGTACTGCCCGTGGATGGCGGATGGTGCGTGAGTGAAGGATAATTCTGGTATTCGACTCGCAACCTTTCTTGTGAAATTAATCTCAAAGACATAAAATACGACAGATCACCGTGTTTCTCTAAAGGCGAGAAAGAATGAAATTTCATGACTTCTGATAACTTCCACAATACACTTGATGAACTAACCGGCGTCCGTCCATTTCGGATATTCACTGTTGAACTACATGGCGGACGACGAATTGAAGTCGATTTTCCGGGAGCCGTCGTTTTACGCGACGGTGTCGCCGTTTTTATTGCTCCCGGTGGCAAACCCATTGTGTTTGACCACAAGAGCGTCGACCAATTCATCATCGCGCCTGCGAATGCTGTTCCCGAATAAAACATGAAACCAATCGAGGAAATCGTTGTCGCCGACCCACATTCGCTTGAGGAGTGCTGCGCGCGGCTTGCCACGCATTTGCAGCTTGGCTTCGATACGGAGTTTGTCGGCGAGGACACCTACGAACCCAGCCTGTGCCTAATTCAAGTCGCCACGTCGGATGCATTGTATCTGATCGATCCGCTGAGTTCGGGGCCGCTCGATGCGTTTTGGCGGATACTGGTCGATCCGATCCGACTCGTGGTTGTCCATGCGGGGCGTGAGGAGACCCGCATGTGCCGACGGTGGAGCGGCGAGATGCCATCGAACTGGTTCGATTTGCAAGTCGCGGCTGGCTTGGTCGGGCTGAACTATCCCCTTGGACATTCCGCGTTGGTGTCACAGCTTCTAGGCATTCAGCTTTCCAAGGGCGAGACGTTGACCGAATGGCGGCATCGCCCACTGTCGCCGGCGCAGATATCGTACGCGTTCAACGATGTTCGCTACTTGCTTTCGCTTTGGCAACGCCTGAACGGTTGGCTGACCGAGCGCGATCGGCTCGGCTGGGTGCGCGAGGAATTTGCCCGTTTCATGCTGGCGGCGATGCGCGATGTCTCCAATCCGCAAGTCGCCGAGGACAAATGGCGACGCATAAAAGGCAGTGGGGCACTGGATCGCAAACGCCTGGCCATGCTTCGCGAGATGCACGCCGCCCGCGAAGCGATCGCCACGCAAATGAACCGCCCGCCGCGCGTGCTCGTGCGCGATGACCTCCTCGTCGAGATTGCCCGGCGAAATCCAAAATCGGCCGAGGACGTGGAGCATATGCGCGGCCTGGCCAAGAAATTCGTGCACCCGATGTGGGACGCGGTTCAACGTGCATGGGCACTTGCGCCAGCGCAATGGCCGGACGTTATCGAACGCGAGCAGGATCCGGCCCAGGTCGCGCTCGTGGTTAGTGTGATGACGGCGGTGCTGAACGACCTCTGTGGCCGCGAGGGTTTGGCGGCAAGCCTGACTTGCACCATCAGCGATCTACGCGATTTGGTTCGCACCAAAATGCGCAACGAACCGCCATCGCCGACGAATCTACTGATGACCGGTTGGCGGCGCGAGTTTGTGCTGCCGCGGTTGCTTGAGGTTCTCGAAGGCCGGCGCGGTTTGCGTATTGCGAACTTGCAGGCCGAATCACCGTTTGTATTGGAGTGATTTTTGCCGCTTGCGGCTTAGCGCTCGCTCAGCGCCATGCGAACGTTAAGCCACAAGTGGCAATTGGGAGACCAATCAAACATGCCCGCGATCGAAACCACAGACCTACGCAAACGCTATCGCAAAATTCAGGCGCTCGATGGCGTGTCGCTCACGGTGCAACAGGGCGAGATCTTTGGTTTGCTTGGCCAAAACGGCGCGGGCAAGACGACGCTCATCAAGGTACTCCTCGGCGTCATCGGCGGCTGGGAAGGCAGTGCCAAACTCCTCGACGAACCGGCAGGCACGTCGAATGTTCGCACGCGCATCGGCTATCTGCCGGAAGATCATAACTTTCCCGATTACCACACCGGCTACAGCCTGCTCGATTTTTACGGGCAACTCCTCGGCGTGCCCGGTGCGAAGCGTGCCAAGCGGATTCCGGAGATGCTCGAACTTGTGGGCGTCGCCGATCGCATGCACTACAAAATCCGCAGCTACTCCAAAGGCATGAAGCAACGTGTCGGAATCGCCCAGGCGTTGATGCACGAACCCGAAATCGTGTTTCTCGATGAGCCAACCGACGGCGTCGATCCGGTTGGCCGCCGCGAGATCCGCGAGTTGCTGCTCAGGTTGAAACAACAGGGCACGACGATCTTCGTCAATTCGCACCTCCTCGGCGAAGTCGAGTTGATCTGCGACCGCGTCGCAATTCTTCGCAAAGGCAAGGTCATCCGCGAAGGAACCGTCGCGAGCCTGACGCAGCAAAAAGGCTTCTTCCTCGTTGGGCTTGCACCCGAGGAATCGTTCCCCGCTGTCGAAGTGCAGAACCTCGGTTATGCCGTACAGCCGGCGGGCGAATTGTGGGAGGTCCAGCTTATCGAAGGCCAGACGATCGACCCGGTCATCGCTCTGTTGACGACGAAAGGTCTGCATCTACGTCATCTCCTCGAGAAACGGCAAACGCTGGAGGATCTGTTCTTGCAGACGCATCAAAACGAAACCGGACGCCCCACCAGTAGCCGTGATTCGTACGACGAGATCATCGATCTGAAACGAGCGCAGGGAGGCCGACGATGACGAAGTATTTTGCGATTCTGAAAGACTCGATCCGCGAGGCACTCGACAGCAAGATCCTGTACGTCATGTTGGTGATGTCGGCGTTGGTGATCTTCGCCGCTTTCGCGCTGTCGTTTCAGCCGTTGCCCGCAGAGAAGACGTTTGCGAAGTTTTTCTGGGGCAAGAAGGCCGGCAAGGACGTACCACCGCTGTTCGCCACGATCCATGCCGCGAAGCCGAGGGACGCCGAGGCTCAGAAGGATCTGTTCCTTCGGGCCGTTGCCAGCTATCCGTTTCGACTCGTCAAAGTCGATTCGCAAGGCGAGACGGACAACGACCCCCTCGGCACCTATAGGCTGACGATCGCCAAGACACCTCTACCCAAGGGAGGATTCATTTTCGCGCAGGGAGCCGATGCGGCGGATGACGCCAAAGTAATCAAGTCGCTCTTCCAGGAAGCGGAAAGAGACGGCTGCTTCGCGATCGGCGGCGTCGAGGCGATCCCAATCGACGACCCCAAAACGGAGACGGCTCGCTATCGACTCACCGCTCAGGGCGCCGCGAAAACCAAGCGCGTTTGGGCCACCGACACGAGTTGGATGTTCGGCTCCATTCCGCTGGCCGTCTTTTCCGGCGGTCCGCTTGGCATTCAATTGGCGCTGCTGACTTTTTTCATCCTCAGCTCCGGCGCGATCGTCACCGTCTGCATCGGCATCGTCGTCACGTCTTTTTTCTTCCCGAATATGCTTCGCAAGGGAACGGTGGATCTCTTGCTCGTCAAGCGCATCCAGCGTTGGGTATTGATTCTCTACAAATTCGTGGGGGGCCTGACATTTATGTTCTTGACCTCCGCCGTCACTATCACCGGGTATTGGCTGGCCCTCGGCATTCGCACCGGTATCTGGGCCAACGGTCTGCTCTTGCTGATCTTTACGCTGACGTTCTTCTTTGCGATCCTCTACTCCATCTCCACGTTCGCCGCTGTGGTAACCCGCAGCACCGTCGTGTCAATCATGGTCGCACTTCTTGCCTATGCAGCGCTCGGCACCTTCGACTGGGCACATACGATTTTCGAGCGTATGGTAAAGGATGAAGCAAACGTCGAAATCCAAAAGGAACAGAAACGCGAATTGGCAAAGTTGACGGGCGAGGTTCAACCCAATCCAAAAGCCGAGCATGCGGCGGTAACGAAATGGGCCGACAGTTATTGGGTACTGACTTTCCGCGTCCTGAACGAAGTCTTGCCGCGAACTGGCGACCTCAACGCACTTAACCGTTCGATCATGGAAGCCGACCTGACCTCCGGCGACTTGACAAAGGTATTCGAAGGCGAAGGAGAGGACCGAAACTGGTGGCTGATGGCCTTGGTCTCCACCGCCTGGATCGCGTTCTTCCTTGGTTTGTCGATTGCGTGGTTTACGTTTAATGACTACTAACAGAAACGTCCGTGGTCCGTAGTCCGTGGTCCGTAGCAAAGAATCAAATATCGCGAATCCACAGAAAACCATCGATTGCTCACTACGGACCACGGACGAATGACACGAGGACTTGCTGTGAGCGCCGACGCCATCTTTCAACGCTGTATTCATCCGACCTGCGGCGGCACGGCTGCCATGGATGATACGTCGTTTGCCTGTCCGAAATGTGGCGGGTTGCTCGATGTTGCTTATGACTGGAACCGATTGCAGCCGCCGACCTCGTTGACGTGGTTTGAGCGTAAATGGGCCGAGCGCTCCGATCCGCTACACTTCAGCGGCGTTTGGCGATTTCGCGAGTTGCTGCCGTTTGCACCGCCCGAAAAGATCATGACGATCGGCGAAGGACAGACGATTTTGCAGAAAGCCGACATCGTCGGGCAATTCGTCGGCTTGAATCCGGGCTGTTTGTTCTTGCAATATGAGGGCATGAATCCCTCGGGCAGCTTCAAAGACAACGGCATGACCGCTGCCTTCACGCACGCTCGCATGGTCGGCGCCAACCGGGCGGCCTGCGCGTCCACCGGCAACACCAGCGCGTCGCTTGCCGTCTACTGCTCGGCCACCGGGTTGATGCGTGCGGTCATCTTTATTGGCTCAGGCAAGATATCGTATGGCAAGCTGGCGCAGGCCCTCGACCACGGCGCCCTGACGGTCCAAATCGCCGGCGACTTCGACGATGCCATGCAGCGCGTCCAGCAGGTATCCAAAAAGCTCGGCATCTATCTCGTCAACAGCGTCAACCCCTATCGGCTCGAAGGGCAGAAGACCATCATGTACCGCATCCTCGAAGCGATGCGCTGGGAAGTGCCCGATTGGATCGTCGTCCCCGGCGGCAACCTGGGCAACGTCAGTTCGTTCGGCAAAGCGTTCATCGAACTGATGGAGCTCGGCCTGATCAAACGCCCGCCGCGACTCGCCGTCATCAACGCCGCCGGCGCGAACACCTTTTACCAACTCTACGAACGCTTCGGCCTGCGCTGGAACAACGGGGCGCCGAAGAAGGACGTAGTCGATGGTTATTTCCGCAGCCTGGATGTCGAGAAGATTCGAGCCGCGACGATCGCCAGCGCGATCGAGATCAACCATCCCGTCAACTTGAATAAGGCACTGCGAGCGCTCGACCGGTGCGGCGGTGTCGTGCGCGAGGCGAGCGATCAAGAGATTCTCGACGCGAAGGCGAAAGTCGGCGCGGGCGGTTTGGGCTGTGAACCCGCGTCTGCTGCGAGCGTCGCCGGTGCAAAGAAACTGCGGCGCGAAGGCATCATCGCACCGAGCGATCGCGTCGTCTGCATCCTGACGGGGCATCAACTCAAGGACCCGACCGCAACGATCGCCTATCACAGTACCGACCAGAAAACCTTCGACGACGTGCTCGGCCATCGCGGCGTCCGCCGAGCGACCTACGCCAACCGCGCGGTGCAGGTGCCCAACGAACTGGACGACATCATCAAGGCGATTGAGTTGTATTCGTGAGATGAGACTTGTACGCTCGCCTCCAGCGCGCGGGCGTTATAAGTGCCGCGCTACTTATCCAAATCCCACAGCATCATGCGGCCATTCTTGGTGAAGGTGAGCGCGGTCTTGCCGTCGGGGGAGAATTGCACGTGGCCATAGCCCGGCATGCGTTTGATCTCTTTGCATTCGGGAAAC
>CAMAUE010000184.1 GCA_945861245.1 Singulisphaera sp. GP187
CCATGCAGCACCTTCAGTCGATCACGTTCTTGCTGGCTCATCTCGATCCGGTCCTTTTGTTGCACGCTCATAGCTGTCCTCCTTGCCCAAGGGCGAAAGAGGACATTTCTATTGCGTTATGACCGGACATTTCTATTTTAGTTCAACAACGTCGCCGGCGAGAATGCGGAGACCTACGACTATTTCAAGGCCATTGAGAAATGGACCGGCGTCGTCGATCCGCCGAGCGCTCGCTTGAAATATGCGTCGGACCCGGACCTCAAAACCGACGACTGGCGCGACATCGCCGTCCCCAAGCCCTGGCAAGACGCGGGCATTCCTTACTTCAACGGTCTCGTTTGGTTTCGCCATTGGATCGACGTGCCGAAAGATTGGGCTGGCAAAGACCTCAAGCTCAATCTCTCGGTCATCAACGACGCCGATGTCGTTTGGTTCAACGGCATGCTCATCGGTTGCAAGCAGATCAAAGGCAGCCCGCGTAGCTACATCGTCGAGGGCAGCCTGGTCAAACCGGGCAAGAACCTGCTCGCTGCGCTGGTCGTGAATACCGACGGGCCGGGCGGTTTCGTTTCCGCTCCCGCGAACATGACCGTCGTGCCCGTGGACGCCGGCAAGGAAAAGCCGATACGCCTAGCGGGAATGTGGAAGGCGAAAGCGACCGTCCGCAGCAAGGATATCGCCGTCGCGTTTCCGACTCCGAAGGTGGGCCACTATCAAACCATGTGCGGAATGTATCAAGGCATGATCGCGCCGCTGGAACCGTTCGGCATCAAAGGCGCGTTGTGGTATCAGGGCGAAGCCAACGGGCCTCGCTGGCTTCAATATCGCCGCCTGTTGCCGACGCTCATCGCGGATTGGCGTGAGCGGTTCCCCTCGTCGGCGGACAAAGGCAACTTCCCCTTCCTCATTGTCGCGTTGCCGAACTATAATCCATTGCAGCGGAAGCCGATTGAGCCGGGCTGGGCCGAGATTCGCGAATCGCAATGGCGGACGGTGCGCACCGTTCCCAACACCGGCCTGGCAACGACAATCGACATCGGCGACGCCAACGACATCCACCCGCGCAACAAACAGGAAGTGGGACGAAGGCTTGCGTTGACGGCACGCAACCTGGTCTATGGCGAAAAGCAACTCGTCTACTCGGGGCCGGAGTTTACGGAAATGAAGATCGAGCCAAAGAAGGACCGCGTTCGGCTTTCCTTCAAACACGTCGGCGGCGGGCTGATGATTAAATCGGGCGACAAGAAACTGACCGGCTTCGTCATCGCCGGCGCCGACAAGAATTTCGTCTTCGCCGACGCGGTGATCGATGGCGATACGATTGTTGTCTCCTCGCCCGAAGTGCCCGAACCCCGGCACGTCCGCTACGGCTGGGCCTGGAACCCGATCGTCAACCTTTACAATCGCGAAGGTCTGCCGGCGATCACGTTTCGCACAGACGAGTAATTTCCGCTTGCGGCTTAGCGCTCGCGTGATTGTAGGGTGCGTCAAGCGCCGACGCACCAGGCGCTTGCGGGTTCATGGTGCGTCGGCGCTTGACGCACCCTACAATGATGTCAAACATTCCCGGGCTGCGTTTTAATTGGACGAAGACCGAAAGCGACTGACCATGTTTCGAAACCGTATTCACCTCGTCGTTCTCATTGCGCTCATCAGCGCGATTGGCCCGTACTCCGCCCGCGCTCAGGAGAAACCTGTGTCGCCGGAACAGGTTCGCTTCTTTGAGTCGAGCATTCGGCCCCTTCTCATCGATCACTGTCTGAAGTGCCACGGTCCGCAAAAGCAGAAGGCCGACCTGCGCCTCGATTCCCGCGCGAGCATTCTGAAAGGCGGCGAATCCGGCCCGGCGGTTGTTGTCGGGCTGCCCGAGAAGAGCCTGCTGATTCGTGCGATTCGCCATATCGACAGTGCACCGAAGATGCCCGACGGGAAGAAGCTGACCGACCGCGAGATCGCCGACCTGGTGCGTTGGGTGCAGATGGGCCTGCCGTTTCCCGAGGCTGCGACGCTGGCGAAAGCGGATCCGAAAAATTGGTGGGCGTATCAGCGTGTCGTCAAGCCTGAGTTACCGAAGGTTCGCGATGCGGCATGGGTGCAATCGCCGCTCGATTCGTTTGTACTGGCGAAACTCGAATCTAAGGGGTTGAAGCCCGCGCCCCCGGCCGACCGCCGCACGTTGATCCGCCGGGCGACATACGACCTGATCGGCCTGCCGCCGACGCCCGACGAGATCGTCGCGTTTGTCAACGATCAAACGCCGAACGCGTTTGCCAGGGTCGTCGATCGCTTACTCGCCTCGCCGCATTACGGCGAACGGTGGGGTCGGCATTGGCTGGATGTCGCGCGGTATGCCGACTCCAATGGACTCGACGAGAACGTCGCTTTTGGTAACGCCTGGCGCTACCGCGATTACGTCGTCCGCGCGTTCAACGACGATCTTCCGTACGATCAGTTCATCGTCGAGCAACTCGCCGGTGATTTGCTTCAGTCGAAGGATGTAGCCATGCGTCAGCGACGATTAATCGCGACGGGGTTCCTGTCGCTTGGCCCGAAGGTGATTGCCGAGGTCGATGAGAAAAAGATGGAGATGGACATCGTGGACGAGCAGATCGACACGATGGGGCGAGCGCTTATGGGCTTGACGCTGGGCTGTGCACGTTGCCACGATCATAAGTTCGACCCGATTTCGATCGCCGACTACTATGGGTTGGCTGGCATCTTCCGTAGCACGAAGACGATGGACCATTTCAAAAAGGTCGCCCGCTGGCACGAGCATCCGCTCTCCTCGGCGAACGACCCTGCGATCAAAGCCTCGCACGAAAACGAGATCACGAAGCAGAAGGTCGCCATCGAGGCGTTGATTCCGAAGGCCACCGATGATGCCGCGAAGGCCAAGCTGAAACGGCTGCGCAGCGACCTCGCGAAATTGGAGAAGGCCGGGCCGGAAATCCCAATGGCGATGGGCGTCGCCGATGCGGCTGTTATCGATACGCCGATCCATCCGCGTGGCAACCATCTCAAACTTGGCAAAGTCGTGCCGCGACATGTGCCGGTTTTCCTGGCGAATGAACACACACCGACGTTCGACGCCAAGACCAGCGGTCGGCTCGAATTGGCACGCTGGCTGACACTGCCGGACCATCCGCTCACGAGCCGCGTCATGGTCAATCGCATCTGGCGCTGGCATTTCGGCGACGGCATCGTGCGTTCCACCGACAACTTCGGCACGCTCGGCGAACTGCCGAGCGATCAGCCGCTCCTCGATTGGTTGGCATCGCAGTTCGTTCTCCCCTCGCCCTCCGGGAGAGCGGTTGGGGGTGAGGGTGCTTGGTCGATCAAGGCGATGCACCGCGTCATCATGCTGTCGAGCACCTATCAGATGAGCGCAAATGCCGATGCGAAATCACGCGAAGCCGATCCGGAGAATCGTCTGCGCGGCCGAGCCAACGTTCGGCGACTCGAAGCCGAAGCAATCCGCGATGCGATCCTCTCCGTCGGCGGCGTGCTTGACAAAAGCCAGGGCGGGTCGATGCTGCACGTCAAAAATCGCGAGTATTTTTTCGATCACACCTCGAAAGATACAACGAACTACGACAGCCGACGGCGTTCGCTGTACCTGCCCGTGGTACGAAATAATCTGTATGACGTATTTCAACTGTTCGATTATCCCGACCCCGCTATCCCCAGCGGCGACCGCGCGACGACTACGGTGGCGCCGCAATCACTTTTCCTGATGAACAGCGACTGGACGATGAAGATTTGTGATACCCTCGCCGAGACGCTGCTCAAGGAAACCGGTGACACCGAGCGCGTTCGCCGACTTTACGTCAAAGCCTATGGCCGCGAGGCCTCGACCGCGGAGATCGCCAAGGCGATTGCATTGGTCAGCGAAATCGACCGCGCAATGCAAAAGCGCGAATCGAATGCAAACCGCCGGCGGGTATTGGCGTGGTCGTCGCTGTGCCAGGTCGTCATGTCGGCGAATGAGTTTGTGTATGTGCGGTAGGCCTGTATCACCAACATTTGGACGTGACAAGACGCCTGGTTCGACGGATAATGAAAGTTGTGACCATTAAGGAACGCGCAGCGAGGCGACACCATGACATCGCACGATCGAATTATCGTTGATCCCGACATTTTGGTCGGCAAACCTGTTGTAAAGGGAACCCGCTTGAGTGTCGATTTCCTATTAGGTTTGCTGGCACAAGGTTGGCCGGAATCGGAAATCTTGCGTAATTACCCCGGCTTGGAGCGTGAAGACCTTCTCGCGTGCTGGGCATACGCATGCGAAGTTTTGCGCGACGAAAGAATATACAGTTACAAGGTTGCATGAGGGATTCACATGCAATTCCTGGCCAATGAAAATTTCCCACTGGATGCCGTGACGGCCTTTTGCGACAAAGGCTACGATGTTGTCTGGATCCGCACCGACGCACCTGGAAGCAAGGATCCCGAAATTCTTCAGCGTGCAGTTAGCGAAAACCGCGTTCTGTTAACCTTCGACAAAGACTTCGGCGAACTCGCGTTCCAGTTCGGCCTGCCTGCCTCGTGTTGGATTGTGCTTTTTCGATTACAGGCAAGCACGTCCGCGATCTTGGCAGGCATGGTAGTCGCTGCGATGCAATCACGTATTGATTGGGCGGGAAGATTCAGTCTAGTCGATTTTGGCCGTATTCGTGTTAGGTCCCTGCCCACGCCGCCGACTCCATAGCGGAAGAAAATAGCATTGCGAGGAAGAGCATATGTCCCACCCCATCCCCTCCCGCCGCGACATGCTCCGCCAGAGTGCCGTCGGTTTCGGTTCGCTGGCGCTGGCGTCGCTGCTCGCCGAGGACGAAGCTCGTGCGCAGCCGAATCGTGATCCGCTGGCGCCGCGCGATTCACACCATCCGGCTCGGGCGAAGCGGGTCATCTTTCTGTTCATGAAGGGTGGGCCGTCGCATGTTGACACGTTTGAGTACAAGCCGCTGTTGCAGCGCGATCACGGGCAGCCGTATCCCTTTGAACGGCCGCGCGTGACTTTCGCCCGCACCGGCACGCTTCTTGGGTCGCCCTGGCGTTTTCGCCGCCATGGCGCCAGCGGGTCCTGGGTCAGCACGCTGTTCCCCAACGTCGCGCGGTGCGTGGACGACCTCTGCTTCGTGCATTCGCTGCACGGAACCAACGCAGCCCACGGCGGTGCAGTGCTCAAACTGCACACCGGCAGCGACAACTTCGTTCGGCCCAGTATCGGCTCATGGGTGACCTATGGCCTCGGCAGCGAAAATCGCAACCTGCCCGGCTTCGTCACCATTTGCCCGACGCTCGCACACGGCGGCGTCAACAATTGGGGAGCGGCGTTTCTCCCGGCAGCGTATCAGGGCACGCCGCTCGGCAATGCCAGCATTCCCGCCGACCAGGCCCGCGTGCGCTATATCCGCAATGATCGCCTGCCGCCGGAGGTGCAACGGCTGCAACTCGATCGCCTCCTGAAAATGAACCGCGAGCATCAAGCCGGCGCCGGAGCCGAGGCGTCGCTGGAAGCACGCATCAATTCGTTCGAGCTTGCATTTCGCATGCAACGCGAGATGCCCGAAGTGGAAGACATCGCCAGCGAATCGCGGGCCACGCAGAATCTGTATGGGCTGAACGACCCGATCACCGCCAACTTTGGTCGGCAATGTCTGATGGCGCGTCGCT
This sequence comes from Singulisphaera sp. GP187, assembly GCA_945861245.1. Classification (GTDB taxonomy): domain Bacteria; phylum Planctomycetota; class Planctomycetia; order Gemmatales; family Gemmataceae; genus SIAQ01. Next base: position 5,680 of record CAMAUE010000184.1, read on the forward strand.
TTGCCGAGCGCGGCGTGCGCTTCATTCAGGTCTCGCATAGCGATTCGCTCGTGCAATGGGATCAGCACGGCAACCTTCGCCAGGGTCACGAAGCGAAGGCACGCGAAGTCGATCTGCCGATTGCGGGACTGCTCACCGATCTCAAAACGCGCGGCTTGCTCGACGACACGCTCGTCTGGTGGGGCGGCGAGTTTGGCCGCACGCCGACCGTCGAAGGCGGCGGTAATGATGGCCGCGATCACAACCCCGAAGGCTTCACCCATTGGCTGGCAGGCGGCGGCGTCAAGCCCGGCACCCACCACGGCGCCACCGACGACTACGGCTGGCATGCCGAACAGGATCGCGTCCATATGCACGATTTCCACGCCACCATCCTCCACCTTCTCGGCCTCGACCACGAACGCCTCACCTACCGCTATGGCGGCCGCGACTTCCGCCTTACCGATGTGCATGGCAATGTCGTCGATGCGTTGTTGGCATAGGAACGAATCGAATGGCCATCGTTGACGTCACCGTCTACTACCTGGAAATGTTGCAGCAACCGAGCCGAACCGTGCCGGCCCCGCGTGACGGCCTGATGGTCGTGCACGCACGCAATCCCAGCGTGGCGTATTATCGCTTCTTGTACAACACGGTCGGCAGCGACTACCATTGGCTGAGCCGAGCGCGACTATCCGATCCGGAGTTGGCAGTAGTCCTCGCCAATCCACGGAACGAAGTCCATGTCCTCCATGTCGATGGCACGCCGGCCGGGTTTGCCGAACTGGATCGGCGCGATTTGAATAACATCGAATTGGTACAGTTTGGCTTGACGCCGGAGTTCATCGGGAAAGGGTTGGGCCGATATTTCTTGCAGTGGACGATCGACAGGGCGTGGAGCTATCACCCGCGCCGATTTTGGCTGCACACCTGCACGCTGGACCATCGATTTGCGTTGCACAACTACCAGTCGGCGGGATTCGCGATTTACCGAGAAGAGATGATTCAGCGCGAGATTCCCGTGGCGAGCCGATCGGCGTAAGTTCCCGATTTGGTTTTGCCGCTTGCGGCTTAGCGTTCGCAGTGTGCCTTGCGAGCGCTAAGCCGCAAGCGGCGAAATCGGGAGGACGTTTTTTCGATTTTCCTTAGTTGCTGCGGCTCACCAGATTCACCTGGCGGTGCTGTTGGCCGTTTACGTCGATTCGGCTGTGGTGAACGGGAACGTCGTCGGTGCCATGCAGGTACACATGCCAGCTTCCGGGAAGCAGGTCGATGTTGAATCGGCCGGCCGAGTTAGCGCTGACGTTGATGCGTTTTCCGCTGGAAGCATTGACGAACATGACCTTCGCGTTGGCCTTCGGGCTTTGGTCGTTGCTGACGACTTGGCCTTCGACCTGCGAGTTTCCGTTGACGGCGATGCGGTCGAACTTCACCGGCGGTTGCGGCGTGCTCGGCTGGTCCACCGGGATCGGGCTGCCCAGCTGGGGCTGCCAGGAGGTGCCCGGCGTCGGCGTGACCTTATTGATCGGCGGATAGAACTGGTCCCACATGTTCGACTTCGGTGCACTCGTCATGCCCGGCGTCTTCGTGCCCGAAATCGCCGGCGGGGCATCCGGAGTGATGTTCGGCACGTTCGTCACCGGCGGCATCTGCGGCGGAATCGCGGCGCCTTGGGTCGCCAGGATTGGCGCACCTTGCGTTGTGTTGCAACAGGTCGTCTGCGGTTGCCAATAGTATTCGAGTTTGTAGGCCTGCACAGGCACCTGTACACAACGCGATACCCAACTCTCCACTGGGCATTTCTGCTCACGCAACTGATACGAAACCGACGGCACCGCAACTTGCGTGTAGTTGCAGTTGCACGGATCGTAGTAGGCGCTGTAGCGCACCGTTGTCACCGGTTCGTAGTAATAGCTGGTGCGGTAACTCGTGACCTTTTCCATCACCGTGCGATTTTCCATTGTCGTCACGGGTTGATAATGGCTCTTGAGCGAGTAGCTCGTCTGGCACTTGTTACACGGATCGACCGGCGCCGACTGCGCCAAATAGACCGGCGCCGCTTGGGCGACGATCGGCGAAGAGTATACCACCGCCGGCGGAACGTAGTATTTCGCCTGGGTACGTTGACGATTGAACAGCGTCGGCTGAAACACGTTGTCCCATCCCGCGCTCGCCGGCAGCACCGTCGCCGACCAGATAACCGAAGCACAAACACCTGCAAACAAGATTCGCATGGCCCACGTCTCCTCTTGGAACTTGACCGAATAGTTTCGCGTGATCAAAATCCGTGGCGCACGTGAGCTTTCTTGCCGGGTCATTCGGAAATGACAGCGCCGTCCTTACTATCAACCTAATTCTACCTCAGAAAGATGCAAGGAAGCGCCGGGAGGATCCGCGAATTATTGAAATTCATATAAGTAAAAGATAGCACAATCGTTAAAGTCATGGCAACCCCCATAGCTTAACTTTTCGGAAAATGGGTAAAATAGTCCGTGGTTCGTGGTCAGTAGTCGGTGGGAAATACATGCGGACTCCGTGCATGCATGAAGAATGTTCTTGGCAACGGACTACGGACTACGGACTACGGACCACGGACGATTAAGGGAGTGAACATGCGTCGCGTAGTACTATCCATGCTTACATGTGTGACCGTTCTTGCGCTGGCAGTCTGGCTCGGGCGAGCTAATCAGTTGGCAGGCGATGATTGGACACTTGTCGCACCGGGCGTGCTGCGTTCGCCGGGGCCGGTTGCTGGATATGCGATCCTCGCCGGCAACAAGGCGCTGCTGATCGACGCGTCGGTCCAAACCAGCGGCCTCGCTCGGCATGGCGTGAAGCAGATCGATCGTGTGTTGCTCACGCATTATCACCGCTCGGTTTGCTCCGCATTGGGCGAATTGCCGAAGGGCGTGAAAGTGCTCGCGCCAAAAGGGGCGAACGAATGGCTCGCGCCGAAAGCGGTCGAGAAATATTGGCGTGATTCGCTGCCGCTGCGTGGCTCGCGCACCGCTTATCTCGTGTCGCCGACCGGTTTCGATGGCGTTGACGATTCGCTCGTAGATGGTCAAACGATCGCCTGGGAGGGCTGGACGATCACCGTGCGCGACACGCCAGGGCATGCTCTCGCGCATGTCGCCTTCTCGGCTCGCAAAGAAAAAGGTCCGCATGTCGTCTTCTGTGGCGGCGCGATCGCGGCCACCGGCAAGCTCTGGGCGCCGTACACCACCGACTGGGACCACTGGACCGACAAAGGCCTGCAACCCACGGCGAAATCGCTGCGTGCGCTGCTTGCTGAGAAGGCCGACATCCTCTGCCCCGCGCATGGCGAGATCATCAAGAACACGCAGATCGCGCTTGCGAATACGCTCAAGACGGTTGAAGAGATCGGCTACCTCAAGAGCTTCGAACGCTTTACCAAGGAACGTCTCGGCAAAGCACCCGAGTATCGTTTTCTCGCCAAGGAACAAGCGACCTCGAACGGCTCCAAACCCTGGACGCGCGTCTCCGATCACCTGTGGATCACGGGCAACACGTATGTGCTCAAGTCAAAGGACGGCGCATGCCTGATGCTCGATCCGTGGGACAAACGCAGCGCCGACCAGTTCGCCAAGCTGCAAAAAGACGAGAAGCTCGGCACGCTCGAAGTCGTCATGTTCAGCCATGCCCATTTCGATCACTACGATGGCATCCACTATCTGCCCGAGCGCGAACGCATCCAGGTCTGGGCGCTCGATATCGTCGCCCGCCCGATTGCTGAGCCGTTCCTTTGGCGTGCCCCGTTCATCGATGCCCGGCCGTTAAAGTTCGATCGTAAGCCCAAGGATGGCGAATCGCTGACGTGGCGCGAGTATCGCTTCAAATTTCATCATCTGCCAGGCCAAAGCGAGTTCACGATGGGCGTCGAAACGATGATCGACGGCAAGCGGTGCTTCTTCACTGCCGACAACTTCTTCCATCAAGACATGTTCAGCGGCTCCGGCGGCTGGATGGGCCTGAACCGCAGCTTCCCGCCGCTCTACGCTGCAAGCGCGAAGAAGGTTCTCGATGCCGCCCCCGACTGGGTGCTCGCCGAGCATGGCGGGCCGTTCGAGTTCAACGCCGAGGATTTCCGCCGCCGCGTCGAATGGGGCCACATCTCCGCCAAGGCCGCGGATGCGTTGTGCCTGAGCGGCAACCATCAGCAGGATTGGAACCCGCATAGCCTGCATTTCGAGCCGTTGATGCAGAAAGTCAAACCCGGTGCGAAGGTGCAAGGCGAACTCGTGATCGCTAACCTCACCAGCAAGAACAAAAAGCAACGGATAACGCTCGAAGGCCGCGGCATCGTCGCCGATCAGACCTGGGATGTGGATGTCGCGCCCGGCTCGCATCGCCGCGCGGTGACGATGACGCTGCCCGCAACAATCAGGCCAGGCCGGCACGTGTTCACGTTGCGCGCGACCGACGGCGTGACGCTCGATCCAAGCGATGCGTTTCTCGTCCTTGACGTGGAGCCGTGAGGACGTGTTTCCGAAATTTGATTTCCGCTTGCGGCTTAGCGCTCGGATGATCCCACGAGAGCGCGAAGCCGATGCGCTGCGCCGGACGCGCAAGTGATGGAAACTCTCCCCGTCGCTGACGCGTCCGGCTAACAAATCGAGCTTGCCGATTTGCTTGGCTTGCACGTGGCACGGAGAGGTTTTCCAAAAGTGAAGAGTGGTGAGTGAAGTGTGGCGAGCAAGACGAACGCGGCTTATTGTATTCACTCGTCACTCGTCACTAGCCACTCGCCACTCATGCCGGCGCCGGTACTTGAACCATCCCGGTGCGGAAGTTCGGAAGCATCCTGCCGTAAGAAAATGAATCGGTTGCAACGATTACGACGTGCAAAAACGAAATGCAAATGTCGAATTAGAAGGTACGTAGCTCAACCTTTAAGGGGCATAGAAC
>CAMAUE010000185.1 GCA_945861245.1 Singulisphaera sp. GP187
GGTTCGATGTCCGCGCTCCGCTGGCGCGTCCCGGCTAAACAAGACTTTTTTGAGGATCAATTATGTACGTGACACGTTGGATGCTGTTGTTGCCGCTCGCCGCGCTCGTCGTTTTGCCGACGCTTCAAGGTGGGGATAAGAAAAAGGAAGACCCGATACCGCCGCGAAAGATCGTAAGCCTCGATCCGCGATTCGACAAATTGGTGTCGGGCGATGCCGTGGTCGAGACGATCGCGCGGGGCTTCATTTGGACCGAAGGCACGGCCTGGAACAAGGCAGGCAAATTCCTCGTTTTCTCCGACATCCCGAACAACGTCGTTCACAAATGGCAGGACGGCAATCTCAGCGTGTTCGTCAAGCCATCGGGCTACACCGGCAAGACGCCTCGCGGCGGCAAACCGGGCGACGAGCCAGGCTCCAACGGCCTCGTCTTCGACGCCGAGGGCCGGCTTACCCTCTGCGAGCACGGCGATCGCCAGGTCTCGCGCATCGAAAAAGACGGCAAGAAAACGGTCCTCGCCGACAACTACAAGGGCAAGAAACTCAACAGCCCGAACGATTGCGTCTATCACGCCAACGGCGATCTCTATTTCACCGATCCGCCCTATGGCCGACCGAAATGGGACAAGGACGAATCGCTCGAACTCGGCTACTTCGGCGTTTTCCTGCGTAAGAAAGACGGCACGCTCGTGCTGTTGACGAAAGAGATGACCCGGCCCAACGGCATCGCGCTGTCGCCGGACCAGAAGACGCTCTACGTCGCCAACTCCGATCCCGATCTGCCGATATGGAAATCGTTTTCGGTGAAAGCCGATGGCACGATCGGCGACGGCAAAGTGTTTGTCGATGGCGCGAAATGGGTGAAATCGAAACGCCCCGGCCTTCCTGACGGCATGAAGATCGATGTCGCCGGCAACATCTGGGCGACCGGCCCAGGCGGCGTTTGGGTCTTCGCACCCGATGGCACGGTGCTCGGCAATATCGACACCGGAACCAACACCGCCAACTGCGCCTTCGGCGACGACGGCTCGACGCTTTACATCGCCGCCAACCACGACATCTGTCGCGTCAAAACCAAAACCAAAGGCAAGGGGTTCTAGCGAAACCCGTTTACGTTTAGCGCTCGCACAATACCAGGCGAGCGCTAAACGCAAGCTAGAAACTCACCTATCCAATTCCGCCGCACCACTTCTCGCGGGATCGTACGGTTCCAACCACTGAATGACTTCGATCCGGTTGCCGTCGGGATCGTGAATAAAAAAGCGATCGCAATCGGGAATCAGCGTCGTTTCCTCCACGATGATTCCCCGTTCCTTTATATAGGTGCGGGCGGCGTTCACGTCAGCCACGCGAAGTGCGAAGTGCCGGGGGCTGCGTGTGTCGGGTTCTGGTTTCTTGAGCAAGTGCAATTGCTGATTACCAAGCTCGAACCAAAGCGCGATAAACGAAAACGTCCGCGGCTTGGCGATTTCCTTGAGCCCGAGCAGATCGCGATAAAACCGCCGACTGCGTTCGACGTCGGTGATCAACACCGACACGTGATCGATTTGCGTGATTTGAATCATGGCGTTTGTTCCTTGTGGCGGATCCCCGGCGTTTACGTTATCCGATTTTCCGCACCCAGCAACTGAACGGTAATCCGCTTGCGGCTTGATGAGGCCCCCTACGGGCTTTTCGTTCAACCATTCTACTCTTACCATATTACTCCACACTATTTCGCCGTCACGAGGGGGTTCGATGCGACATTGCATTCTTCGCGTGGGTCTTATCTTCATCATTGCGGTCGGCTTCGTCTCACCGAGTCGAGCCGACTGGAACGAGGTCATCCAGGCCAAACGCCACAAGATTCTTTTCCTCGGCGATAGCAACACTTATTCGGGCCTCTACATCGCGTATGTCGATGGCTACCTTCGCACGCGTTTTCCCAGTGAACCGTGGCACCTCATCAATCTCGGCTTGCCGAGCGAAACGCTGTCGGGCTTATCCGAAGCTGACCATCCGTATCCGCGTCCCGATATTCACGAGCGCATCGATCAAGCATTGGCGAAGACCAAGCCAAACTTGGTCTTCGTATGTTACGGCATGAACGACGGCATCTACTCGCCATTCACAGCCGACCGATTTGCGAAATATAGCGACGGCGTCGAGAAGCTTATCGCCAAAATCGAAAAAGCCGGCGCGAAGGCGATCCTGATGACGCCATCGCCGTTCGATGGTGCTCCCGTGGCGAAGAATCTGTTGCCCAAGGACGCGCCGAAGCATAGCTGGATGAAACCCTACGAGAAGTATGATGCCGAGGTGTTGCGTAAATATTCCGACTATCTGCTCGAATGGCGAAAGAAGGGCTATGTCGTTGTCGATGCCCATGCTGCGGTTCATCGTTTTTTGAAAGCGATGCGTGCGACGAATCCGAAGTACGCGGTCAGCGGCGATGGTATCCACCCGAACCCGACAGGGCATGCCGTCATCGCGTTCGAGATATTGCACGAAATGAAATCGCCGGCGGAGGCGAATAATCTCACTGTCAGTGCCAAATCCGAAAAGCGAACGATCGATTGGCGGATGAAGCACTCCATGCCCGCCGATCTGCGCTGGGACAAGAATCTCGCCGCGATTGAGAAGTACACCGATCGCTTCAATCGGCAAACGCTCAAAGTGACGGAACTCCCGCCAGGCAAGTACACCGTCTCGGAAGGCAAGCGTTCGCTCGGCACGTTCTCGCACGAACAACTCGCCGGCGGCGTGGACCTGACAGCCCAACTTCCCGACCCGCATGCCGAGAAAATCGGCCACCTGCTTCGCAAGAAGCATCAACTGCTCGGCCTGGCCTGGCTGACCGACGTCGGCTACCGTCGCCCGGGAACGCCGAAGGGCTTGCCGCTCGCCGAGGCCATGAAGCAAGCGGCCAAGCTTGACGCTGAGCTTGCCCGCATCCCCGCCTTGGTGCGTGAGATTAGCGTTGGTCCGTAATGAGCCGCGTGGCCCATTACGACCAGCGAACCTTAAGCGTCAACGACTGGAGGCCTTCGGCACGGGAACCATCGTCGCTTCAGAGCTTGCCTTCGACTTCAAGCCCACGGTATTGGCGGCAATCACGCGATAGGTGTGTTTCTGGGCGGGGTCCGCCATCGTGTCGGTGAACTGCATCGGCACGAGCGGTTGTGTCGGCGTATCGCTGTATTGCAGGTTCTGGAAGATCGGTCGCCCAAACGGGTTCTTGGCTTTCTCGGGCACGTTGGCGAGAAATTGCCCATCTCGCTCGATGATGAAGCCCGTGAGGCCGCTTTCGAGGTCGGCCTCGGCTTCCCAGGTCAGCTTATTGCCCTGGATCCGCACATTCGTCGGCGCGGGCGGCGGCGTTCTGTCCGTCACCTTCGTGTCTTTGACGTATTCCATCCACGACTTCGCGATCACCTCGCTCGGCAACCACGCGGCTTTCAACGGATCGCCTTTGAATTTCGCGGTTGGCAGCGCTTCGCCGCCGAGGATAGGAGCGAGCCAGGCCTTATCCGTCGGCATCGGCAAAAGCGGATCGCCAGCTTTCTTCGGCAATCGCTCGTTCAGGCAGGCGTCCAGCCAGGGAATGGCGAGATAACGCTGGTTGCCGCAATCGTGGCTCGATAGCGGATCGATCGCGACGCCGATGAGGCCGCCCTTGCCGCGAATTTCGTTGAAGAAGGTTTCGTTAGCGGGCCACACACCGGCGAATTGTTTGCCCTTTTCGGTGACGCCTTCCCTGGTGCCGAGGTTGCACATCGTCGGAGTCTTCAGCGCTGCATCGAATAGTTTGTGGGCCTTGATCCCTTTGCGATTCGGATCCGCGGTCAACAGTGGCACGCCGGAGCGCAGCCAGGCTGCGGCAACGCGATCGGGATGCAGGAGCACTATGCCGCCGGCCCAGTGCCCACCGCCGCTGTGGCCCCACAATGCCCACGGCGCCTTCGCCAACTCCGGATACCCCGACTTTGCGCCGAGATCAACGAGGCACTTCTGAAACGCCTCATCGGAGCCGTTGCGCGGATCGCACCACATCTGGCAATCGGCCTTGTCGGGCTGCTCGTACGACGGGGACAGTAGCGCACAATCATGCTTCTTCGCCAGCGCCTGCCAATGGAGGTCGTAAGCGCCGGTCAAACCCGATCGGCACGATCCCTCGCCGCAGCCGTGCTGATGTACGATCACGCCGCGCAGCGTTTTCACTCCCTTCGGAATCCAGAGGGTGTAGTTGACCGCATAGGCCAACTCGCCCGGTTTTTTCGACGCCTCATAACGCACACGGTAATACGGCGACTCAGCCGGCGGAAAGACATCGTACGGCGGCTTCTGCGCGTACAGGCGAGCGTCGCTTGCGAACACCAGTAGGCAGAAAACCCAGCAGCAATTTGTAATCGTTCGGATCATGAATCGATCTCTCCTGGAAATGAGATTCTCGTCGGTATGATTGCCGCGGCGTTTGCCAATGGCGTCTGAGTTGGAGCACGTCGAAAGCCGACACCGGCGAGTCGGAAAGGCTGCTCGTTTGCGCCGCTATTTTTCTCCAAAGCTGTTTTATCCAAACGCTAGAGACGAAGACAGGAGTAGGCCAAGCCGTCGTATGCAATACCTCCGGTCGCTGACGCTTCCGGCTCGCCGGATGTGGCATGAACCCCATGGGCAACATCCAAAAATATTGCACAACTGACTTTGTTATTGCATCTCGGCTCGTGTTACGATTCAACCCGTGATGTCACGCACAGGCAAGCATCTCACGATGCTGGAAGCGTAAGCGACGGTGGTTTTGTTTCATCGCTGACGCTTTCAGCTTCCGTGGGGCAGGCTTTCCAGCCTGCCGCTTTTTTGACGTTCATAGGGCAAATCACGGCAGGCTGGAAAGCCTGCCCCACGGTGGCTTTTTGTTCCATCACTTTCGCAAAGGGGAAAAAAAATGACCGCCGCGTTTGTACTCTTGGCCGCATGCACGATCGCGCAACCGGCCTCGCCACTCAGGTTGCCCAATGAAATCGCGGGGCAACCAGGGAAGTTTATCACGATCAAGGCCGAAACGATGGGCAAGCATGTACGCTGGCGTGCCGTCGATCCAGGTATGGAGATTCTCGATGACCTGCCGAGCCTGAAAGAAGGCAAGGAGATTCGCTGCATTGCTTGTAAACCAGGTCGGTATCGCGTTGAAGCCTACACGTCGATCAACGACGAACCGACAGCGATCGTCGTCTGCACGGTGGTCGTTGGTAACGCGCCTCCTGGCCCGACGCCGCCCCATCCTAATCCGCATCCGCCGGTTCCACCTGTCGATCCGCTGGTCGCCAAGCTCGCTGCCGCCTTCGCCACGGACGGCCTCCTTCCAAAGGACGCGCCAGTCAATCGGGCCCAACTGATTGCGCTTGCTGGCCTTTATGAGGCGGCCGCCGATCATGCTGCCAAGCCAGGGATCACGACGGTCGGCATGCTGCTCGAAGACATCCGCAAGGTCGCCTATGGCGATGGCGGCCAGCCCGGCTTGATCCGCCCGGAGGTGCTGGTCGGCGTGCGGAAGACAATCTCGGCCGAGGTCGTGAATGTGCTCGGTGATGAGCCAAACTCGCAATTGGATGGGCCAACGCGAACACGTGCGATCGACATCTTCCGTCGGATCGCGGCTGCATTGGCGAAGGTGCAAGGGTGAAATGGGTTTGTCCGCTACCTGATTTCGGAGGAAAGAAATGATTCCCAAGAACTGGAAAGCCTATCTTGTTTGGGCGATCGGCGTTGCTGTCATCACGGCCTTGATCGCGCTCGGCCTCCTTCCGAAGGACACGCCGATACCTCTACCGCCAGTGCCTGCGTTTGATGAAGCGCAGATCCAAGAACGGTGCGGCTGGCATCGCGATGACGAGGCCGTGAGAACCATCGCCGACATTTTGCTGTTCAAGGCATTTGCCGACACGCCAGCAGGGCAAGCGAAAGATCTGTTGCCCGATCACGTCTACCTGTGGGATTCGTTCAACAAAGTCCTTGGCCAGACGCCTCCGTCGAAGGACCAGGGTTCAATTGGTTCGTGCGTCTCGTTCGGTACCAACAACGCCGTGACGTACACGCTTGCGACGCAGCTCATGCAGGGTGGCGGCGCTGACCAGTTTCGCGACATCGCCGAGGAGGTGACCTACGGCGGCTCGCGTGTCCAGATCGGCGGCGGAAAGATTCGCGGCGATGGCTCCGTCGGCGCCTGGGCAGCGCAGTTTGTTAACAAATGGGGTATCGTCGCCCGGGAGAAACACGGCCAGTACGATCTCTTGACCTACAACATCCAGCGATGCCGTGAGTTCGGCCAAACCGGCGTGCCGGCGTCATTGCAGGACACGGCGAGGCAGCATCCTGTCAAAGACATCACCCAGGTCAAAAGTTGGGGCGAAGCCAAGAAGGCCTTGGCCTCCGGGTACGCGATGGCCATTTGCTCCAATCAAGGCTTCACGATGCAGCGCGACGCCAACGGCATTTGCAAGCCGAGCGGGTCGTGGGCTCATTGCATGGCCTTGGTTGGCTACGCATCGATTAACGGCAAGGAGTACGGCCGCATCGAGAACAGCTGGGGCCCGACCGCGCACACGGGCCCTCTCGGACCCGGCAACCCGCCGCCGTCAGGGTTCTACGCTAATGGACCGATTGTAATCCACCACATGCTCGCGCAAGGCGATTCCTGGGCGTTCTCGGCGGTTCAAGGCTGGCCTGCTCGTAAACTCAATTGGTTCATTCGTCACGACAACCGCGCGAAGCCGCTGGACCGGCTGGCGCTCAAACGAAAGTGGGAGGTGCTCTATGCGATGGCTCCTTAGTCCGATGACGGCGCTTACTTGCGTGTTCGCGTGTTGCGCTCAAGACGTGGACCTGGCGACAGCCAAGGCCAGAGCCGCATTCGCCTTGGCCAGGCTCCATCGTGATGCAACGACGGCGTCCGAAGCGCAAGGCAAGGCGGCTGGTGCTCTCAAGAAATGCCAAGAGGCCCGCGACACGGCTTGCCTTGCCGATCTAGAAGAGGCGATTGCGCTCGCCAACAAGACGGGCCGGCCGCTCTTCGTGTGGGTCGGAATGACATGCACAGAGCAACCGGAAATTCGAGCGGCGTTCAAGGACGCCGTTCACGCTCACGCAAACAGCATGAACGGAATCGCCGAGCCCCGGCTCCTGGTACGGCCAACACGGGAGGACGCCCTTGCCACACCATACCTGCGGCGGAACCTAACACCTGCAAGCATTCCAGCGATCAAGGCGGTGCTTACGCATCGGGCGAGTGTCAAAACCAGTCGCGAGCAGTAAATACCAAGCAAATCAAACTACCCCCGGCAGGATTTGAACCTGCGACCCTCGGTTTAGGAAACCGATGCTCTATCCCCTGAGCTACGGGGGCGACTAAGGTTTTTACCACACTAACTTGACTTTCGTTTCCATGTCAATAAACTCATGACAACCGTTTTGACAACCGCGATGCTTGTCAGGACAATAATTTCCCCCGCGACGTTGATAGCGCCCGGGGGATGGACAACGCTTGAAAGGAGCGCCGTCATGAACAATTCTACCCGCCGATCCCGCCCGCGTCATCACCAAAAAGCTAAACCCTACGCCAGCTTCCCGTTGACCGCCCACGTTACCAAACGCTGGTGCAAGAAGATCAAAGGACGCATCTTTTTTTTCGGCCCCATTGTCCCAAACGATAGCGGATCGTCCGCACAGGCCGCACTGGACAAATACCTCTTCGAGAAAAACTACCGCGAATCTGGACGAACTCCCCCGCCCGAAGCCAAAGACGCATTAACGCTCCGCGACTTGGCAAACGCCTTCCTTACCCACAAGCGTACGCTCCTGGACAACAGTGAACTGACAACCCGAACTTTCGGCGAATGCCATCGCACTTGCGACGACATCATCAAGCAATTCGGACGGCATCGCCGGATTGACGACTTACGGCAAGGCGACTTCGCTGAATACCGCGTCGCTCTTTCCAAGCGTCTCGGCCCCGTGTCACTCGGCAACACCATTCAGCGGACGCGAAGCCTGTTCAAATTCGCCATCGAATCAGGGATGCTGTTGACGCCGGTTTTGTTCGGACCCGGCTTTAAGCGTCCGACGAAAAAGACGCTCCGCCTGGAACGCGCCAAGAAAGGCCCAAAGCTGTTTGCCCGCGACGACATTATCAAACTGATCGAAGTTGCCGGGGTTCAACTCAAAGCGATGATCTTGCTGGCGTGCAACGCTGGACTAGGCGCTGGCGACTTGTCGGCCATGCCGTTGGCGGTTGTCAACCTGACAACCGGCTGGGTGGACTACGCAAGGCCGAAAACCGGCATCCCCCGGCGGTTCGTGTTGTGGCCTGAGACGCTGGAAGCCGTCCGCAACTCTATCGCCAAAAGGCCGACGCCGAAAGACCCAGCCAACGCTGGTTTGCTCTTCATCACCAAATACGGCGGCCCGTGGTGCAATTCGGTGTTCGAGCCGAGCGACGATCCAGCAATCAAAAACCGAATCATCAACGACAACGCCATCCCCAAGGAATTCGCCAAGCTGTTCCTGAAGGCCGGAATTGAGCGGACGAAAGGCCACTTGTTCTACGCCTTGCGGCACGTTTTTGAGACCGTCGCCGGCGATAGTCGAGACCAAATTGCCGTCGATCATGTCATGGGACACAGTAAAGATGACATGGCGTCAGTCTACCGCGAACGCATTTCAGACGCCCGCCTACAAGCCGTTGCCTCGCACGTTCGCACTTGGCTTTTTTCCACGCAGGCGACGGAAGGCGGTGTCGCATGAGCTTCCCCACACTGACCGCCAGTAATGACGATGGGAAGGCCGAGATTACCCGCAAGCTACGAGCGGCTGGCTACGAGCATTTTGCCGAACTCGATACGCTCAAGCTGGCGAAGCATTTCCACCTCGCCGACGCCGACTACAAGAGCGAAGGCGACATCCTGGAAGAGATCGAGGCCATACTGGGCGATCTGATTTTGCAGCAACGGGAAAAGGCGATACCGATCGAGAAGCTTCTGGAAAATATCGATCGCAAGATTACCACGCCGGCGCCGGGTGTCGAGGATCCCGCAATCATTTCCCACGGCCACCTATCCTACTCCATCGGCAACGCCAAGCCTATCGTTGTGACCGTCGAGGAAGATGCCATCCTGCAGGCGTTCGCGAAACACAACACGGCCATGACGACGAAACAGCTTGAAAAGCTTGTCGCGAACGTGGCCCGCGTGATAGGCAGACTCGAAAAGAAGTTCTCCGCAGTCGTCCATCGACCAGAACGCAAAGGCGACGGGTACTTCATCGCCGTGACCGTCAAATAAAACGAAGTACCCACCGGGTATATATCCGGCATACACATCTGCGTGTCCATGCATCATGATGATGACATGGACACATCACACGCACCATTGCCCCCCACCGACGCCGTAGACCTCGTGCGGGGGCTCGACCCCGACGCCATCCGGCAGCGCATCGACGCCATCGACCATGAGCGTGATGCGCTCATGGTCCTGCTCCGCGCCGCACGGCGTGCTAAGCCGAGAGAGGCGGTGTGCCATGCCCAGTAACATCGCACAGACCCCCCCCGCCGTCGCCCGGCAGCTGGGCGTCGACGCCCACAAGGTGCTGCGCTGGATCGCCAGCGGGCAGCTGCAGGCCATCAACGTCGGCGACGGCACACGCCCACGATGGCGGATCATGTCCGACGACCTACAGGCATTTTTGGACCGGCGTGCTGCACAGCCGGCGACTAAGGCGACACGACGACGCAAGGTTGATCCGGCAGTTATTGAGTTTTTTTGATCGCGCGAAATGAAAAAACCGCCATCGCGAGCCGGCTAGGTGACGCGATGACGGCATGAGGATCGACGTATGACCAGTATAGCAAATCCCCCCCCCGCCATCAACACCGTGGCCGATCGCGCGGAGCAGTATCACGCCGTCGGCATCAGCATCATCCCGGTCCGGCGCGATAGATCGAAGCGCCCGGCTATCGCATGGACGGCGCACCAGTCGCGCCTATCGACCGATGCCGAGCGTGCTGCGTGGTTCGGCGGCGCATCGCCCTACGGCATCGCAGCGATATGCGGCACCGTGTCCGGCGGCCTGGAGGTCATCGACTATGACCATGACGCCGACGCCACGTATGCCGAGTTTGCCCGCATGGTCGAGGCGGCCGCGCCCGGGCTGATGACGGTGCTGGTCACCTCGCGCACGCCATCCGGCGGCTATCACCTTTGGTATCGGTGTCCTGAGACGACCATCGCCGGCAACCGTAAGCTGGCGCGCATGGCGACGGGCGAGACGCTGATCGAGACGCGGGGAGAGGGCGGCTACGTCGTCGCGCCCGGCTCGCCGTCGTGCTGTCATCCCACTGGGCGACCATATGAGGTATGGCGCGGCGATCCGGCGATAGATATGCCGGAGATCACCATCGCCGAGCGTGAGCTACTGCACCGCGTGGCCCGCAGTCTGGATCGGCGATCCACGGCGACAGCGTCCAAGCGCATGACCGCAACGGCGACCGGCGGCGACCTGATGACGCGGGCGCGAACGTACATGCAGCGATGTGACCCGGCGGTGCAGGGCAGCGA
>CAMAUE010000186.1 GCA_945861245.1 Singulisphaera sp. GP187
CGGCCTGACGTTGGCGTTCGGCCAATCGTGCCGATTGCGGTCGGCGGTGCGGGCCAGCTCATCCCGCCGGGCGTGCAAGCGCGTCTCCAACTGACCGACGACCAGAAGAAGCAGATCGAAGCGATTCAGAAAGACGCCGAGACGAAGGCCCTGAAAGTGCTGACCGAAGAGCAACGCAAACAGTATGAGGAGTTCAAGAAGAACACGGGGCGTGGCGTGTTGCCGGTCCGACCGGTGCAGCGGGAGATTCAAAACTCGCGCCGGGTGAATCCGAATCCCGCACCAGCTCCAGAAGTGAAGAAGGTTCGCTAACTCAAGCATTGGCCCAATGACGCCGGCGCGATGGGATGAAATCCGTCGCGACGGCGTCTTTTTGCGCGCATTTGAATTCTGCTTGGTGCTCGCTGTGCGTCTTTCGAGCGCTAAGCCGCAAGCGGAAAACGCTGAATGTTCAAGTAGGCAAACAATTCCGTCGATAACGATTGTGCCGGATTTTCCACGCATTCCGGTTCTCGTCGATCTATCGTTGCGGAATGGGAAAAATGCACAAGATCAACATAATCTGCCAGCGCGGCATCTGGGTGCTTTTGGTAATCTGCATGATATGTGCCGGCGGCTGTACGCGAATCTTCTATCGCAAACAAGCGGACTGCGAAGTCGATCGCGTGCTGCGTGAAAAAGATGTCTTCCCACAGTGGAAAATCGAAAACATGCACGTCTATCCCGACATGCGCGCTCGCTTCGCCGATCCGGCATCCCCGGATCATCCGCCCATGCCGCCGGACGATCCCGCAGCGAGATTCCTCGGCCCCAACCCACAAAAACCTCGCCGCGCCGGCGTCGGCTACTACGAAGGCAACGGCTACATCGACCTCCTCGCCGAGTGGGACACCCGCAATCGCACCGAGCGAACCGCCGGTGGCCGCGACGGCGATTCGCCGAGCGTCGCTGAAACGATTAAACAAGTTGCGTTATTGCAAAAACAAAAGGACGTATTCGATCCTCTGCCGGCCCCGAAGCCCGTTGATGACCTGCCGAGCGTCAAGGCGAAGCCGTACTTACTTCGCATCGATCAGGCGATGGAAATGGGCCTCATCAATAGTCGAGAATTTCAATCGCGGCGTGAGGATCTCTACCTGACAGCTCTGCCTGTGACGCGCGAACGCTTCGCATTCTCGGCACAGTATTTGGCGCTCGAGCAGATGCTTCGCGAACGCACAGGCGCCAACGTGGGGACGGGCGACGGCGATCGCTGGTCGTATGCGTCCACGGCCGGGGTGAGCAAGCTCTTCTCGACGGGAGCTCTGCTGTTGATCGGCTTCGCCAATCAGACGGTCGTCAATTTTCCCAATCCGACAACGAACGGGTTGACGAGCGTATCGTCGCTCAATCTCGATTTCATCCAACCGCTCCTGCGCGGCGGCGGCAGGGCCGTCTCGCTGGAGCCGCTCACCTTGGCTGAGCGCAACCTGCTGTACGAGATTCGCAACTACTCACGATTTCGTAAGCAATATTACCAATACATGATTGGCGGCGGCGATCTGTCCGCGCCGCTGCCTGGCGCTGTCACCTCGGCGGGGAGTCTCGCTTCGGGCAGGCCGTTGCTCGGCACGCTATCGGGCGGCAATCCCGCTCGACAGCAGGTCGTGCCTGCCGGTCTCGGCGCCGTCGGCGGGGCGGCGACGCCCGGCTCGCTCTTCCTCGGCATCAACGCTTCGCCAACATCCGAAGGCTTTCTCCCTTCTCTCTATAAGTCCTTCGTCGTCCGCTATGAAGCCGACAACGTCAAAGCGCTTTCCGACGTGCTCAAACTTTTCGAGGCCTACGAAAGCGGCGGCCAGGTTTCCTCGCTACAGGTCGGCCAAGTCAAATTGCAGCTGCTCCAAGGCCAAAGCTCGGTCATCAACAACGAGCAAACGCTGCAGACTTCGCTTGACACGTTCAAGACCCAGCTCGGCGTTCCGCTCAATGTGCCGATCGAACTCGACGATCAGCCGATCCGCCCGGTGACGGATCATCTGCAGCGATTCGACCAGATCATCCAGGACTATCAGGACGCGACGCTGACGCTCGACGAGCTTTATCAGAAAACCGACCCAGGCAAGGTGCGAGCCGCCCTACTCGACCGTGTGCGTTCTTCGACGTTGACCAAACTCGCGCCGAAGTTCCTCGGCTCGTTCCCGGCACGCTGGGAGAAGTGGCAGCGTGATTACAAAGATGCCGCCGCGATTTTCAAACGCATGACCGACCTGCGCGAACAGCAGCGCAATCTTCAGGACCTGAAAGCCGATCTTGAGAGGAAAGACACGTCGCTCAGCCCCGCGGACCAGGCCAAGCTGCACGACCTCGACGTGGATATAGCGACGGGCGTTTTGGAACAGGCGATGCGGCGTTATGAAACCGCGCCATGGCTAAAACTGCCCAACGATGCCGAGAAGCTCAGAGAAAAGTCCTCGCGCTGGCGTGATCTGCGTAACGCCTATGTACTCGCGATCGGCGACGCGGGCAAGGAGCGGTTCGACAAATTGCGTCCAACCTGGCCCGCCCTGCCCCCGGTCGTATTCGCCGGCGTCGATCTCGTGCGAACCGATCGCGAGGAATCGTACGAACTCGTGACGCAGGCCGCCCTTGAAAATCGGCTCGACATGATGAACACGCGTGCGCAGCTCGTCGATGCCTGGCGGCAAGTGCGTGTGTTCGCCAATGGCCTGTTGGGCACGTTCAATGTGCAGTATCATGGCACTACGAGCACGCCGGCCGGCGCGAATACGCCGTTGGCCTTTCAGAGCGCCAACACGCGGCATCAGTTGGTAATGAACTCCGAGTTGCCGTTGGTCCGAATGGCGGAGCGGAATGCTTATCGCGCAAGTTTGATTGCCTATCAACGTTCTCGTCGTGACGTGATGCAGAAAGAGGACGAGATCGTGGGGCAGGTGCGTTCGGACATTCGGCAATTGCAAGTATTGGCAAAAAACTTTATAATACAACAGCAGGCGGTTGAGCTTGCGTATCAGCAAGTGGAGAGTTCGCTGGAGACTTTCCGAGCGCCGCAGGTGCCTGACAACAGTCCGAACGCCGCCGCCAACGCTGCCGCCAACGCCGCCGCTTTAACGAATCAGCTTTTGCAAGCCTATGGGCGTCTTCCCCAAGCCAAGGAACAGGTGCTGAAGACGTGGGTCGATTATCAGATTGCACGGCAGCAGCTTTACCTGGATATTGAGCTGATGCCGATTGACGCACGGGGAGTGTGGATCGATGAATACACCGACGTTGCACCCGACCGAAAAATTGGTCAGCTCGAACGGGACGCTGGCGGATTCGTCCGTAACGACTCACGAAACGTACGTCGAGCCGACGAGAGCGCCAGGCCGTAGGATTCTGCCGTTGGTTGTGATCGGGCTGATGATTACCGCCGGTGTTGCCGCCGTCGGGCTTATCTTCGCCTTCGGGTTCCGTTTCGGCCTTCGCGAACGCTACACGGGACCTACCTCGCTGGTTACGCGTGAAATACTCAAAGTCACCATCGTCGAGCGCGGCACGCTGGAGTCGGCGGAGAACAGCGACATCGTCGTCCGCGTGAAGGCCGGCTCCAAAGGCAGCACGATCGCCTCGACCATCAAATGGGTAATCGACGACGGCACGCAAGTGAAGATGGGCGATTCCATCGTCGAACTCGACGATTCCGGTTTTCAGGAATCGCTGAAGACCCAGAAAAACACCGTCAACAAGGCGACCTCCGACTGGATCGAAGCTAAATCCAAAGTCACCATCGCCATTAGCCAAAACGAAAGCGACATCAAATCTGCCGAGGTGTTGCTCAACCTCGCCGAACTCGATTTGCGAAAATACGTCGGCACGATCCCGGCGCTTACCATCTTCAAAATTCCCTCGCGCAACGATCTGCAAAAATATTTGGTGAAAGCCTTCGACGACGACGTGCGTAAAGAACTCGGCGGCGCGGACAAACTGACCAGCGAATACCTGCAAGAAATCAACGACATCGAGGGCCGAATCGAAATCGCCCGCTCCGACCGCGAGACCTGGCTTGACCGCGCCTCGTGGTCGCAACGCATGGTCAAAAAGGGCTTCTTCAGCCTCAGCCAAGCCGACGCCGATCAGTCGCGCCTCGCCAGCGCGGAGATTTCGCTTCGTAAAGTCCAAGGCGAACTCGACATCTATCGCAAGTTCAAGCTCGAACGCCAATCCACCAAGCTATGGGGCGACCTCAAGGAAGCGGAACGCGCCCTGCAACGCACCAAGACCCAGGCGGAATCAAAACTCGAACAAGCCCATGCTGACGAAACCGCCAAACGCGCGATTTACGAGCAAGAAGTCGCTCGGTTGCATGACATGGAAAAGGACGAGAAATTCTACAAGATCACCTCGCCGCAGGATGGCCTGATCGTCTATTACGTTCCCGAGCAAAGCCGATTCGGCAGCGGCAGCCAACAGTCGATCGTCGCGCAGGGCGAACCGGTCCGCGAAGGCCAAAAACTGATCCGCATTCCGAACCTTAACAAGATGCTCGTCAATGCCCGCGTCCACGAAGCGATGGTTTCCAAGGTTCGCGGCGACGTAACCCGGCCAACGGCCTACAGCGATCGCCTGCGTTCGCTGTTCATGCTGGGGCGCCATGACGTGCTGGCTATGGCGGTATATCAAGAGGCGTTTGACGTTATTCGCGACAAGTTCAAAGAGAAGGAAGTGACGGTGATGATGAAAGGCCAGGAGGCACGCATCCGCATCGCCGCCGTCCCGAGCAGAATCTTTACCGGGCGTGTCCGCACCGTCGCCTCCGTAGCGTCGCAGGCCGATTTTCTCTCCTCCGACGTGAAAGTCTATCAGACCATGGTTTCCATTGATGACCTCGAGGAGGGGGGCCGAATCAAGCCCGGTATGAGTGCCGACGTTACCATCCTGGCTGACGAGACCCAAGAGCCAGTCCTGGTCATTCCGATCCAATCGGTGGTCGGCAATGTCGCGATGGGCGAGAAACGCAAATGCTTTGTCATCGACGAGGCTGGCTATGCCGACGAACGCGAGATCGTCATCGGATTGAGCAACGACAAGCTCGTCGCCGTCACCTCCGGGCTTGATGAAGGCGAAAAGATTGTCCTGAACCCACGTGCAGTGCTTCCCGAAAAATCCGACCTCAAACCCGGCATACCGAGCACACGCCGCGGCGCGGAGATGGAAGAAGGCGGCAAGAAAGGCAAGGGCAAAAAGGACGGCACGCCAGGCAAAGGCGAAACCGGTACGCCGCCGCCAGGCAAAGGCCCCGGCGGCGCTTCGCTGCAGCGCCCGACTAACACCGCGCCGAACCCGGCCGACCGTGTTCAGGGCAAGGGGAAGGAATGATAGGGTAACGTCCAAGCGCTCGCGCGGGATTATTCGAGCGCTAAGCCGCAAGCGAAATACAACGCCGAAAGATCACCATGACCGCTGTTGTTCGCATCGAAAAACTGACGAAAGAGTATCGCCTCGAATCGGTCACCGTGCGCGCACTCCGCAGCGTCTCGCTCACCGTTGAACAGGGCGAATTCGTCGCCCTCATGGGACCGTCCGGCTCAGGCAAATCGACCTTGCTCAACCAGCTCGGCTGTCTCGACCGCCCGACCAATGGCCGCTATATCCTCGCCAACGAAGACGTCTCGCGCATCGACGACGATCGGCTCTCCGAAATCCGTAGCAAGTACCTCGGCTTCATCTTTCAGTCGTATAACCTGTTGCCACAGTATACGGTCGTCGAAAACATCGAAGTACCGCTGTTGTACCAAGGTTGCCGACTCAACGAGAAAACTCGGTTGCGCTGCGTACAACTGGCGCAACTCGTTGGCCTGGGCGACCGGCTCGACCATCGCCCGATGCAATTGTCGGGCGGTCAACAGCAGCGTGTGGCGATCGCGCGATCGCTCGTGAACGACCCGCACGTGATTCTCGCGGATGAACCGACAGGCAACCTCGACTCGCGCACCAGCGACGAGATCATGCAGATGTTGATGAAGCTGAACGACGCCGGCAAGACGATCATCATGGTGACGCATGAAAACGACATCGCCGCCTGGGCGAAACGAATCATCCGCATGCGCGACGGGCAGATCGAGTCGGATGAGCAAAACGTACGCGCCGAGATCCGCCATGAAATGTCCGGTGCGTTCTCGGCATCGTTAAGTTCACTGCTTGCGGAGGCGATACGATAACGGTTTCCTGATTTCCGCTTGCGGCTTAGCGCTCAGGTCGGATTATCCGAGCGCTAAGCCGCAAGCAATAAACGAAAAAAGGTCGAACCATGCGTACAAACCTCAACCAGTTCTTTCTGCTATGGGACAAATCGCGCCGCAGTTTCGTGCTTGCGGTGCGCAGCTTGTGGCTGCACAAGCTGCGGTCGGCACTGTCGGTCTTGGGCATTGTCATCGGCACGGGCGCGGTTATCACGCTGATGGCGTTCGGCGAAGGCAGCATGCAGGACGCGCTTGAAGACATCAAACGCCAGGGCGCGACCAACATCATCGTTCAAAGTGTCAAACCGCCGGATGACTCTTCCAATCAACGACGCACCATGACCCTCGCCTACGGTCTGACCCACGCCGATTACGCGAAATTCAAGCAACTCGACACGATCGTCGGCAGCGTGCCGATGCGCATGTTCAAGCAAGAAATCCGCAGTCTGCATCGCATGCACAACGGACGTGTCGTGGGCACGACGGCTGGCTATCGCAATGTCAACAAGATCGAACTCGTCGACGGCAGATTCCTGAACGACTCCGACGACGACAACATCGAGAACTACGTCGTTCTCGGCGCCGATGTCGCGGAAGCGTTATTTCCCTTTCAATCGGCAACGGGCGAAACCATCATGGTCAACGGCCATGATTTCAAAATCATCGGCGTGCTTAAAGAACGCACGCCGCTCTCCAACGCTGGCGGAATCTCTGAGGATTACAACAGCGACATTTACGTGCCGATCAACACCTGCCGGGCTCGGTGGGGCGTCGCCGTCTACATTCGCTCGTCTGGTTCGCGCTCCGGCGAACAGGTGGAGTTGCACCAGATCACGCTGACAATTTCCGACATCGACAAGGTTCGCGACGCCGGTGCCGTCATCAAGGACAATCTCGAACGCGATCATGGCTACAAAAAAGACTGGATCGTCGTCATTCCTCTCGATCGCATCGAAGAGGCCAAACGCGCGAAGGACCGCTACATGATGTTGCTTTTCATCATCGCAGCCATCTCGCTCGGGGTCGGCGGCATCGGCATCATGAACATCATGCTTGCCACCGTCACCGAACGTACCCGTGAGATTGGCATTCGCCGCGCCCTTGGCGCCAAACGCGCCGACATCACGCTGCAGTTTTTGATCGAAGCAATCGTGCAAACCACCGTCGGCGGCGTCATCGGCGCGCTGATCGGCGTCGGACTGGTATTCATCGCGCCGATCGTCAGCGAGTTCGTCTTCCACAAAAACCTGCCCGCCCAACTCAATGCCCAGCCGGTCATCATGGCCATGAGCTTCGCCGTCATCGTCGGCGTCACCTTCGGGCTGTACCCCGCCTACCGCGCGTCCCGCCTCGACCCGATCGAAGCGCTGCGGCACGATTAGCATTTAGCGTTTAGCCGCTCGCCTTTGGCGAGCGCGAACTGCATGCCGTGCGGCACATATTCGCGCTCGCCAAAGGCGAGCGGCTAAACAAAACCGGCATGTCTGCTATAATAAAGAAAAAATCGCACCTGGAATCGATCACGATGAAATACCTACCTCGCTATACCCCCGCATTCGTCATTCTCGGCCTCGCTGTCGGTCTCGTACTGATGCCGACGGCTCATGCTCAGCAGCAATCGCAGGAGGGCCTCGATTTCTTCGAGCGCAAGATACGCCCCGTCCTCGTGCAGAATTGCTACTCGTGCCATTCCGTCGAAGCGAAAAAGCAGAAGGGCGGCCTTTACCTCGATTCACGCGAAGGCCTGCTCGAAGGCGGCGACATCGGCCCGGCCATCGTGCCCGGCAAACCCAAGGACAGCCTGCTCATCACGGCGATGCGCTATACCGATCCCGATCTGAAGATGCCTCCCAAGAACAAATTGTCCGACGAAGTGCTCGCCGATTTCGAGAAGTGGGTCGCGATGGGCGCCCCCGATCCGCGCTCCAAGAACGTGAAGGTCGTGCAGAAGTATCCGTCAATCGAGGAAGGCCGCAAGTTCTGGGCGTTTCAGCCGTTCGCGCTGTCCGCCGTCCCGCAGGTGAAGGACGCTACCTGGGCGCGCAATGACATTGATCGCTTTCTGCTCAACAAGCTTGAACAGAAGAACCTGAAACCCAACCCCGATGCCAGCCGTGCCGTGTTGTTGCGGCGATTGTATTTCGCAATCATCGGCCTGCCGCCGACACCGGAAGAGATTGACGCGTTCGTCAACGACAAGTCGCCGCAAGCGATTGTCAACGTCGTCGATCGGCTGCTAGCCTCGCCTCATTTCGGCGAACGCTGGGGCCGACATTGGTTGGACGTGGCCCGTTTCGCGGAGTCGTCCGGCGGTGGACGCACGGCTCTGTTCAAGGACGCCTGGCGCTATCGTGATTACGTCATTTCGTCGTTCAACTCCGACAAGGCGTTTACGCAGTTTATCACCGAACAAATTGCTGGCGATTTGCAGAATGCGAAAACACCCGAAGAGCGCTATTGGCAACTCGTCGCCACCGCATTCCT
Source organism: Singulisphaera sp. GP187 (assembly GCA_945861245.1). Classification (GTDB taxonomy): domain Bacteria; phylum Planctomycetota; class Planctomycetia; order Gemmatales; family Gemmataceae; genus SIAQ01. Next base: position 8,706 of record CAMAUE010000186.1, read on the forward strand.
GTTGCTAGGCCCGACCAACTTTGAACGTCAAGACAAACCGATCCTCGAAATGGATGTCATCGACGAGCAGATCGACACGATCGGCAAAGGCTTCCTCGGCATGACGATCGGTTGCGCGCGGTGCCATGACCACAAATTCGACCCGATCCCGACGAAAGACTACTACGCACTCGCGGGCATCTTCAAGAGCACAAAGTTCATCGTACATTCCAACGTGTCGCGCTTCATGGAACGCCCGCTGCCCGCGCAAACGCCGCAACTCGAACTCGCGGTCAAAAAGCACGAGCAAACGGTTGCCTCGTTGAAGGCGCAGATTAAGACGCTGAAGTCGAAGAACCCGAACGCCGGCGTTGTCAATGAGCCGCTCAAGGGCACGCCGATCGCCGTCAAGAGCCTACCGGGCATAGTGATCGACGACAGCGAGGCACGCAAGGTCGGCGCCTGGAAGCACTCGGTGTTTTCGGGCCGATACATCGGCGACGGCTATCTCTTCGACGACCGCGCGAGCAAAGGTGAGAAGACGCTGACCTTCCATCCCGAGTTCACGACCGATGGCAACTACGAGGTTCGCCTTGCGTATATCCCGAGTACGAACCGCGCCGACAAAGTCGCCGTGCGCATCTTCCATCGCGAAGGCGATGATACCGTTTTCGTCAATCAAAAGTTGATGCCGCCGATCGGCAATCGTTGGGTCTCGCTAGGCAAGTATCGCTTCACGAAGGCCAACCAATGGTTCGTGATGATAACGACGGAAGGCGCCAACGGGCATGTGATCGCCGATGCCGTGCAGTTCCTGCCGGAAGAGCTGATTAAGGAACCGGCGAGCGTCAAAACTGTGCCGCTGCCGAAATTGACGGGCAAACTTGGCAACCTGGCTGAGTTGGAAACGCAGCTCAAACAGATGGAGAAAAACGCACCCGAACGCCAGCTGGCGATGGCGGTGGACGAAGGCGACAAGATTGCCGACTTCCATATCTGCATTCGCGGCATCGTCCATAACAAAGGCGAGATCGCCCCGCGCGGGTTCCTGCAAGTCGCTACGCGCGGCTCGATGCCGAAGCTTGGCACAAAGGAGAGCGGCCGGCGCGAGTTGGCCGCCTGGATCGCCAGCGCCGACAATCCGCTGACGGCGCGGGTGTACGTCAATCGCGTTTGGCATCACCTCTTCGGCTCCGGCTTGGTCCGCACCGTGGACAACTTCGGTGCCACCGGCGAGACGCCATCGCATCCCGAGTTGCTCGATTACCTTGCTTCGCGATTCGTTGAAAATGACTGGTCCACGAAGAAGCTGATTCGCGAGATTGTTCTCTCTCACGCCTATCAGATGGCCAGTGAAACCAACGCCGAAGGCGTGAAGACCGACCCCGAGAATCGGCTGCTTTGGCGTATGAATCGGCTCCGGCTGCAAGTCGAACCGATGCGCGACACGATCCTCAGCGTGAGCGGCCAACTCGACCGTACCGCCCTGGGCAACACGATCAAGAAGGGCACCGGCGCCGAGCGCGATTACGTGTTCGACGACGTTCGCCGCAGTGTGTACACGCCGATCTTCCGCAATCGCTTGCTGGAGATGTTTGAAGTGTTCGACTTCCCCGATCCGAATATGGTGCTTGGAAAACGCAACGTCAGCACCGTGCCGACGCAAGCGTTGTTCATGATGAACAGCCCGTTCATCATGAACAACGCCAAGCAGGCCGCCGCCGTGGCATTGAAGGATGACAAGCAGACGGATAGCGAGCACATCGACGCCGCTTATCGCAAATCGCTAGGCCGCCTGCCGACACAGCGCGAGCGCGAGTTGGCGCTGGGCTACGTGACATCCGTCGCATCACCGCAGCGAGCGGTGGCGTGGGAGCGGTTCTATCAA
>CAMAUE010000187.1 GCA_945861245.1 Singulisphaera sp. GP187
GCCTTGCGTCCGACGGGATTGACTTTGATGCCGACGATGTCGTCGCGGACGAAGAAGCGTCGCCAGGCGGAATCGACATCGGAGTTGCCGATGAGCTGCGACATGCCGACGCGCATCATGTGGCGAACCGAGTCGGCGTTGACCTCGTAGCGATCGTTGATCGCGCCGGGATGTTGCACTTCGATGACGCGGCCTGGAAATGGCCCAGGCATCGCCAGTGGCGCTCGCGGTATTTCGACCGATCGGCCGGTAAACAGCGGCTGTGCGGTGCGGTACGACAACCAACCGAGCGGTAGACTCGCACCGACGGCGGCACCGAGGAGAAACGTGCGGCGCGAAAAACCGCCGCAGGGATATTGCGAACGATCGGACATGGGGGACTCCTTGCGTGTTCTCTGCTTGCGGCTTAGCGCTCGCATGGCATGTCTTGAGCGCTAAGCCGCAAGCGGAAGCGGTCACGGGCGCACAAACTGGTTGGAGCGTTTTTCGCGGCCAATCGTCGTAGTCGGGCCGTGGCCGGGATAGATTATGGTATCGTCCGGCAGCGTGTAGAGCTTGGTGCGGATGCCCATCGCCAGCTGCTCGAAGCTGCCGCCGGGGAAGTCGGTGCGACCGATGCTGCCCGCGAACAGCACGTCGCCGCCGAGCACATGGATCGGCGTTTCGCGCAGGACGAATACGACGTGGCCGGGCGAATGACCGGGGATGTCGTACACCTCCAGACGAAGGTCGGCGTATTCCAGGATGTCGCCTTCCACGATCAGACGATCGGCAGGCGGGCTGAATATTTCCAACCCGAATGGCGAACTGAGATTGAGCACGGGGTCCGACAGCATACAGGCATCCTTGACGCCAATGACCAGCGGGGCGGCGGGAGAGCGCTCCTTCATTGCACCATTGCCCGCGATGTGATCGGCATGGCCGTGCGTGTCGAGAATCGCAGCAATGCGGAGCTTTCGCGCGTCGAGGAACTCGAGGATCAGCTCCGGCTCCAACCCCGGATCGACGACCAACGCTTCGGAACGCCCCTCACGCCAAACGACGTAGGAGTTCTCCTGAAACGGCATCGACAGAATTGGATGGATGTTTATCGTCATGGTGCGGAGTGGCTAGTGGTTAGTGGAAGCCTGCAATTCGCTTCGTCGCGTCCTTGTAATTTATACAACCTTTCCACATCCGGGCGTCCGCGCAGGTCCCCTGGCTCTCCTGAACTCACGAATTGGGACGAAGATGCAGGCAAACCCGACTGGTATTGGATTTGCTGAATTGTTATAGACGAGTCAGCCCAATAAGTGGTGGTCGCTGGGCGAGCGCTTCGGCGGCAGAGAATTATGGAGGATGGTTGATGTCCGCGATAACCCTACGAATTTTTGGCACGATGATGTTCTGCGTGGCTACATTCTCGCCAGCGTTTTCGACGGGGCAGGAAAAAGGCACGGTCGTCCCTGCCAGGGCAGAGTTGTCGCAACTCGATCAGCCGTTGGCATGGTTGCACGAAGCCAAGCGCAACTATGGCGCTGTCAAAGATTATTCGTGCGTGTTGGTTTCGCAGGAGCGAGTGGGTGGCAAGTTGGAAGAGCAGAATATCATCCAACTCAAAATGAAAACCGAGCCGTTCAGCGTGCACATGCGCTGGCTGGCGCCGAAGAAGCAGCAGGGTCAGGAAGTGGTCTTCGTCAAGGGCAAGAACAGCGGCAAGATGCGCGTCAAGAGTTCGATTCTCGGCTTTACCAACAGCGCACTGCTCTTCATGTCGATCGATCCCAATGATCCTCGCGTTCTGCAACATAGCCGACACACGATTCTCGAGGCGGGGCTCGGCAACATGATCGATCAGAACTTGATGCACTGGGAAACGTCACGAAAAATCGCCAATTCCAAAGTGGACATCACCCAATCAAGGTACAATAATCGCGCTTGCATCCGCATCGAAGTCACGGCGATTCGCCTCGATCCGAGCGCCTACTGCCATCGCAGCGTGATCTTTTTGGAAAAAGACTCAAAGATCCCAATCCGATTGGAGAACTACGATAGACCGCGGGACGGAAGCCAACCCGGCGGTGATTTGCTCGAAGAATTCAGCTATGTCAATTTGCAATTTAACGTGGGCCTGACGGAGAAGGACTTCGACCGGTGATGGAAGGACTGAATGTTTCATATAGCCCGTCATTTATGGCGGGCTTAATACGCAATGCGACAATTCTGATCGCATGTTGACGCCACCGACAAAAGTCGCTTTACGAGCCGGAAGCGTAAGCGACGGACTGGAGAAATCCTTCGCTTACGCTTCCGGCTCGTACTTTTGTCGGCGGCGTCAAATCTTGACGCAACAAATTAAAACCGCATGAGATACGGATTTTCCCGATGACAATCGATACCCGACGGGGGTATATTGATTGGGGGGAGTATTCCTTTCTCGGAGGCGAGTCCGATGCGTGCCAAGTCTCTACTCGGTTTGATGATCATGGGTTTGTCGTTGTTCCTGGTGTTGCCTGCCATTACCACAGGCCAACCAGGCGGCGGAAAAGGCAAAGGCGGGTTTTCGGGCGGCGGGTTCCAATTTGGCGGCGGCGGGGGCGGCGGCATGATGTCCATGAGCGACCCCAGCCAACTCTTCAACCTCCTGTCCCGTGGGCGTGGCTTCTTCCTTCTCACCGATACACGTTCCCTGCGTGACCCGTTGACGAAATATGCCCAGGACAAAGGCATCAGCAACGGGCAGATTAGTAAAACGCAGTTCCTCGATTTCTACGAAGGCTTCAAAGCGAAAATGTCGGCCCCGCCAAGCGCTCCCGGTAGTGGCACGCCGGCCGCGCCAGCGATTGATGGCGGAGGCGGGCAAGATCGGTTCAAAGGAATGTTCGGCGGCAACAAGGGCGGCCCGCAAATGCCTCCAGGCGCAGCCTCTAGCCCCGAAGCTCTCAACGAATGGGCCGACAAAGAATTCCAACGCCGTGACAACAACGGCGACGGCAAACTAAATCAGGACGAAATGCAAGGCTCGCTTCGCAGCAACCTGGCGACATGGGACAAAAACAGCGACGGCTTTATCGGGCTTGACGAATTCCGCGAATATTTCCGCGCCCGCGTGGCCGGCACCGATAATCCCGGTGACCCCAACGCCGCCGCCAAGGGCATTGCCGCCATCGTCATCGACGACGACGAACTCGACCGCAAACCAATCGTGTACCGTGTCGGCGGAAAGATGCCGCCTAATATGCCCGGCTGGTTCAAGGAACTTGACAAGGACGAGGATGGCCAGGTCTCCTTCGCCGAATGGCGCAGAGGCGGCAAGAAACTCGACGAGTTCAACGACTGGGACATGAACGACGACGCCTTCATCACACCCGAAGAAGCGTCCAAGCATTACGCCACGCTCGGCAAAGACAACAAGTCCGGCCCCGGCCGGTCACTAGCAGGCGGCGGTGGCGGACGCCCCTCCTTCGGCGGCATGCCCCAGGCCGACGGCGCTTCCGGCGAACGCCCTGCCTTCGGTGGGTTCGGCAAAGGCGGGTTCGGTAAAGGCAAAAAAGATCGGCAGTAACAATTCTTCCGCTTGCGGCTTAGCGCTCGCATCATCCCATGCGAGCGCCAAGCATCATTCGCCATCTACGGTGCCGCTTTCAACGTCACTCGCCGCAGGTCCATGACGGCGACGCCGGGCTTGGTCTTCGCCCGAACGGTGAGCGTTTGCATCCCAGCTGCGTCAAACGTCACTGTACCGATCATGCGTGGAATGAATCGCTGGAAGTGGCCTGTCTCCTCAACTTTGAGCGTCAAAGCTTTGCCGTTCACCGCGAACTCGACCAACGCCCCGCCGCTGCCTTTGCTACACGCTTGCAACACTTCCACCTCGAACGTGCCCGCGTTCGGGACGTTGAAAGTCCACTCCGCCCAGTCGTCTTTTTGCACCCAGAATCCGAGCGTGTCTTTGTTTGGTGGGCTCTCGTAGCGCAATTTCGAGCCATGCACCTTGGCGTCTTTGGCGTGCAAGATCACCGCGCCGGCGCCGCCGTCCTTGCCTGGCGTTTTCTTCTTGGCGTTGGGCGTCACCTGATTCATGAGCGTGCGCCAGCCTTCGAGTTTGCCAGCGAGTATCTCCGCGGTATCGGCTTCGGGCAAGCGTGATGTGTCGATATCGCGGTACAGCGTCTTCCAGAGTTTGCCATTAAAGTTGGGGTTCGCGCTGTTCCCCTGGGCGCCAACGTCGCGCCGCCATTTTTCAAGTTTGCCCCGCATGTCCGCGATGCGGGCTGGCTGAATCGCCGCGAGATCGGTGGTCTCGCCGACATCTTTGGCGAGATCGTAAAGCTCGCAGGCACCGCTCTCGTAATGCTCGATCATTTTCCAGCTGCCCTCGCGGATCGCACCGGACGGCCTGCTCCCCTGATTCATGTAGTGCGGCTGATGCCAATAGAGCGCCCGCGCCGGCGGTGCTCGGCCTTCCAGCAGCAGGTTCGACAGATTAACTCCGTCGCTCATCGGCAACGCCTTCGCACCGGCGAGAGCGAGCAGCGTCGGCGTCCAGTCCGTGCTGATGACCGGCACATCGACCGTCTCGCCCGCCTTGATGCGACCCGTCCAGCGCACGATCAACGGCACCCGCACGCCGCCTTCGTACAGGTAGCCCTTGCCCGCGCGAAATGGCCGATTGTAGGTCGCCGGCGTCCTCGGCGTTTCCAGCACATGCAGACCGCCGTTGTCCGATACGAAAATGATGATCGTGTTCTCGCCCAATCCCGCATCGTCAATCTTGCGCACAACTCGGCCCACGCAATCATCCAGCGTCTCGATCATCGCGGCATAGACCGGATTGAACGCGTTCTTGTGCTTTTCGATAAGCTCTTTCTTCGCGTTCAGAATGACGTGCGGGTTGTTATGGCACATGTAAAGAAAGAACGGCTTGGCCTTGTTGTCGTCGATAAACTTCTCGGCCTGACGGGTGAGGTCATACTCGCCCTTGCCTGCCTCGCTGTCGGATGGTTCGGTGAACGCCTTGCCGGGATGATAGAGATCGAACCCGCGATCGGTGGGCAGCGCTCCCTTGCCGCCGAGATGCCATTTGCCGATGCACGCGGACCTGTAACCCACGGCACGCAGCAGCTCGGCGAGCGAGCGGGCGTTCATCGGCAGTTGCTGATTGATCGTCGGATGCAGCAACAACTGCGACGGTGCATCGCCTCGGCCCGGCAGAAACGTCGTCAGCTTGAGCCGAGCCGGCGACTGCCCCGTCAGAATCGAAGCCCGCGTCGGCGAGCAAACCGACGCTGCCGCATACGCCGACGTAAACCGCTGCCCCTGCTTGGCGAGCTTGTCCAGATTCGGCGTCGGCTGATCCTTGCGGCCATAACAGCTCAAGTCGTTCACGCCCAGATCGTCCGCAAGGATAAACACGATATTCGGCGGCCGTTTGGCGTCCTGGGCGTGGACGTTTGCGATGAGGGTGACGGCGATGGCGAGGGAGAGGAGAAGTCGGTGGAGCATGGTGGTACCGGAGAGGAGTTTCAAGTTGCAAGTTTACGTTTAGCGCTCGCGTGACCCGACGAGGGAATAAATCCTATTCCACAATATCCGAGCCTGAGCGCCAGCGAAGGGCCGTGTATGCCTCTATTTCCGAGCCGCGACCGTCAGGGAGCGGCCGACTGGGCGTCGTGCGGATTATTTCGGCCACTCCCTCATGGTCGTGGCTCGGAAAAGCGTCACGTTCACCTGCCCATCACTTTTGTTTCGGCTGCGGCACTTCATCCTCGAGCGCCAGCAATTCGCGCGTGTCTTGCACCCATTCGGCGTCAAGCGCCTGCATTTGGATCACATGGGCCTTTGCTTGAGGAAGCGGGCATTGCAATGAATAATGCAGTATCGCTTTTTTCACGATGGGTGCCTGATGTTTTTTTAAGTGCACCAGCGCCAAGATGTCATCGCAGGCTCCCCAGGTTTCCCAGCGACGAAGTTCCTCAATGGCAAAGTCTGCAATCATTGGATCGGCGAGCAAACAGCACGCCGCGTCGTTGGCCTGTTTTTGACTAAGAAGGTCCGGCCGATTCGCGCGTAATTTCTTCACCGCATCGAATGCCCAGAAGCGATTGAGAAATGGAGCCTCGGCTTTCCCGAGAATCTGAATGAGCCGTTTTCGGCCCGCATCCGGATCGAGCATTATATATGTTGCGAATAATTTATTCGCGTAAAGAACATAATCGGAATCGACGGCGTCGAGCAACTTGCGGACAACGACGACATGCTCCTTCTTGCCACAATGGCCAAGCAGAACGACAAAGTTGCCGCGAAAGTCCGGCGGTGTTTTCGGATCTTGAATTGCTTTGATTAGCCGAACGGGATCCATTTTCTCAGCGACTTTTCGCACGTCAGAATATTTTGCATTCTCGAAGTCGATGTGCGCGGACTCGGCCACCTCTTTATTGGCACTATGCAAAAACGGCGCGATATATGGTAATCGTCCGGCCAGCGAACGGTCCTTGAGTTGCATCGCGCCGCGGACGAAACGCACCAATTCCGCTCCATCGCCATTTAGCTCAAGACCGAAGACCGAACCAACCTTCCCTTGAAACATTTCTGCGGCGAGGATGAATTTTTGCGGCCTATCGACTACCTGATCCAGGATGATTACCTTGCGCTCGCCGATTAATTTGTGATTTTTCAGGACGCTCTCGATCCTGAATTCCGATTGGCCATTCGGCAGCGCGTTGTTTGGCTTAACGACGTTTTGGAATTGCCCGACTAGCACGATGTCGAAGTCGGCGATCCGGTCGAGCACTGATTGCGGACGGAGGTATACGCCACAAAATTGGCCGTGCGCTTCGGGCGAAATTGCGTTGGTGAAGAACGACGCCAGGACGATGACAAACATGTATCGCCGCATAGGAATGTCCTCGATGGTGTACCAACACGCCCGCGCACCATCGCGCGAGCGCTAACCGACAAGCCCGATTTTACCCTATTTCCCAATGCAATACAAATGCGTCTGCGAGCGCACGAAGATCTGCCCATGTGCCGGCGCTGGAGACGCGCGGAAGATTTCGCTCTTCTCAGCTCCGACGCTGTACTCGCCGACGAGCTTGAAGGTATCAGCCGGCTCGATGACCGACGTGATGCCGTCTTCGCCGAGGAAGTAGACCAGGCCGTTGACGGCAATCGGCGAGGAGGTGAAGGTACTGCGCAGGCGGTCTCTCCAGAGTTGCTTGCCGCTTGCTGCGTCGTAGCAGGTGGCGATGCCGCCCATGTCGGCGGTGACGAGGTATTTGCCGACGACGATGGGCGAGGGTTGATCGCGTCCGCCTTTGCGTCCCGTATGCCAGGCGATGTGGGTTTTGGTGACATCGCCGTTGCCGCCGAGTTTGACGGAATAGATGTCGCCCGGCAGGCCATTGATGATGAAGACCTTATCGATGCCCGGCGCGACGGTCGGTTCGCCACGGCCGGCGAAGGCTTTGCAACGCCAGAGTTCCTTGCCCGTGGCTGGGTCGTAGCTGAAGACATACGGCTCGCCGTTGAGGACGAGTTCCTTGCGTTTGTTCGATTCGATGAGCACCGGCGTGCTCCAACCGCCTTTGGGCGGCGTTTGCCTCGGCGTTTGCCAAACATCCTTGCCGGTCTTGCGATCGACGGCGAGCAGGCTTGATTTGCCCATGGCGTCGCAGTTTTGAATGACGAGATCGCCAAAGAGGATCGGGCATGCTCCCGCGCCCCAGGAACCGGGGAACTCGCCGAGATCGCGTGACCAAAGTTTTTTGCCATCGACGGTGAAGCAATGCAACCCGCCGCGGCCGAAGAAGGCGATGACGTGCTCGCCATCGGTAGCGCAGGTCGGGGTGGCCCAGCCGTTCATCTTGTGGATACCTTCGGGCGAGCCGGTCCAAACCTTGTGCTGCCAAATGATGGTTCCCTTGGCGCGATCGATACACAGGACGACGCGGTCTTTGCCTTTGTCGAGAGCCGTGGTGAGGAAGATGCGATCGCCCCAGATGACGGGCGACGATTGACCTTCGCCCGGCAGCTGGGTTCGCCAAACGACGGACTTCGGGTCCCATTTGGTCGGCAAGTCGGTTTCCTTGGTATGGCCATCGGTCGCCGGGCCACGCCATGCAGGCCAATCATCCGCCTGCACCATGGCGACGACGGAGAAGAAAAACAACAGGGAGATGCCACGACGTATTGAACGGTGCTGCATGAAAGGAACCTCATGAGGTAGGAAGGGGACAGTCTCGCCGATCACTTGGGGGGACGCATGATGGCTGCGATGTTAGTTTATGAAAGAGAATGGAATGTAGTACGATGCCCCGCGTCGTAATCCATACGACGCGGAGCATCGTGCTACAATGATCGAACACTCTCGGAGGTTATTATGCAAACCGTACGTACCGCGCTCGTCGGATGTGGCAAAGTCGGACAGATCCATGCAGCGGCGCTACGCGATCTGCCCGAGTCTGAGTTCGTCGCCGTCTGCGATCGCGATGGCACGCGCGCCGCTGCCTTCGCCACGCGATTCGGGGCCCGCGCGTTCACGGACATGCCGACGCTACTGATGGAAGCGAAGCCGCATGCAATCGTCGTCTGCACGCCGCATCCCTTGCACGCGGAACCGGTGATCCAGGCGGCCCAAGCGGGCGTGTCGGCGCTCGTCGAGAAACCGTTGGCCGCCAGTCTCGCGGATTGCAATGCCATGCTTGCCGCCTCGCGCTCGGCCGGCACGAAGCTCGGTGTCATCAGCCAACGCCGCATGTATGAAGCCGTGCGGCGCATGAAGGCCGCCATCGATGCGGGCAAGATCGGCAGACCCGTGCTCGGCGTCTTTGAGATGTTCAGCTGGCGCGACGAGGCCTATTACCGATCCGACCCCTGGCGAGGCAAGTGGAAAACCGAAGGCGGGGGCGTGCTCGTCAACCAGTCGCCTCACCAACTCGATCTCTTGCAATGGTTCATGGGCGAGATCGACGAAATCACCGGCGACTGGGCCAACCTCAACCATCCCACTATCGAAGTCGAGGACACCGCTCTCGCCATGGTCCGCTTCAAATCCGGCGGTCTTGGCTCGATTGTCACCAGTCTCTCGCAACGGCCCGGCATCTACACCAAGGTCCACATCCACGGTTCGAGCGGTGCCTCGGTCGGCGTCGAAACCGACCGCGGGGCGACGTTCATCGCCGGCGTCTCGGAGATCGCCGAACCGCCGCTCAACGACCTGTGGACCATCCCAGGCGAGGAGGGGTTGCTTGCAACTTTCCAAGCCGAGGACCGCGCACGATTTCGCGAAGTGAATGCGACGAGCCATTACCATGCGTTGCAAATCCAGGACTTCCTGCAAGCGGTCCGCGACAATCGCCAACCGCTCGTGACAGGCGACGATGGCCGCATCGTGGTCGCGATGTTCACGGCGATTTATCGGTCGCGAGCCGAGCGCCGGCCAATCAAGTTCCCGCTGGAGGCGGAATAGATTATCTTCGATGGGCCATTTTTTCCGGGTGTCCTACCGTCGCTGCACGCTCGGGTAGGCCAACCACTCGGCCAAGGTCCATACGTGATCGGTCAATCCTGCTGCCATCGCTGGCGTTCGTTGGATCCAGGTGTCATCAGGGCCTTTTACCCGCAGCGTGCGAACGGGCCAACAAAAGTTGTAGCTGTACATCGTGAAGTAGGTGACCGCATTGTGTACCTCCCAGTCCTTCGAAAAACAGTACGTCTTGCGAACCTTCCGACCGTTGCGATTTCGATCGGTGCCGTTGTGCCTTTCGATGAACGCCGTGTTGACCACGGTGCTCACCAGCGACGCCGCCAACGCTATCGCGAGCGCGGCCATGGTGCCGAAGATTACTCGCTGCTCGACCTTGACGACACGGCCTTTTTCGCCGACTTTATGCACGGTGGCATACAGGAGATCCTCGGGAGGAGCCTTGTAGGGCTTGGCGGGGCGGCCAGGCTTTCCCGTTCGCGGCGGCACGATGGTTTCGCCATAGGCTTCGAGTATTTCGCTTTCGTATGCGGGATACTCGTCTGTGGTCATGAGGTCCATGATTCGGCCTTCAGTGCATTCCTTGAAATCGTTGACCAAGGCTTTCGTATTTTCGGAGGTTTTTTTGCCTGGCACGACGCTGATGACCAAACGATGCTCGGCGTCGAAAGCGACGTGGTCCCAGTTGTCGCCTTGCTGGTCGTCGTCGGGATCGTTAGGGTCGCAGTGATTCTCTTTCTTGCCGACGAACGACCATTTTTCGTCGAACTGCACCTCACGGGTGTTAGGGGGAAAAAGACACGAGATCATCGTGGAGTTCTTTAGCGTGTTTGCCCGCCAAGACGCTGTAGCGGGTTACGGTATCCTTGTTGACGCCCACCAAGCGTCTGGTTTTTCGTATGCCACATCACTACTGTCCGGTTATATGTCGAATAACGTCAACTGTTTATGGCTAGGCGTTTTTTCTTCTTGTTCGCCGAATGCGTTTAACACGGTAAAAAGCTCGCTTTTCTCGAAAAGCGTGATGCTGAGAATTTGCAAGATTTCGCTCAA
>CAMAUE010000188.1 GCA_945861245.1 Singulisphaera sp. GP187
AAGCCGATTCCCAAAAGCAGCTCGATGCCGCCAAGGCCGACAAGGTAAAAGCCGACAAGGCAATCGACGCCCTGGCTGATGTCTTCGTCAAAGGCAAATACATCGACGACAAAGCGATGTTCGACGTGACGGCGATTGAGAAGATACTCAAGAGCCTGGGCGACGATAAGACCACGCTCGACATGGTCAACAAGCTTCTGGAAGATGCGAAGATCAAGGACAAGGGCGACAAGGGCGTGGCCGAGGTCATCACGGATCGCAACGCCGTTGCCAAGGATCGCGACGACGTGTTGGCCACGCTCGCCGCCGCCTTCAAGGAATTGATCGATGGCAAAGTCGTACCCGACAAGGCCGACCCGCGCAAGGAAATCGTAGCCGGCACGAAGAAACTGACCAAAGACCGCGATGACCTGTTCGACACGCTGTCGGCTGCGTTCAAGGAACTTGTCGCCGGCAAGATCGTGCCCGAAAACGCCGACCCACGCAAAGAGATCGTCGCCGGCACGAAGCTCGCACGCCAAAAAGCCGAATCACCCTTGGCGATCCCACTCGCGCAACTCGGTATGTCGATCGGCGGCATTGGTTCCGGCGCCAGCAAGATCGTTGAACAAACATTCGATATGGCCAAGGTCTTCTCCGAACTCGGCTACTTCAAGACGCGCGAACCGTTCATTCAGACGCCGGAGCAGAAGCTCGATACCTACATCACTCTCTTGCAGGATCGCAAGCAGAACAACCCGAAGGAACTGGACGCCATCCGCCGCGAGACCGATTGGGTGCTCTCGGAAAAATCGAAAGCCGACGACGAGGCCCGCACCAAAGCGCGCTTCGTATTGGGCCTGACGCTGCGAAACGAAGAACGCTTCGCCGAAGCGGGTAAAGCCTTTAGCGACGCCGCCAAGCTGCTGAAGGACGTCGATAAGCCCGGCCCGTGGAGCACGCTGATCGCAAAATCGCACCGCGAAATCGTCGATCCGACGGCCTACTTCCTGCCCCGCATCGACAAGTTCCAGGCCGACGGCAACCTCAAAGCCGCCATCGACGAGGCGAACCTCGGCCTTAAGGCGATGCCCGAGGAAGCTCGCCTCTTCGCTCAACGCGGCTTGCTCCGCTTCGAGACGATCCGAGGCAAGGGCCCCAAACTCGGCGAGGTGGCCGAAAAGGCGATCCGCGAAGATGCCGAGGCCGCCGCGAAGGACGAAAAGCTCGTCGCCGAGTCCGCGTATATTCTCGGCCTGTTGGAAGAGGAACTCGGCAAGCTCGTCGAGGCGGAGAAGCAATACCGCCAAGCATTGAAGATGCACCAGGGCCTGGCCGATGACGCCGGCAGGTATCGCGTCGCCCTCGCTCGGCTCTTGCTACGCGATCGGCCTGAAGTCGACGCCCCGGCGGCGCCCAAGCTGAATCCCGACGAGAAGAAAAAAGAGGACAAGGCCGGCGCCCGCCTCGATCGCGATCTCGAACCGAAGGTGCGCGTGACGATCGTGCATCCGTTGACGCACCTCGTCGTCGCCGCCGTCATCGGCCAACCGGTGCCGGAGGAATTGGAAGATAAGGAGACGCTCGATCGCCTTCGTGAAACGATCAAGATCGCCGAGGAACTCATCAACGAGGCAAAGAATCCGAAGATTCAAGGCCAGGGCTATCTGCTGCGTGGGTCGGCGCGATCCAAGCTCGGCGACCGTACTGCAGGATTGAAGGATTACGCCACGGGCTTGAAGCTGGTCTACCCAGGGATTCCAACGAGTGAGTTGACGAAGCTCATCGAGGATCACCCCGCATTCCAGCAACCCGACAGCGCGAAAACGCAAAACCCCGTGCTGGCAGAACGTCATTTTGGCGAAGGCATCCACTACTACTGGGCGGAAAAATATCCGCAAGCCGAGATACAGTTCAAGCAAGCAGTGAAATACTTTGAACGCGATGCACGCTATCAGTATTACCTCGGCCTGGCAATGCTGCAGCAGCGGACAAAGCTGAAACGCGATGCGGCATTTTTTGCCTTCGATAAAGGCGCGCAACTCGAAGCCGAGGCGATCGCGGGCAACCCGTTCGTCGTCAGCGACATCAACCAGAGCCTCGAACGCATTCAGGGCGAACTTCGACAATTCCTGAACGGCTTCCGCTACAAAGCGCAGGGCGATTCAGCGGTGAAATAGCCGCTGTTTCGTCACATCTCCGTGATGCCGGGCACGGGTCTGAAACGACAGCGCAACGGCAACGGGCCGAAGCGATTGTGCATGCCCAACGAGTCAATCGTGTTGCACTCTGCAAAGTCTGGCCCCGCTACTCCAGGCGGAAGGACCATAGCCAATCACCCTCTAGTGGTCCGACCAGCTTGATTTGACAGGCGGGGCCAGGCTAAAAAGCCTGGCCTCACGAACCTGTCAACTCTGCCTTTTCGCACCCGTGGTGCTTTGTCAATACTTAATTTTCGGGTAGTCGATTTCCGAGCCTGAGCGCCAGCGAAGGGCCAATCCGGTGCCCATCGCTGGCGCTTTCTGAAGTTGCGCATTTTGCTTTTGCACCGAAGGTGCCACGACAAATCAGCCCAGGGCAACGCCCTGGGGTTGAATCCGCACCAAGGAAATTTGCCCTGAAAGGGCACTACACCGACGCCAGCGTCCGTTTGTTACGCCCTTTTCAGGGCTTAATCTCGTGGCGGTCTGTCTTCCCAGGGCGTTGCCCTGAGCTGATTTGTTGCAGCACCTTCGGTGCAAAAAATGCGTAACTTCAAAACTTGCGCTCAGGCTTGACCGACGAACGCAGCGCAGAAGTAGTACCTTTCGCCTCCAAATCGTGCTGGAATCAGTTCGATTTCGTGAAGTTTGTCGGCCGTGAGTTGTTTCATGTTCATCCGTGCCTTGGTTTGAACTTCACCTGGCTCCCAGAGGCTTGGCTTTCCGGAGCCCGGGGACGTGGCTAGCATTCGTACTTCCATGTCCCTGGGCTTGTCCCCACGTACCAACGTTGGTCCAGCCCCTTAGGTGGCCTGACTCAAGCTTGTGCTCCGTACCTGTCGGATGCGCTGATGCGGGATCCGTAAACACCCGGCCATGCCCACTGTATACACTCCACGCTTGGAGCAATGTCGCCACGAAGCCTGAACAAATATGCGTCATCTCATTTCGTTCTCCGCCAATAAAATCTACCATTTTCCTGTCGTTTGAGTCTAAGACCAGATTATCCGAAATCAAGGTCGGAAGAATGTGGGTACCCATTACTGGCACGCTGTAGGCGGTTGATTGCCCTCCGTCGGAGTTGCTTCCTGCGGTCCGACGGGCAAGACTCATTACCAGACTATCAGTCTGAGCACCGTGAGATCCTCCAGTATTATGTGCGTATGCCGCAGCGGCGTAAAGCGCTTTGAACTTTCTATCGTTGGACCTGTCATAAGCATCTCGATTGAGGGCAACAGCGGGCGGATTTTCGCCTTGTATCGTAGCTAACCGAGTTGCCATACCGTTCCACAGCATGTCTCGGACATTGAGATCCTTAGCCGACCCGCTCGTCAGCCTATACACCACGTAAGCGTTGTCTCTGTGCAAAATATCCATTCCGTCCTCGCCAGTTGCCCCCCGAAAAGCTGGATTCGCTGCCGTTAAGCTTTGCAGCACGACACCTTGCTTTACCGCTTCCATCATTCGGGTCGCCCCAGCTACATTAACGACGGCTGCGACATGCTCCGCTGTATTCGACCCCTTCCTGTCGAAAACGTGCATCATTGCCGAGAGACGTATTAGTCTTGTCGTTGTATCGTAGGTTCTAAAAATATGTTTTATCAACACATCGCCAGGTAGGATTTCGCATTGCTGTTTACCCATCCAAGCACGCTCCGCGAGTCCAAAACCTATACCACTCATCTTTGTGAATTTTTGTTGTTGTGTGAGAGATGGAAATGGCATATATCTTGTTTGCTCCCAAAATGTTGATAAGCTGGAAAATGGTGTTAGAAGCTTGTTGCAAGCAATCCCAACACCCGCCGATGACTCGGGCTCCCGTCTTCGCGTTTCTCTGTGTTCTCAATGGTGAGCTTCTCGGATACGCCGCGATCCGCCGTGGAGTTATCGTGGATACCCGCCCTGGGTGCCTGGGCCGGCCCGGCTCGATTCGTCGGGGATCGCCCAGCGTGCCCGACCGCGCGTCTCTTGCTCGGTGATCGACAGGTTCGGATCGTCCACCCGCTCGGGGGATCTCGGCTGGAATGGTCCAGTCACGCTTTGGCATCCTGCCAGGCATAGTATGCCCAAAATCAATATATGGCGCATTTTACCAAATCCTGATGCGATGATGTTTGTTTTCCGCTTGCCGTTTAGCGCTCGAATCATCCCATGTGAGCGCTAAACGGCAAGCGAAGAGATAAACCTCTCAACCTCAGTCATACTATCGTCCTTCTCGCCGCGCATGTCTCTCGCTTTATGCGGATTTTGCAATGAAATGAAACGAAGCTGGAAAAACCTTTCCAGTCGATAACTTGAGAACCGCATGCGCGGTTGGTAGAATGGTATGGCGACAAATAACCATCGCTACACGAACCCACCGTTAGTGCACGTATGCTCACATGCAGCATCGTCGCCGATTGTGCATCGACGTAACCCCACCGAACCGATCTTTACGCACCATGAACAAGAACGTAAACGACAGCGAAGCGCCCGATCCGGAAGACATGTTCAATGATACGCGCATGAGCTTCGGGGATCACCTCGAAGAGCTGCGCAAGCATCTCTTTCGTGCCATCAAATGGTTTGTCATCGGCATGGTTCTAAGCGTCGGATTGTTCGGTCAGCATGTGATGCGCATCATCGTCCAACCGGTGGAGGATCAGCTCTATGCCTTCGAGAAGCGCAAAATCCGCAGGGAAATCCGCGAAGCGCGAGACCGCGCGAAGGATCCCGATTTCGTCATGCCCACCATTCGGACGGAGATTGAATTTAACAAAGCAGAGCTTTTGATGGCGCTGGGCCTCGCGCCCAAACAAGAGCCGGTGCTGGAACGCATGATCCGTGGATTTGAGAAAGACCTCAGCGACCTCGACGCGACATCGATGCTGGATCCGGAAGTTCGCAAGGACGGTAATCTGATCCGTCTGACGGCCACGATCCCCGACGCGCAGAGCTTGAGCGAGAAGATGACGGCGGCGATGGTCGATATCCGCCGGCCTCGATTATCGACGATGCACATCACCGAAGCGTTTTTGGTTTGGCTCAAAGTCGCCATGATGACGGGCCTGGTCGTCTCGAGTCCATGGGTTTTTTACGAGATTTGGATGTTCATCGCTGCCGGGCTTTATCCCCACGAGAAAAAGCTCGTGCACGTTTATATGCCGTTCAGCATCTTTCTCTTTCTCATGGGCGCGCTGACCTGCCAATTCCTGGTAATCCCGCGGGCGATCGAGGCGATGCTCTGGTTCAACGAATGGCTAGGCTTGTCGGCGGACCTTCGCCTGAATGAATGGCTCGGGTTCGCGCTGCTCATGCCGATCGTGTTTGGCCTGTCGTTTCAGACGCCGTTGGTGATGATGTTCTTCAACCGGATCGGGCTACTCACGATAGCGATGTTTCGCGCTCACCGCAAAATCGCCTGGTTCATCATGGCGGTATTCGCGGCTGTGATCGTGCCCTCGCCAGACGCGCTCAGCATGATTTTCATGTGGCTACCGATGGGAGCGTTGTACGAACTGGGGATTCTCCTGTGTGTCTATCAAGGCGAGCCGACGCCGTATGTCGCGGAATGGGAGAAGGAAGAGCAGATGAATGAGCTGGTGGAAGTATAAGCGGCAATTGCATCGCAAACCCAAGGGCGAGGCCCGTGCTGCGGCTGGAGTTGCAGACTGCCTTGAACTTGGGGGGTCCGGGGACACCATACCTACTTCTTGACGGTCAAAACTATGTCCTCTACCCTGATACCCTGGCCAGAATTGCACGCGTGGTTGTTCCCGGATTGCCGCACCATGGGACGCAGCGTGGCAATCGTCGGCAGCAGACGTTCTTTTGCGCTGACGATTACGCCACCTCACAGCAATTCCCGCACCACTTCGCCGGTCTCCAGGATGCGGCGCGGGCGGCCGGTGGCGTCCAGGTATTGCGTGTCGATTGGCACTTCCATGTGGTGGTAGATCGTCGCGGCCAGGTCGGCGGGGGTGACTCGGCGTTCTTTGATTGCGCCGCCGTCGGCTTCCGTCGCGCCGATGACCTGGCCATGCCGAAAACCGCCGCCTGCCAGACACATCGACATGACCGGCGGCCAATGGTTGCGGCCGTCGCTGCTTTCTTGCGTGCCAGTCTGCGGTGTACGGCCGAACTCGCCCATCGCAATGACGAGCACGTCATCGAGCATGCCGCGTTGGTCGAGGTCGCCGACGAGCGTCGTCACGAGATGGTCGAACAACGGCAGCAGCGGGCGAAGGCCGTTCCAGATGCCGCCGTAGGGCGGGATGTTATCGCCGTGCGTGTCCCATGTGCCCGATGCGGTGTGATAGCTGAGGTCGAGGGTGACGAAGCTCGTGCCGGCCTCGACGAGTCGCCGAGCCAGGAGCGCTTGCTGACACCAGAGATGCGAGCCATAACGATCGCGAAGCGCTTGCGGCTCGCGCGCGATGTCGAAGGCGTTCTGGGCACGTCGGCCGGTAATCATTTCGACGGCTTGTTGGCCATAGCGATCGAGCACCTCCACCTGGCCTGTCGCATCGACATCGCGGCGGATCGAATCGAAAGACTGCGACAGCGCTCGGCGTTCGTGGATGCGTTCCATGGTGATGCCGGCGGGCATGTCGAACAGCGTCGGGGCAGAGACGGCGCCGGTGTCATTGCCGACGAGATCGTAGATGGGCAACGTCGTCGCCTGCTGAGCCATGAACGGGTCATACTGCCGACCGAGGCTGCCCGCGAAGGCGACGTGGCTTCGCCCACGCATGAACGCGGCATAGGCGGGCATCGACGGGTGGTTCGCCCCGCGGTACTTCGACACGATCGATGCGATTGCCGGGTAGTTGCGGGCATTCGGATTCGTGCGCGGCTCGGCTTCGAGATTCGCGGTTTGCATGACCATGTTCGGCTCGTGGTTCGAGTGCGTCGAATCCATCGAGCGGATGATCGTGAACTTGTCGAGCATCGCCGCCTGCTTGGGCAGATACTCGCAAATTTGCACGCCGGGGACGCGCGTCGAGATCGGCGAGAACGGCCCGCGATTCTCGAGCGGGCGCGTCGGCTTCATGTCCCACATGTCGATATGGCTTGGCCCGCCTGCCATCCAGAGCAGGATGACGCTTTTGTTGGTGCGCGGCGCCGGCCCCATCGCCTCGGCACGGCTTTGCAGTAGCCGAGGCACCGTCAACCCCGCGATGCCGGCGAGGCTCGCTTTGAGGAAGTTGCGCCGGCCGTGCAGGACGAGGCCTTCGCGCGTGCGCGGATTGAAGTTGGTGAAAGCGTGTTGCTGGTGGGACATGTTAAAATTCTCGTGAGGCGACTGCAATTGCATCCGATTCAAAGGGCCAGTAGCATTCGCAGGACAGATTCGACATCCGCAAGAGTTTGAGCCGTAACTCTACCCCATGCTTTGTCGCCCAATCGATCCCTGCTGAGGGTTCGAAGCTGATCGCAAAGGATGGCGCTTGGGGTTTTCAGGCCACCCTCAGGCGGAGCAATCAGTATATGAACGGGATTGGTGATGGAATTCTGAATCTTGGAGGTAAAGGGAACGGCCATGAACAACCCGGAAATTCCGCCATGGAACTCATCGTCACTAACGATCAAGACAGGCCGTTGTCCCGATTGTTCATGGCCACGAGTCGGCGAAAGGTCGGCAAGCCATATTTCTCCTCGCGCGGGTTCGGGCATGCTGAGGCTCCCTCAGAAGGATCGTCAGTTAGAAGGTTCTATTCAGCAGGCTTTATGTGGCACCGTCCATCCTCAGTCCAATGTTCATCTTGTTCCAAACCCGCGTTGGTGAGGCTTTCCCATTCCTTGAACTCGGCCTGATATGCCGCCCAAGAAGCCGGGTCCGCACGCAGGTCGGCGTAGCCTTCGTTGACTTTTTTGAAAAACACCTGACGCCGATAGGCATCAAGCGCTTGCTGAACCACATCGGCAGCCGTTTGGCCCGTAGTGAGCACGAGTTCAGATAACAGTTTTTGCGAGTTATCGCTAATATCAACGGTCGCGGTCGCCATCGCAATAATCCTCTCGTCTGTGATGATAATATTCAGATCATCGATCCAATGTGAATGTGCGACGGGCTTTGCCCTCATTGCCGTTTGCTTGAACGACGCCTGCTTTTACCAGCGCCTGGTAATGGGAGTCAAGCACCAACAAAACGGGGAATTCTGCTGGCCCTCGGGAATGCCACGTCCCTGGCAAATAGGCGAGCACGTTAAGCGCCGCCATGTACTGCTCACGGATTTGGGTACGAATGATGTGTCCCATACTCTCTCCCCATCAACAGACCGATCTCGTCCTTAATCATAGCCTGGCCGGATGAACGAAGCAAGCCACTCCACCTCACGCCAGCAGTTCCGGAATCACTTGCGCACTTTCGACGCCCGTCAGCTTCTGGTCCAGGCCCTGATGCCGGAACGATAGCCGCTCATGGTCGATGCCCAGGCACTTCAGCACCGTGGCGTAGAGGTCAAGCAGATGGCACGGTTTATCGACGATGTTGTAGCTGAAGTCGTCGGTTTCGCCGTAGGTCATGCCGCCCTTGATGCCGCCGCCGGCGAGCCACATGCAGAAGTTGCGCGGGTGATGATCCCGGCCATAGTTTTCGCGCGTCAGCGTGCCCTGCGAGTACACCGTTCGGCCAAACTCGCCGCCCCAAATGACGAGCGTGTCGTCGAGCATGCCGTTGTTCTTCAGGTCTTGCAGCAGTGCGCCAGTGCCACGGTCGGTGTCGTCACATTGGTTCTTGAGAGCGCGAGGCAGATCGCCATGTTGATCCCAGCCGCGGTGGAGAATTTGCACGACGCGCACGCCGCGTTCGACGAGGCGCCGGGCCATGATCGCGCTGTTGGTGAACGTGCCAGGCACGCGGACATCGGGGCCGTACATGTCGAGCGTGCGCTGTGGCTCTCGGCTCAGGTCGACGAGATCGGGCACGCTGGTTTGCATGCGGAAGGCCATCTCGTACTGGGCGATGCGGGTGAGCGTTTCGGGATCGCCGAGCCTCTCGAAATTGCGCTGATTGAGCCGAGCGAGAGCGTCGAGCATCGCCCGGCGATCGTCGCCGCTGACGCCTTGCGGGTTCTGCACATAGAGGACGGGATCGCCCGTGCCACGCAGGGCGACGCCGTTGAAGCGCGTCGGGAGAAAGCCCGATGACCACATGCGAGTAAAGAGCGCCTGGCCGTTGCCTGAGGACGGGAAGCGTGGCGTGAGGACGACAAACGCGGGCAGGTTCTGCGTCTCCGCGCCGAGGCCATACGCCAGCCAGGAACCCATCGACGCTTTGCCGGGCACTTCGCTGCCGGTCATGACGAAGGTGCAAGCGGGGTCGTGGTTAATGGCGTTGGTGTGGATCGACTTGATGAGGCAGATGTCGTCCACGTGCTTGGCGGTATGCGGCAGCAGTTCGGAAACCCACGTCCCACAGCGGCCATGCTGGGAGAACTTGAACTTCGTCGGCGCGACGGGATGCCGACCCTGCCCGCTGGTCATCGTGGAGAGTCGTTGCCCACGGCGAACGCTTTCGGGCAGATTCTCGTTGAAGTAGCGCTGCATCTGTGGCTTATGGTCCCAGAGGTCGATCTGCGACGGCGCCCCGTTCATGTGCAGATAGATGACCGCCTTCGCCTTCGCTGCAAAGTGCGGCAACCCCGGCAAAGCAGGATGCACTGGCGAGCCGAGCTGCGTAAGCAGCCGGTTGTTACTTGGCTGAGCACGGCTATCGCAAAGCCCCAGCCCCACCCCGCCGAGGCTAAGCCCGACCGATGCGAAGAACTGGCGACGTGTTTGGTTGACGTGGAAGTCGAAGAGGGGGTTCATCAGACAGCTCCAGCAAAGTTGATCGAGTTATGGTTGTGCGGACTTTTTCCACTGAGCGAATGAGGCCTTGGCTTCTATTTGAGAATTCCCATCTCCCGAACCGATCCTTCCTTGGTTGTATGCCGCTTCAAGACATCGGAACAGAGCTTGTGCCTCGCTTTCTAAGCCGAGAGTTTGAAGGCAACTCAACACGCGGCTCACACGAAGCCAATTGTGATTCTCGTAAACCCAAATCTCTGATCGGCGATCATCAAGGCCGTCTGCGTCAATGACGCAACCATCTCCTGCAAGGGCTAAACGCAATACCATTCAATCCAACATGTCGATGGATTGACGGAACGTCTTTTCCCGCTGAGGGTAATTTCTATGTGCCGCGCGTTTTTTCGCCCACTTCGACATCTTGCGTTTGATCACACGCGGATTGATTCGATCGCGTCGCGGCGGCAATT
>CAMAUE010000189.1 GCA_945861245.1 Singulisphaera sp. GP187
CCCAGCCGAACGATCGCCGGTGAAGACGATATCTTTCTCAACAAGGACAATCGTGTCGCTGCTGGCGTCGGGCCACGTGACATCGTCCTCGGCTACAGTTCTGCGAGGACATCAGGCCCGCTGCCTTGAGGCGAGCGGGGCATGTAAGCCCCCTGATTCCGCGAGCCTCAAGGACCCCTGTCAATACTCGGAAAATCCATCCCACTTACGGATTCTTGAATATCGCCCCTTTGAACGTCGCCGGCCAACGTGGTTGGGCGAGGTCGGCGTTCCAGCGGTCCCAGGCTCTTTGCATCTCAACTACTCGGTCTGGATTCGTCTTCGCCAAATCACGCTGCTGACCGATGTCCTCTTTCAGGTTGAACAACATCGCCGCCTTGGAAATATTCTCATATTCCTTCTCGCCAAGACTCGCTCGCACCAACACCCAGTCGCCCTGTCGAATCGCCATTTGCGAGCCAAACCGCCAATAGAGTGCTGCATGCGGCGAGGTGGTGGTGTTGTTTTCATTCAGGAACGGCAGCAGATTCACGCCATCGAGTTTCACGGTCGCTCTGGATGTCGACTTGGCCGCCGCTAGTGCGGTCGGTAGGATGTCAAGCGAAATCACGAGCCGATCGTCAACCTTCCCCGCGGGAAGTCGGCCTTTCCAGGCGATGACGAACGGCACGCGGATGCCGCCTTCAAACGTGTCGCCTTTGCTGCCGCGCAATGGAAAATTGAGTGCGCCGTTCGCCGCGAAACGGGTCATCGGTCCCCCATTATCGCCCAGGAAAAAGATCAGCGTGTCTTCCTCAAGGTTTAGTTCGCGAAGTTTCGCCATTACCTGTCCGATGGCGTCGTCCATTTTGCGTATCATCGCAAGATAGGTTCGCCGTTTGGCATCCTTGATGTTTGCGAATTCCTTCTCGGCAGGCTCCGGGGCTTCCATCGGAGTGTGCACAGCATTGAACGCGAGGTATAGCAGGAACGGTTTCGCCTTGTTACGTTCGATGAATTGCGTCGCTTCCTTGGCGAGCACATCGGTGAGGTAACCGTTCAACTCGGCTTTCTTCCTGCCGCGTAGTAAAGGACCGTGCTCTTTGTCGTCGGCCATGGTGTAGCTGTGCATGCCGGTGAGGAAGCCGAAGAAATCGTCGAACCCGCGGCTCTGAGGATGCTGATCAGCGGTTTCGCCGAGGTGCCATTTGCCGAACAGGCCGGTGACGTAGCCCGCGGCGCGAAGGTAATCGGCAATTGTGTGTTGGTCGAGCGGCAGGCCGTCCTTGCCGCCGTTCTTGGCAACGACTGGGTTGAACTCATGCCCGAATCGCTGCTGATAGCGTCCCGTGAGAAGCCCGGCTCGCGTCGGACTGCAATACGGCGCCGACACGTAGCCATTCGTGAAGCGCACGCCGCTCTTGGCCAAGGCGTCAATGTGCGGCGTCTTGATCTGCTTCGAGCCGTGCATCGACAGGTCGGCATAGCCGAGGTCGTCGGCGAGTAGGATGACGATGTTGGGCTTACGTTTCGCGTCTTGCGCATACGCTTGAAACGGTATCGCCAAACAGAGTGCGAGCACGGAGAAATAGCGTAATGACATTAGTAAATCCTTTTTTTCGCTTGCGGCTTAGCGCTCGCGCAGTGCCTTGCGAGCACTAAGCCCACCAGCCGAATATCACGGCCGCAGATGCTCCGCAAGCACCACACTCGCCGATTTGCCGTTCCAGACGTGGCCACCTTCAACGCGATCGATCATCAGGTTTCCGACGGCGTTCACCGATTTGTACGATCGCCGTTGGCGGCGCAATATCTCGTCGGCCCACAGCGGATCGATCAGTTTGTCCTGCGAACCCACTTCCCACACGCACACGCGCGGAGCGATCAGCGATGCGATCTCGGGCACATCGCCATAAAGCAATAGGCCTGGGATGATCTGCGCTCCACAACCGTAAGGATTGCTGACACGCTCCTGCATGGCGTTGAGAGCACCAGAGATCACGCAGACTTTGATGCGAGGTTCTATCGCGGCGGTCATCATCGTCATCCGTCCGCCGTAGGAGAGGCCGACACAGCCGAGACGTTCCGCATCGACGTTTGGCTGACGGGCGAGGAATTCGACTGCCCAGAGACAATCGCGCAGGTTTTCACCGATGAGCGTCTTGCCGAGCATTTGCATGCGAATGAAGGTATCGCCGCACAGATCGGCCTTGGCCGATTTGCCTAGCCGATCACCGAACGGCGTCAGGCAAGGCACGGCAACGACATAACCCTGTCGCACGAGTTGTCGGCCATAGTCGTAGTTGTTGTTCTTGATGGCGTTCGCAACGCCCGGCAGATCGTCGCGCCCGGCGACCGGATGATGGCCGTGAGCGCCGTGACCGTGCAGTGCGAGTATCGCGGGCCGCTTGCCTTTGGCATTTTTCGGCGTCAGAAGATAGATCGGCAACGGCGGGTGGCCATCGGCTTCGAGGAGCAAATGCTCGCGGCGATGATCGTCCAACTCCTTCACGCTCTGCACGGTCGCCTTCCACGTCGTCGGCGGCGCATGCGGTCCGAGCAGCGACTTCAACTTAGCGGCGAACTCTTTCTGCCAGGTTCGGCAATCGTCCGCCGAGTCGCCCTTGTAGCGCAGAGCAAGCGGTGCGTCAGCGACTTCACGCTTGAGTCGTTCGAGAATCGGCGCGACCTTCGCAGGTTCGCCGGTGGGAACCGACACTACCAACGCCAGTAGAACGGAAAAGACCGGGAGAATTCGCATTCGCGGTGTACCTTCTCTGATTTCCGCTTGCGGCTTAGCGCTCGGAAAATGCCCTGCGAATGCTATGCCGTAAGCGGGAGGCTATTTGTTCAACGCATAAATCACAACCTGCCCGGCCATGTCGGCAGCGGCGAGGAGTCGACCGTCCGGCGAGATCGCGATCGCACAGATCCAATCCTTGAACTGACCGCCTCGGCCCGTGCCAAGATCGCGCACGTGCTTACCGTCGGTGAGTTGCCAAACTTTGACGAGCGTATCACGGCCTGCTGAAAAGATGTGCTTGCCATCGGGATGAAAAGCGAGATCAGTCGCGCCGTCCTGATGGCCTGGCGAGGTCTCGCGCAGCTTCTTGCCGGTAGCCGGGTCGAGCAGCGTCACTTTGCCCGCCAAGCCGCCTGCTTCGCCGCCTCGAACGACGGCGAGCCATTTGCCATCGGGCGAATAGGCGGCGGCGGCCATGCGCTCCTTGATCTCCTTGCTGAGATCGATGCGAGACTTGCCGGTCTCGGCGTCCCACATATTGAAAGCAGTGCGAGCGCCGGAATCGAAGATCAACGGAATGCGTTCCGAAGCGACCACCGTCTTGGCATCGGGCGACACGGCGAGGCCCCAGATCCAGCCTTTGGTCTGCCAGCGGCGCAGCTCTTTACCCGCGGGCAGATCCCAAACGATGATGACGCCCTTGTCGTCGCCGGTGACGAGCGTTTTGCCATCGGGCGTCTGCGTCAGGCCGAGCACCCAGTCCTTGTGGCCGATGAGTTCCTTGGTGGCCTTCTGCACGGCGACTTTAACTTCCACGGGCGTCGGCGCTTTCTTCTTGCGGTCCAGCGCGGTCTCGATCGCACGCTGATTGAGCACGACGGAGCCGACGTCGCCCTTGTCGTTGACGGCATCCCAGTATTTGACGGTGCGATCATTGCTCGCGGAGATGAGCGTCTTGCCGTCGGCGGTCGTCATGAGCCGATTGATCTCGTTGGTGTGCCCGAGCAATCGCCTAGCGGGTTCGGGTGTCTTGCCACCTGGTGCCGGCAGATTCCAGACGAGGATATCGCCGATCTTATTGCCCGCGGCAACTTTGTCGTTGCCAATGAAGCTGACGGCGGTGACCCAGTCGGCGTCCCACGGCAACGTGTGGATCGCCTTGGCGTCCGCGAACGGGGCGGGTTGGGCTTGTAGTGCAGTTGCCGTGCTAAGGAGTAGCAATGAGAATACACAACACGAAAGTAGAATGCGATTATGCATTAAAGGTACTCTGAGAAACGGATCGATATCACCAGGACGATGCATCATTTTATGTGGTCATAGTTGGACGCATCTTCCCAATCTTCTGGATCGAGCTTTTCCAATAATGCTGCGTAATGGCGAGCGTCATCGTCGTCCAAAGTAGCCGAGATGCGATCGTAAATGTCCTTCCGCACCAATACGTAAACAATCTGCGTATGTGGATCAATAATCGTCACAGGCTCATCGCCCGACCTGGCCACTTGATCGTGTTGTTCCTCGGTTAGTTCAATCATGCGGCCACCTGTTTTTAACGGCCGCTTTCACGGCACGACATCAAGTGCCGACCCGTCGGTAAATGCGAAAGTCGCTGTCGAGCGTAAAAATACGCTTCAAACCGAGCCGTTCCGCTACTGCGATCAAGGAGGCGTCGGCCAGGTCCATCGGCGTGTCGTGGTATTTTTGCATCAGCACGATCATTCGCGAAATGGCCTCGTCATCAAGGTCAAAAAACTCAAGGCGATCGGATTCAAACAACTGCCAAAGCCTGACTTGTCCTTGGAAACCACCGGCTTTGTACACAAGATACATCGACTCAGTGAAGCATGGCCAGTTGTTATCAACCGAGAATTTGCCAATCCTCGGGCGGTGTCGGCGCAGATTGCGTGCTTTGAATTATTTCTGTTCACCAGCGCCACTAACGGGCCAGCATCAATAAGCATCATGGCATGCTCTTCTTCTTGTGCTTCTCCACAAGATACTCGGCGAATCGTTCGCCGCAGTTTGTGGAAAGAGGCTCGGCAGGCCCATCGATTGACCCAATGTAATCCGCCAAGCCATCATACAATGATTTGGCAGGCGCGGGTTCTACGGGAAGGAACTGTTCGCGCAGCGTCTCCAGGGCAAGCAACTCCGGCGTAGTTCCCTTCGCAAGTGCGGCTTGTTCCACCGACGCAGCAATATCCGACGGCAGTACGATGGCAATCATGTTTCGTTTCTCCCATGACCCCGCAGGTTCGCATGCGCTCGCCTGCTGGCTTGAGATTCTAGCCTACGCCAACAGCGCCCGCACGGGCCGCGAGCCTTCCGGCGTCGCCCAGATTGGCCGCGTGCCGACGTAATGGCGGACGCGGTGGTTGATGCCGAGCGTGGCGTAGATCGTCGCGAACAGGTCGCCCTCGGTGACCGGGTTCTCGGCGACATCTCGGCCATCTCGATCGGTGGAACCGTAAAGCTGCCCGCCGCGGACGCCGCCGCCGGCGAGCACGATCGTCCAGGCGCGGATGTAGTGATCCCGGCCGACGCGGTTGTTGATCTGCGGCGTCCGGCCGACTTCGCCCATCCAGACGACGAGAGTGTCCTGAAGCAGGCTGCGTTCGCTCAGGTCTTGCAAGAGTGCCGACCATGCGGGATCGAGCACGTCCATGTTGGCCTTGTGACAGACGAAATTGTCGGCGTGGCTGTCGTAATTCTCCTGGCCGACTTCGATGAACGGCACGCCGGCTTCGACGAGCTTGCGGGCCATGAAGCAGCTGCGGCCAAAGTCGGTGTTGCCATAGCGTGATTGGGCACGCGTCCATTCATCGCCGACGTTGAAGATTTGCCGGGCACGCATCAAACGCAACGCGCGAAGCTCGGCGGTGCGATGCGATGCGAACGGATCCGCACGATGCTGCTGGGCGTGCTGTTGCTCCATGAAACTGAGCAACTCGCCGCGACGATTCTGAATCTCTTCAGTCACCAGCGGGGCGGCGAACGTTGGCACCCGACCATCGCGACCGAGGCTGAACGGCTCGTACTGCGGGCCAAGGTAGCCCGAACCGCCGTTGCCCGTCGAACCCATGCGGATGAAGCTCGGCAGGTCGGCTTCGGGGTTGCCGAGGAATTTGGCGATCATCGCTCCGATTTCCGGGTGCGGCATGCGCTCGTTCATCTTGTAGCAGGTGTGCATGTGATAGATGCCGTCCGGATGGTCCGGCGACTGCGTCCGCATGCTACGAATGACGGAAAGCTTGTCGGCTTGCCGAGCCATCAACGGCATGAACTCGCAGATCTGCATGCCGTTGACGTTCGTTTGAATCGGACGGAATGGCCCGCCCGTCGGTCGGCCCGGCTTCATGTCAAACGTGTCGATCTGGCTGGCACCGCCGTTCATCCACAACAGGATGCAGCGCTTATTCGAGCGACGCGCCTCCTGGGCGATCGTCTGCGAGTTGAACAACCCGCCCCAATTTGCGATGGCCATGCCACCAGCGGCGATCGCGCCTTTGAGTAGGTCGCGGCGTCCGATGTGTTCTTGAAAGGTGTTAACTGGAAACATTATTGCCCCTATTAGTCAGGTATTACTGCGATTTTAACTCACGCATCCAAGGATCATGTTTTGTATTTCGCCATGCATGCCAACCAGTTGACATATAGAAACATTGAAATTCTTCGCCATCACGCCTCTGGTTCGACGCCCAGCGCCTTCAGTTGGGCCACCAGTTTCTCGGCACGTTGCAATGCCTGCTCTTTTGCTCGCCGTTCGTCTTCACGCTGGCGGGCGACTTCGCCATAGGTGAGGATTTCCACTCCAGCCGGGTCAAACAGTCGCAACTCGCCGTTGGGCATTTCAAAGCGAATGCCGAGGCGAGGACTGATCCACCCCTTCATATCGGGGATTTTTGTCAAGCGTTTTTTCTTGCGTAACCAGCCATCGAGTTCCTCATGTTGGGGATCGTAAAGATAATACTCCTCGACCCCGAACCTGTCGTAGAAATCAAATTTCTCGGTCAGTTGCCCGGCGGTATTTCCGGGAGAAACAATTTCAAAGACCACTTGCGGCGCGATATTCTTTTCGAGCCATTGCTGGTAGGAATCGCGTTCGCCTTTTGGTCGTCCGAAGGCGGCGAAAATATCGGGTGCAACGCAAATGTCTTTATCATCTTTGACGGGATACCACAGCAGATTACCCGCGATGAAAACATTGGCGTCGTCAAAAAACACGGCGTCAAGTCCGCCCTTAATGGTCGTGATCCAGCGGAATTGGGTCGTGTTGTCCGCCAAGGGCAGCCCATCGCTTTCGGGGTAAACGATTGCGTGTTTTTTCAAGGTTGATGAGAGTATGCTCATGTAATAATTCTACCAAACCGCGGGTGGTAACACGAACACCAAATGGCGTTACCGATTAAATCGGAATTCCGAGCACGACACCAACACCCAAACCGCTTCTTCTAATCGCTGCGGAGTCGATTTCGCATCTGCTGTAATATGCTTCACGAAACGCTCGCGCTCGGCTTCTGTTGGCGTGCGGTTCAAGATCGACAGGAACAGCCGATCGACCTTCGCGTCCCAGCTTTCTTTGCTCTTCATAATATCGTCTGCGAGGTTGCCTGTGCGGGCTTGGCCCAACGCCCGAATTTGGCCGGCGTTGTTGAGGAACAGATGCTCGGCCAGGCTGCCCTGGAAGACGCCTTGGCCATCGGTCGGTTCGCCGAAGAAGCGTGTCATGTACTCGGTTGTTGCGTTTTGCGATTTGGCTGCCCAGTCGGCACCGTGGCCTGTTGACACACCGAGCGACGCCATCAATTCCTCGGCGCTCAGCGGCCGAACGCGGGCACGCTCATAATATTTCGGCAACGCATCGGTGACGAGGCCGGTGTCGGTCACCTGATACGCATCGCTGTTGACGATCTCGCGTATCAGCGCCTTGACATCGAATTTATTCGCAACGACATTCGCCTCCATCGCCTTGATCAGGGCCGGATGGCTCGGTTCGTTTTTCTCGCTGAAATCGTCGACCGGATGCACGAACCCACGGCCCATGAACTGTGCCCAGATGCGGTTGGCCAATGCCCGCGCGAAATAGGGGTTGTCCTTCGCCGTGAGCCACTCGACAATTTTCGCTTTGCGCGAGAAGGCCGGTTTGGGCAGAGCTTTGTTACCTTTGAACACCGGGTCCTTGAAGTCTTTGGGCATCAACGGTTCCTTGAGTTCGATGCCCCCCAAAAATTTCGGTTTGATCGGATCGCCCTTCATGCCTGGCTTGAGTTCCTTGACGGAACCTGCGAAGAGCACCTCGCCGGTGCTTTTCTCGCCGATGACGAATTTCTTGTCAGTCGCCGTTCCACCCGCGTCAACAACGACGAGTCGAATGAAGAAGCCAGCCATGCCGAAGAAATCCTTTTGCGTCCAATGCTCGAACGGATGATCGTGGCAGCGAGCGCATTGCAGTTGCGTGCCGAGGAAGACGCGCGTGACGGCGGTCGTGAGCTCTTCGGTCGCATTGCGATATTGCACGTAGAACAGCTGCGAGCCATCTTCCTCGGCGGTGAGCAGCTTGCTGACGAGGCGGTCATACGGTTCGTTTTTCGCGAATTGTTCGCTCAGCCATTTCTTGAATCCCTCACGCTTACCCCGGGCGTCGAAGCTCAACGGATTGCGGCCGAACAGGACCAAGTCCCAAATCTGCGCCTGCTGCGTTGCGTAGCGCGAATCGGCCAAGAGCCTGTCGATGACCTTCTCACGTTTCTTGGGGTGGGCGTCTTTCAAGAATGCCGTCGTCTCGTCATAAGACGGAACCATGCCCACGAGGTCAAGGTAGATTCTCCGCAGAAATACCGAGTCGCCGGCGCGATCGGGCGGCGCGACCTTTTCCTTCGCGAAGCCAGTTTTGATTTCCTTGTCGATGATGTTTCGCAGCGACGATTCTTGAGAAGTAGCAAAGGCTGGTGCGATGACGAAAAGTAGGACGGAGAAAATTGACTTACTGAATCGGCTGAGGACCATGCGAGGTCTCCTGGCGGGATGGAAACGTGTTCAAACAGGTGGTTGTCGTTCTACAACCCAAAAAGGCGGGAGAGATACGAAGGTTATCTCCTTCGCACCTCTGGCATATTTTCGCGTTTTGTTGGATCGGTGTCAACTGAATTGTCTGGCAAAATTAGCAATCGTCGCAATGTATTTCGTAATGCAGTCCGCGTTTTTTTTGGCATTCGGCCCGAAATCGATACACAGGGAACTTTTCGTATATAAAATGTTAAGACAACATTGCCGATTAACGATTCGTGCGGTCGGATGTCGTACGAGAAACATATGTGTCGTTTGCATCGAAGGAACCATGTCTCATGGCCAAGAAACCTGCCAGGAAAATCAAGAACGTATTTCAGTTGGACCCCGCCGGCGCCGTCGCCATGGTCAAAAGCCTCACCCCACGCGAACTTCAGACCGCCGAGCGCATTGCCATGGGCATGACGCAGGAGGCCATCGCCAAGGAACTTGGCATCTCGCCTAAAACGCTCGACATCTTTCGCGGCAAAGTGAAAAAGAAGTTCAACACAACAATGCACGGCATCGGCCGAGTCTGGTTCTGCGCCATGGTCGCGGAATAAATCAACTCGCAGCAACCCCCAGAGCCGGAAGCGTGAGCGACGGTGTATTTCGGATTTCACTCACGTATCAAGTGCAAAGACCGTCGGAGCTACGTGAAAATACTTGGCCAGCTTCGCAACTTGCAACCGATTCAATTTGCGACTGCCCGCCAGAACTTCGCTGATTGTCGATTCGGAAATTCGACAATCTCTCCCCACCTCGACCTGCCTGACGCCTTTCGCCTCGATCAAATGCCGTAACATGACGCTGTCCGATTGCGGTTTGATTTGCTCGTGCTCGGATTCATAGCGATCGACCAAATCGCTCAACACACTGAGATAATCGCGTTCATCCGCATCGAGCGGTTTATCCAGCAACGAGTCGATCATCGCCACGGCCTCATCAAGATCACGCGCCGACCGCAAAGGGCGCAGCGGGAACTGCTGGATGAGGGTGAGGTATTTATCCTTCCGTGCTGGACGGGGCGGTGTCGTGGCCTTCATTGCGATTGTCCTTTTCGTTTTTTGATATCTTCAACGATTTTTCGGAATGGCTTCCAGTCGTCTC
The DNA here is from genome assembly GCA_945861245.1 of Singulisphaera sp. GP187. Classification (GTDB taxonomy): domain Bacteria; phylum Planctomycetota; class Planctomycetia; order Gemmatales; family Gemmataceae; genus SIAQ01. The sequence continues at coordinate 9,878 of CAMAUE010000189.1, forward strand.
CAAATTCGTCATTCGCCCAATTGCCCGCGTCATATTCCTTGTGCGTCAGAACGGACCGAATAAAGACCTTGCCTGCCTCGTAGTCAATAAACGCGACGATTCGAAACTTGTTTCCGCCGACGTTGAATACGGTTTTGTTTCCGACCTGATCGGCTGAGCTGTAGGTTTTTCTTACGTCGGCAAAATTCTCCCAGGTCGCGTCTTCGACGACATGATGCCAGGCTGACAAGACTATTTCGGAATTCGCGTATTTCGGATTCTCCCAAAACTCGCGAAGTTTCTTTCTTGATATCACGTGCATAACGTGGTTGTCTTTCAGAAAGAGAATCCTCAAAGACATTGTCTTCGCAAATTGCGAAGTTGTCAAGATGTTTTTGAATAGAATGTCGCAACGCAATAGAAATGTCCCCATTTTGGTTGCATTAGAAATGTCCGCAACCATTTCCCTATTCCTTCTCCTTGAACCCTTTTCGCCATGGGTGATTCGTGGCTGGGCGCCGTGGGCTTTTTTGGGTAGTCTCGCCCTTGCC
>CAMAUE010000190.1 GCA_945861245.1 Singulisphaera sp. GP187
CCATGCAGCACCTTCAGTCGATCACGTTCTTGCTGGCTCATCTCGATCCGGTCCTTTTGTTGCACGCTCATAGCTGTCCTCCTTGCCCAAGGGCGAAAGAGGACATTTCTATTGCGTTATGACCGGACATTTCTATTTTAGTTCAACAAGGGAATCTACATGTAGGCAAGTTCGCCGTTATTCCGGGCGATGAATACCATAGCCAAGCACGGACCCACCAATGCCACTCGCCGTCTGCTCGAGCATGGCCAAGTTACAGGAGATTGCATCGACCATGAGCCAACGCCATCACGTCGTCGTTACCGATTACCTTGCCGAAGCAGGGCCGGAGACGGAGATCCTCGGTGAGATCGCCGATATCACCCTGTTGAAAACGCATGACGAGATGGATGTTGTGCGCCGCGGCGCGACCGCCGATGTTCTGCTCGTGTATCACGACATCAAACTGACCGAGCGTTCGATCTCGCAACTGCCTCGTTGTCGCGGCATCATCCGTTGCGGCGTCGGGTATGACAACGTCGATACCCAGGCGGCGGGTCAGCGCGGCATCGTCGTCTGCAACGTGCCCGACTACGGCACCGAGGAAGTCGCCGACCATGCTCTCATGATGCTCATCGCCATCGCTCGGCGCTTCGTACAGGCCGACAAGGCCATTCGCACTGGCGCATGGGATCCCTCGCTCGTTTTCGGCACGCCACGGCTACGTGACCGCACGCTCGGCGTCATCGGTAGCGGACGCATCGGCTCGGCCCTGGTCCTGCGTGCCAAGGTTCTCGGCATGCGCGTTGTCATCTACGATCCGTACCAACCCGATGGACTCGAAAAAGCTCTGGGCGTCGAACGCGTGCATCGACTCGACGAACTTCTGAAGCAATCCGAATTCGTCAGCCTGCACTGCCCGCTGACGCCGGAGACGAAACACATTCTCAATCCGCGCACGTTGTCGCTCTTGCCCAAAGGCGCGTACGTCGTCAACACGGCTCGCGGACCGTGTATCGATGGCGACGCCCTTCTCGCCGCGCTCGAATCCGGCCAGGTTTCTTATGCGGGGCTGGATGTCGTCGAGTCCGAACCGCTCGCCGATGACCGCATCCGCCTGCATCCGAGGATCGTGCTGACGCCACACTCGGCGTTTTACTCGGTGGAAGGTTACAACGAGATGCGTTCCAAAGGCGCGATGGAAGCCCACCGCATCCTGACCGGCGAGCGCGTGCGCAATCTCGTCAACCGCGAAAAGCTCAAGGACGCACGCGCGGCGATATGACAGAAAACCACGATATTGTTTAGCCGCTCGCCTCGGGCGAGCGCGAACATATGCCGTACAGCACGCAGGTCGCGCTCGCCAGAGGCGAGCGGCTAAACAAAATCAATTTGGAGAATCCCATGCTTCGCATATTAACGTTTGTCATCGTCAGCGTCGCCATAATTCCGACCACGACATTGGCGCAGCCGAAGAAGGACAAGACGCCATCGGTCGAGAAACTCGCTGCCGACGCCAAGGACGCCATCGCCGTCATCGTCTACACCGGGCGCGACGGCAAGCAGCAGGGCCTGGGCACGGGCTTCGTCATCTCCGAGGATGGCCTGATCGCAACCAACTACCACGTCATCGGCGAAGCGAGGCCGATCACCGTGCAGCTTGCCGACGGGTCGAAGCATGAAGCGACCGCCGTGCATGCATCGGATCGCAAGCTCGATCTCGCCATCGTCAAGATCGATGCCAAACGCAAGCTCAAGACGCTGCCATTGGGCGATTCGACCGCGCTCAAAGTCGGCCAGGCGATTGTCGCCATTGGGCATCCGCAGGGGCTGGAGTACAGCGTCGTCGCCGGCGTGTTATCGGGCACGCGCGATGTCGAGGGCGTCAACATGCTGCAACTGGCGATCCCGATCGAGCAAGGCAATTCCGGCGGCCCGGTGCTCGACGCCGACGGGCGCGTCGTTGGCATCGTCACCATGAAATCACTCGTCACAGCGAACCTCGGCTTTGCCGTGCCCGTCCACGCACTCAAACAAATCCGCGACCGCCCGAACCCGATTGCCATGGAGCAATGGCTCACCATCGGTGCGCTCGACAAGACGGAATGGAAAACGCTCTACGGCGCCCGCTGGAGGCAACGCGCAGGCCGCATCCTCGCCGACGGCACGGGCACAGGGTTTGGCGGGCGCACGCTTTGCCTATCCGAACGCAAACCGCCGGCGTTTCCGTTCGACCTCGTCGTCACCGTCAAACTCGACGACGAATCCGGTGCCGGCGGGCTCATTTTCGGCGGCGAGGGCGAGGACAAACACTACGGCTTTTACCCAACCAGCGGCAAGCTTCGTCTCACCCGCTTCGATGGCCCGACCGTATTCTCCTGGAAAATTCTCCACGACAAAAAGTCCGACGCCTACCGCCCTGGCGACTGGAACACGCTGCGTGTCCGCGTCGAAAAAGCGAAGTTCACGTGCTACGTCAACGACGAGAAAATCATCGAATGGACCGATCCCGAATACTACGGCACGACCGTCGGCCTGGCGAAGTTCCGCGACACCGTAGCCGAGTTCAAGCGTTTCCAGGCCGCACCCGATATCGCCAGTTCAAGTGTGACAGTCGATTTCCGCAACGCTTTCGAAAAAGCATTGCCGACCATTCCGCTCGACAAGGAAGCGACGACGACGGACCTCGCGCCACTGATGAAAAACCCCGCCGCAAGTGCAATGCTGTTGCGTGATAAGGCCCGCGTCCTCGAGCAGCAAGCGGTGGCGATCCGCAAGCTCGCGCGGACCGTGTTCCACGAACGTGGTATCGCGGAATTAGCCGAGTTAGCGAAACTGCCGGACGAGAAAATCGACCTCGCCCGTGCGGCATTATTGATCGCTCGGCTCGACAACGAAGAGCTGGACATCGACTTCTACCGTGCCGAAATCCAACGCCTTGCCCGCCTGGCAGCTGAGCCCTTTCCGAAGAACGCCAAGCCCGCGGACAAGATCGTCGCGTTGAACAAATTCCTGTTCAACGAGCGTGGTTTTCATGGCAGTCACACCGAGTACTATGCCAAATCGAACAGCTACCTGAACGAAGTGATCGACGACCGCGAAGGTTTGCCGATCACGTTGTCAGTGCTGTACATCGAGATCGCGCGCGAGCTAAAGCTGACCGTGGTCGGCGTGCCGTTGCCTGGCCATTTCATGGTGCGGCATGAGACGAAGGGCTCCGAGCTGCAATTGATCGATGTCTTTGAAGGCAAGCTGATTTCGCGAGCAGAAGCCGAGGCGAAGGTCAAGAAGGTCACGGGCCGAGCGCCGACCGATGCGGATTTCGCTCCCGCTAAAAAGAAGACGATCCTGGTACGTATGCTGCACAATCTGATCAACGTCGCCGAATCGGAGAAGGACGTGCCGACGATGTTGCGCTACCTTGACGGCATCGTCGCGATCAACGCCGACGCTCACGAGGAACGTTGGGCTCGCGCGGTCTTTCGCTTTCAGACGGGGCAGCGCGTCGGCTCGCTGGAAGACACTGAGTATCTGCTCAAGCATGCACCGGCGGACATCGATCTCGATCGAGTGCGCGAACTGCGGCGGATACTGCAGAAGGGGAAGTGAGCGAACATTCTCGTTTAGCCGCTCGCCTTTGGCGAGCGCAGATTCGGCGCCGTGCCAATGGTTGCGATAACGTTGAGTCCGCGCTCGCCAAAGGCGAGCGGCTAAACAAATACATTTCAACGCCACCGGAGACTCACCATGCCACTCCGCACCGCATTGCATTCGGTCAGCTACGCCGGTGTTTGGACCGGCCAAGCTCGGCTCGAATTGCCCGCGTTTCTGGGCAAGGCGAAGTCGCTCGGCTATGACGCAGTCATGCTGATGGCGAAACGGCCTCACCTCTCGGTACTCGACTACGATGCTCGCGGCGTCGATGAGCTTCGCCGGCAAGTGCACGATCTCGGTTTGCACGTCGCTTGCCTGGCCGGTTACAACGACTTCACGCTCGGCAACGATCGCCCCGACATCCCATGCCGCGAGATGCAGATTCTCTATGTGCGCGAGTTGGCCCGGCTCGCGCAAGCGCTCGGATGCCCGCTCATTCGTGTTTTCACGAGCTACGATGATCTTCGTACGCCCTACGATCAACAGTGGACGGCCACGGTCGCGTCCTTGAAGGAATGCGCTCAGCGGGCCGGCGAGTTCGGCGTCACGCTCGCCGTGCAGAACCATCACGACACCGCGGTTCACTATGAGGCGCTGTTCGATCTGCTCGAGGAAATCGCGGAGCCGAACTGTAAGGCGGCGTTCGACGCTTGGGCGCCGGCGCTGCACGGGATGGACTTGGAGGCTGCCGTGCGAAAGATGGCGCCGTACCTCGCCCATACGACGGTCGCGGACTACGTGCGTCGTCCGCGTTTCCGCTATCAACCACCGCTCGTGAACTACACGCGCGAGACCGATGCTATCCGTGCTGTGCCGATGGGCGACGGATTCATCGACTATCGCAGGTTCTTCACGGCTCTCGAAGACATCGGCTATCAAGGCTATGTCGCATACGAGATGTGCTCGTATCTTAAAGGCGGCGGCAGCGAGACGAATCTGGATCGGTGTGCTCGGCAGTTTCTTGAATACGTAGTCCGTAGTCCGTAGTCCGTGGTCCGTGGCTTGTCTGTATTTGCCACGGACTAAGGACTATGACTGGAGTATCCTCATGCGTTCCATCTACCTCGTTTTCGCGTTACTGATGTTTGCCACGCCCGTGCACGCCCAGGCCGAAGCCGCGCGAAAGGTAAAGCACACAGTCGGGCATCGCGGGTCGTGTGCGGATCGGCCTGAGAACACGTTGGCGAGCTATCGTCGCGCCATCGAATCGGGCGCGGCGATGATGGAGATGGACGTGCGAATCTCGAAGGATGGCGTCCTCATCAGCTTGCACGATGCCGACGTCAAACGCACGACCAATGGCAAAGGCTTGGCAGAGGACTTCACCTTCGCCGAACTGCGCAAACTCGACGCCGGCACCTGGTTCGACAGCAAATATTCCGGTGAACGTATTCCAACGATGCGCGAGATCCTAGAGCTTGGCAAAGGCAAGATCGACATCCTTCTCGACCTTCAACAGAAGGACGAAGACTACGCCCAACGTATCGCCGCCGAGGTGCGCAAGTTCGGCGAGCCGAAGCGCATCTGGGTGGGCGTGCGGACGCTCGAACACGCCAAGCAATTTCGCAAGCTGCTGCCCGAAGCGAAACAAATCGCGCTGATCCCGACGACCGATTCGATCGACGCCTTCGCCGACGCCAAGGTCGATATGATCCGCCTGTGGACGAAATGGCTTAACGATAAAACTCTGGTCCCGCGCGTCCGTAAACATGGCGTGATGCTGCACCTCAACGGCACGTTCGGCGCTGAGGACGAAACACGCATGCTGTTGATGCACGCCCCCGACTCGATCGCCAGTGACGACCCAGCCAAGCTCGTCGCGTCGTTGAAGAAGATCGCGGGGGGGAAGTGATGACACATCGCTGCCCAAATCGCCCGTGGATTCGTATTCCTATTCTGTAAGGAATAAACCTTCCCCGTTTAGCCGCTCGCCTTTGGCGAGCGCGACCTGGCGCGCTCGCCAAAGGCGAGCGGCTAAACGAATGGTTGTCCGCAAACATTCCCGCCATTCGAGGTAACCTCATGAAACGGTCTCTCCCAGTTTTTGTACTTATCCTTCTCGCCACGCCGCTCCTCGCCGGCGATGCGCCGAAGGGCTTTCAATCGCTCTTCAATGGCAAAGACCTCGACGGCTGGAAATCAACCGTCAAAACCAAGGTCTGGGGCGCGGAGAAAGGCGTCCTCTATTGCGAAGGCGGCGGCGGTGGTTATCTGATGACCGAAAAACAGTATGGCGATTATGAACTTCGCCTCGAGTACAAAATGCCCAAAGGCGGCAACTCCGGCGTCGCCATTCGCTCGCCTTTTCAGGGCGACCCGGCCTACGCAGGCATGGAATTGCAACTCATCGACGACGAAGGTTGGCCAGGCAAACTTCAGAAATGGCAGAACACCGGCGGCATCTACAACGTCGTCCCGCCCAAGACGATCAAGAATCGCCCAATCGGCGAATGGAACCAGATGACCGTCATCGCCAAAAGCCGACAGATCACCGTCATCAACAACGGCGAAACACTCGTTGACGCCAACCTCGACGACTACGTAAAGGAACACGCCAAACGCCATCCGGGCCTCCTGCGCAAAGACGGCCATATCGGCTTTCAGAGCTACAACAAACGCGTCGAGTTTCGCAATATCTTCCTGAAGCCGCTTTAATTTTTCCCCAAGCCCCACGATGAGCGCAGCGATTCGTGGGGGTCGAAATCACCGAGGCATCACCCCCACCAATCGCTGCGCTCATGGTGGGGCTTGGGGGGAATTTCATGATTCGCATCTCCTTTACACTGTTCATCGCCACGGTCGTCGCACTGCCGAGCGCCGCGCAGGAAAAAGACCGCCGGCTCACCGAGAAGCCGAAACATTACAATCTGCCCTACCACCCGTGGACCCCGCCGACGACAAAGGAAGCGTGGGAAGCCCGCAAGCAAGTGCTGAAGGAACAACTCCTCCTCTCGCAAGGCATGTGGCCGATGCCGGAGAAGTCGCCGCTCAGCGCCGTTGTGCATGGCAAGATCGAACGCGATGGCTACACCGTTGAGAAGGTCTTCTTTGTCTCGCATCCTGGCCATTACGTCACGGGCAATCTTTATCGCCCCACGGGTAAGTCCGGCAAGATGCCCGCTGTGCTCTATGCACACGGGCACTGGACCAACGCTCGGCTCTCCACCGCCAACAGCTGGAACAACGACAAAAAGTCCGGAGCCGAGGCGACTGAAGAAAGCTCGAAATATTTCCATCAAGCCGGCTGCGTCATGCTCGCCCGGCTCGGCGCTGTCGTGCTGCATTTTGATATGGTTGGCAATTCCGACAGCATGCAGATCGCCCATCGCGAAGGCTTCAAGGATGTCGAAGCTCAGCTTCGCCTGCAAACCTTCATGAACTTGCAAACCTGGAACTGCGTGCGCGGCGTCGATTTCCTGACGTCGCTTGCCGACGTTGATGCCACACGCATCGGCATCACCGGCGCATCGGGCGGCGGGACGCAGTCGTTTCTGCTCGCTGCCATCGACGATCGCGTGACCGCCTCATTTCCCGCCGTCATGGTGTCGGCGTCGATGCAGGGCGGTTGCGTGTGCGAAAACACGTCGCACCTGCGCGTCGGCACAACCAACATCGAGCTTTCCGCTCTCATCGCGCCACGCCCGCTCGGCATGACCGGCGCGAACGATTGGACCAAGGAAATCGAAACCAAGGGTCTGCCCGAACTCAAACAGATTTACAAGATGTACGGCGTCGAGGACAATGTGATGGCGAAGTACCTCAGCTTCCCACACAACTACAATCAGCCGAGCCGCGAGGTGATGTACAATTTCTTCAACAAACATCTGAAATTCGGAGTCAACGGCGTAATCGCGGAGAAGCCATTCAAGCCCGTCGATCCGAAGGAACTATCGGTGTACGACAGCGCCCACCCGTTGCCGAAGGACGCCGCCAATGCCGAAGTATTGAAACGCACGCTCAACGCCGCTCAAGAAAAGCAGATGCAATCGCTGCTGCCGAAAGACGCGGACAGCCTGGCGAAGTTCCAGAAGACCGAGCATGCCGCGCTGCGAGCGATGATGACGGATCAACTGCCGAAAGCTGACGACGTGGTAGTCGTGAGCAAAGGCGAAAAGGTCGAGAAGGACGGCGTCATTTCAACGGAAATCGTGTTGAGCCGTAAGAGCCAGGGCGAACGTGTGAAGTGCGTCATCGTGCATGGCAACGACTTCGATGGCCGAGGCGTGATCTGGGTGCACCCGGACGGCATCGCCAGTGTCTGGAAAGACGGCAAGCTCGTGCCGGCGGCGCAGGCGATCGTCGATAAAGGCAGTGGCTTCCTGGCCGTCGAAGTCTTCCGCACCGGTGCGGCAGCCAAGGACGAACGGCCTACGACCAACCTGAAAGTCGGCGCCTATCCCTACGCCGGCTACTTCTATGGCTACAACCGCGCCCTCGTCGCCGAGCGCGTGCACGACATCCTCACGGCCGTTACGTATGCGAGGTCGAATGACAAAGTCAAGTCGCTGAGCCTCGTTGGCTTCGAGAAGGCTGGCCCGTGGGTCATGCTTGCTCGCGGCCTGTGTGGCGACGCCGTCACTCGCACCGCTGCCGACGTCAACGGTTTCAGCTTCAATACGGTCGAAGATTTCGACCACGAGAACATGCTGCCCGGCGCTCTCAAGTACGGCGGACTCATGACGCTTGCCGGCGTCATCGCGCCGAACGAGTTGTACTTGCACAACACGAAAGGCGCGGGTTCAACTGCACACCTCCACGCTGCGTATGAGGTCTCACGGCAGGCCGAGAAGTTGCATCACGTGGTAGGCCGATCCGACCCCGCCACCGTGGTGAACTGGATTCTGCGGTGAACGATGTTTAGCCGCTCGCCTTTGGCGAGCGCGAACGTGGCGCATTTGCAATACTCCGCGTAATTGCCGTGCGCGCGCTCGCCGGAGGCGAGCGGCTAAACAATACGGAAAATGAATCAATGGCAACCCGCGAAATGATGTTGCAACGAATCAAGCAAGCCGTGGTCGAAGGCAACCGCGCTGGCGGTGCTCCACCGTTGCCTCGGCGCGGCACGGTCGGCTATCAAGGCGCAGGTGCCGACATCGTCCAACGATTCTGCGCCGAGCTGACCGCGGCTGGCGGGATCGCACATCACGCAGATATCATCACTGATGTCGTGCGCGTCGTGGAATCGATCCTGCAACCTTTGCATGCCCATAAATTGTTACTCAGCGCCGGCGGCGCGGTGGAACGCCTGGGGTTGCCAAGCATATTGCGCGATCTTGGTTATGACGTGCGCGTAGTGAACGAAACACCGACTCGCGATGAACTCTTCGCGGCTGACGTCGGCATCACCAATGTCCATCGGCTCATAGCAGAAACCGGTTCTGTCGTGGTCGCGACCAGCCCAAGCGAGCCGCGCTCCGCCAGCTTGCTACCGCTGGTGCACATCGCGATTGCGGAGCGTTCGCAAATCCTGCCCGATCTGTTCGACTTGTTCGATCTCTACACGCCGACGCAATCGCTGCCGCCGGCGTGCTTGACGCTCATTACCGGACCGAGCAAGACGGGCGACATCGAGCTAAAACTCGTCACCGGCGTACACGGCCCCGGCGAAATTCACGTGATTCTCGTGGATTGACCCGATCGCCGCTTGCGGCTTAGCGCTCATCCGGGCGCCCTGCTGAGCGCTAAGCCGCAAGCGGAAGCAACAACAACTACCAGGACCCACTCATGGCAAAACTCAAAGGCAAAACGGTACTCGTCACCGGCGGCGGCAGCGGCATCGGGGCGGCGTGCGCCAAGGCTCTCCTTGACGAAGGCGCCAATGTCGCCATCGCCGGCCGCGATCAGAAGAAACTCGACGAACTTGCCAAATCGCTTGGCAACGTGCTCGCCGTCTCTTGCGATGTCTCCGATAAAACGCAGGTCAAGAACCTGATCGACACCGTCACGAAAAAGCTTGGCCCGATCGACATCCTCGTCAATAACGCCGGCACGAATCTCAAGGAACGCACTTTCCGCGAGCTGACGCCCGAATCGTGGGATCACCTGATCCGCACGAATCTCGACGGCGCGTTCTACACGATCCATGCCGTTTTTCCGTCGATGCTCGCCCGCAAGGATGGCCTGATTATCAACATCGTTTCGATAGCAGGCAAACGCGCTTCGCCTCTCGGTGGCGTGGCTTATGCCGCCAGCAAGTTCGGCCAGGCGGCGTTGGGCATCGGCCTGGCCGCGGAAGAACGGGCTTCGGGCATTCGCGTTTGCAACATCTACCCCGGCGAAGTCGACACGCCGATCCTCGTCTTCCGCCCGAAGCCGATCTCGGAAGACCACCGCGCCAAGATTCTGCGTCCCGAAGATGTCGCCGACGCTGTGCGCTTCGTCGCCACGCTGCCGCCGCACGTGTCGATCCCGGAGTTAGTGATCAAGCCGACGGCGCAGGAGTATATCTGAGGTGGGTAAAGTCGCTGATCAAAGTGGGTGCACGACAGCACTTGTAACGAAAACAAATGCACAATCACGAAAGGCACGAAAAAACGAAAGCTCGAAAAAATACAGTTCATTGTTTGGTAATCTTCTTTGCGCATAGCAATTCGATTTCCTTTCGTGATTTCGTCCTTTCGGGCT
>CAMAUE010000191.1 GCA_945861245.1 Singulisphaera sp. GP187
TTTTGCCTCCAACAACTTTGCTTCGACTTCTTGCTGTGCAGACAATGTGATGCGTGACATGTCAGTGCTCCAAATGTGTTTTTCCACGAAACCATTCTTGGCACTGACTGGTGTACAAAAATACTACCAACTATTCAGCTGCTTACCCAGCCTGCGGCGAAACGATCAAATTCGATTGACAAACCCTCCGTGTCAGGTAGGATAATTGCGAAGGATGAGCAGTCCTACCTACCCGCCGGAGCGCGTCCCACCATGGAACAACAACCCGAAAACCGTCGTTCGATTTTAGAGTTTGCCCTATTCGGTCTCGGTGCTATTTTCTCGACGATTCTCGGCATTCCGATCGTCTCTTATGTCGTCGATCCGCGTAATCGCACAGGGCCCGCGAGCAACTTCAAGTTTGTCGAAGGCGTCAAGCTTGATGACCTCGTCGTCGGCGTGCCGCGCCAGGGCATGTTACGTGATACGCGTACCGATGGCTGGAACCTTTATCCCAACGATGTCATCGGCCGCGTGTGGGTCGTGAGGCAAGGCCCTAAACCTGCCGATTTGGATTCAGAAGCAAAGGTAATCGCTTACAACGCGAAGCCTGATGTTGAGAAGGCATGTTATCTTCTCGTATTCACGACAATCTGCCCGCATCTCGGTTGCTCGATCAATTTGAACGCCGCTGGTTCATTCGCATGCCCCTGCCATAGCGCTGCTTTCGGAACCGATGGCAGCCTCGTCAACCTTCCCGGTTCGACGAATCCCGCTGCCAGGCCGATGGATACGCTCGAATGGAGGATTGACGAGAAAGACTCGACCTTCAGCAAAATTGAGGTGAAGTATGTAAACTTCCAGCCGAGCACCGCCACGAAAGAATTGGTCGGCTAGGGAATAGGAATACGTTCTGATTGTCCGAGCCTGAGCGCGAGCGAAGGGCACCACGCGGCCCTTCGCTCAGGCTCGGACCAAGGCAATGATTTAGCGCTCGCGCGGGATGTTTCGAACGCTAAGCCGCAAGCGGAATACTATATCAAGAAGGATCTAACGTGATTTCGAGCATTATGGGATGGCTGGAGCATCGCGCGGGTATCAAGAAACTCGTCGCCGCGATGCTTCTCGAAGGCGTGCCTGGCGGAGCGAAATGGCGCTACGTCTGGGGCAGCTGTCTGGCGTTCGTTCTCAGCATTCAGCTTATCACCGGCTTGCTCCTCATGACGGCCTACAGCCCTAGCGCTTCCCAGGCCTGGAGCAGCGTTCATTTCATTCAGTACCAGATGGACTTCGGCTGGCTCATCCGCGGCCTGCACCATTTCGGCTCTCAGACGATGATGGTGCTGATCGCCCTGCACATGGTGCAGGTCGTCATCGCCGGCGCTCATTTGGCGCCACGCGAACTTAACTGGTGGCTGGGCATCGGCTTATTGGGCGTGACGTTCGGCCTCAGTCTCACTGGCTATCTCTTGCCGTGGGATCAGAAGGGATATTGGGCCACGCGTGTCGCTACCAATATCGCGAACAACATTCCCGTTCTTGGGCCTCACATTCGCCAGCTTGTCGTCGGTGGACCGGACTACGGCAACCACACGCTGACGCGGTTTTACGCGCTGCATGTCGCAATCTTGCCGGGCGCATTGATCATGCTGTTGATCGCTCACATTGCAATCTTCCGTCGCCACGGCGTCACGTCGAAGGAGAACGTCGAAGGCCTCGTCACCAAGCCGGAGAACGAGCATGGTGCGGAACCGTTCTATCCTCGGCAAGTGTTCTATGACATGATCGCCTGCATGGTCGTCTTCGCGGTCATGATGACGATGGTGATGTACGGCTTCGGCCACAAAGTGACCGAGACGAGGAAGGCGGACGCTCCCGAACCGAACCTGTATCAGCGCTGGGCGAAGGCGGGGCAGAAGGGGCTCGGCGCCGACCTCGACGCCGCCGCCGATCGCGATACCGCCAACTATCCCGCGCGGCCTGAGTGGTACTTTCTGTTCCTCTTTCAGCTATTGAAATATTTCGATGGCCCGACCGTCCTCGTCGGTACAGTTATCATCCCCAATGGCATCATGGTTGTGCTGACGCTGTTGCCGTTGTTCGGCATCGGGCGAATGCGCACGTTCGGCTGGTGGTTCAGCATCGTATTCGTCGTCGCCTTGCTCGCCGTCGCTGGTTTGTTGACGCTCTTTGCCTTGCGCGATGATTCGCCCAACGGCATTCTTGGCGGCATGTTTAAGAACACCGATGAAAAATCCAAGGCGAAGGCCGACAAATTCGTGCACGACCGCGAAGCTGCTGAGGTGCTCGCGAAGCGTGCGTGCCAATTGGCGATGGACGGCACGCCGGTGGAAGGCGGGCATCTGCTCATCCGCAACGATCCGTATGTGTCGGGCCGTAGGCTGTTCGAGAAGAACTGTGGGAGTTGCCATACCTTCAGCAAACGCGACGGCGATAAGTTCGAGAGTTGGATTCCGAAAGATCTGGACGGCAAGATCATCGCAACCGCTGGCGACCTCGGCGATTTTGCGAGCAAAGACTGGATTCGCGGCTTGCTCAAGGATCCGATGGACGTCAAGTATTTCGGCCATATCAAAGATCCCGCCGACAAGGCAAAGCATGCGCTGACCGGCATGCGCAACTGGCGACGGGGCATCGATGGCGCACAGGAACGATGGAAAGAGGCCAAGGACGGCGACGCCAAGATTGCGACGCAAGAAAAGGACCTCGACCTCATCGCGGAATGGCTGGCCCATCAGCGTGAACCGTTGGCGAAACGGATCGAAATGTTCGAGAAGTACAAGCCGCACCAGGCTGCATTCTTCAACAAAGTCAACAAATGCTCATCATGCCATGCGATCGAAAAGGGTGATGTCGATTTGGACACCAAGAAAATTCATTTCAAAGTGGAGGGCGGCGGCGGGGACGCGCCCGATCTCATCGGCTACGGTTCAGCGGGTTGGATGCGCGCCATGATTATGCGCCCGGGGCATGCCACACGCTATGGCGACAAGAACCTCATGCCAGCCTTCCGCAATCTCGAAGGCACTGGGAGCGAGTTTCACCTGCAAGAATTTCGTGAAGGGAACCCAAATACGAAAGACGGAGACATTCAGCACTTGTCTGACGTCGAGCGCGAAGCAATAATAAGATGGATGCTGCGCGATTACCGCCCCATTTACGGCGGCGCGCCGATTCGATAACATACTCCGCGCGGGATGAAATGAGATATTGGCGAGCCTAGCCGCGTAAGCGGCAGGTTGACACGCCCGCAAACCTGCCGCTTACGCGGCTAGGCTCGCCAATTCGCTATTATTGGCCGCGAGAAGTATATTTAGCCCGCCATTTATGGCGGGTTCCCACCGAGTAGAGTTTTCTCGCGCGACCGACCATCCGTTCGGCGGCGCGCTTTGATTCTGTTTTCAACAGGGAGATTGAGTTCATGGCAACGAAGATTCGTTTGTGGATTGCATGCGCCACCATAGTGGCCGTGGTGGGTTTCGTGACGTTCGCCAGCACGAGCAACGCTGGCGATGCAAAGGACATGAAGGGATCCATCGCAAAGATCGGCGAAATGATCCAAAAGGGCGACGACGCTGGCGCCAAGAAGACGGCAGCCGCCCTCGCCAAAGGCGCCGACGAACTTGGCGACATTATGCATATGTTCCGTCCTCGCAACAAGGGCGGCATGGGCTTCGGTAAGGTGGCGGTCGGCGCGAACCCCGCGAAAGACGGCCTTGAAGTCGCCCTGCGCGATATCGCTCGCGAAGGCGCCAACTTCGCCAAGCAGGGTGACGCCATCGTTGTCTCTGGCCATTGGATCGCCGCTTTGGCCGACGTGATCAATGCCAAGGGGTTCGACAAATACACCGCTAAAAAGACGAAGAAGTCCTGGGAGCAATACTCCAACGAAATGCGTGTCGCCGGCCTGGACTTCGCCAAGGCGAAAGGTGTGGACGCGAAGGCCGCCGCCGCCAAGGTTAACGCCTCCTGCAATAACTGCCATTCAATTTTCAAGGATTGATTATTATGTCAGTTCGTTTAGCCGCTCGCCTTTGGCGAGCGCGGCCTTTGTGTCGTGCAGAGCAAGTTCGCGCTCGCCAAAGGCGAGCGGCTAAACATTAACCTCGCAGAAACGCCAGCGCCCGTCTGGCCGTGTTCACCGCGTCATGGCTGTGTCGGCTCAATTCAACATGCAATCCGCCGCGATAATCAATCTCGCGCAGCGCCGCCAAGATTGGCGGGAAATCCATCTCTCCCTCGCTGAACATCAAATGATTGTGTACGCCTTGTCGCATATCCTCAATGTGCACGTTCCATAGCCAATCCCGCCAGCGTTGAATGTGTGAAGCGATCGGCAATTCCCCCTGGCAATGCAGGTGCCCGACGTCCAGCGTCAATCCAAACTGAGGGTGGCCAACTGCTTCATGCAAGCGATCAAAGCGCTCCATCGTGTCGATGAACATGCCCGGCTCCGGTTCAAAGGCGATGCGAACCGCGTTTGCGGCCAGGCGTTTGCAAGCATCAACCAGCATAGGCCAGGCGTCGAGTTCCGACAGCGACGCATCGGCAGCGCCGGACCAGAAACTGACGGCTTCCGCATTGAGCCGACGCGCGATCTCGCTCGCTCGACTCAGAAAGTCGAACCGCCGTTCTCGGTCCGCCGCGGTCGCGCTGAGAAGCGTGGGAAAGTGTTTTCGCCAGGGATCGAGTAGAAAACGCGAGCCGGTTTCGATTACGCACCGAAGCTTCAGATCGCGCAATAGGCCCGCGATGCGCTCGCTTTCTCGTTCGCAATTCGCGTCATACGGATTGAGCACATGATGATCGAGCGTGATCGCGACGCTTTCATAGCCAAGCTCGGCGATGATGGTCAAAGCGTCATCGAGCCGATGATGCGCGAAGCCGTTGGTGTTGTAGCCGAGGTACATGGCATGTGCCGATGGTTGGGATTACGGGACGGCCTCGATATAGGCGACTTCGGGGACGTGTTTGCGTAGCTCTTCCTCGATGCCGTTGACGACGAGCATGATGGAGCTAGGGCAATTCCCGCAGACGCCGCCGAGCCGAATGCGGGCGACGCCGTCGGTGACGTCGAGCACTTCGAGTTGCGTGCCGTCCATTTCCAGGGCCGGCCCGACGTGGGTGACAAGTGCTTGCGTGACGCGGTCGACAAGGATGTTGGTGGACATCAATAATTCCATTATTGTTTTTGATTTTCCGCTTGCGGCTTAGCGCTCACTTGGCGTTCAGCGAGCGCTAAGCCGCAAGCGGCAAAAGATCACGCCAACTCCACTTCGGCGGGTTGGAGCACGAAGGCGTCAGCGCTTTCCGGCGGCTTGGCGACTTTGATTTTCGTGACGCGCCAGCCATGATGTTCGAGCGACCCCTTGAACGGCGGTTGGCCGGTGACATTGCCCGTGAGCCGAATCGCCGAAGGATCGAAGCCGGCGGGCACATTGACGACAGACTTTTCCTCGCCCTTGAGGACCGGCTCCATTTCGAGATGTTCCTTCAGCACCTTTTGACAGGCCTGGTGGATGGTCCGCACGCCAGCGCCGAGCGTTTCATTGTCGGCGCCATCGACGTTCTCAAGGAGGAAGTCGATGAGCCGACCTTCACGCTGCATTAGCGCCAACAGCAACAACGGCTCCGCGGAAGGCTTGGGTGGCGGAGGCGGAGGCGGTGGGTTCAGGGCCAAATCCACCGCCGTCTGAAACTTCGCGTCGCCAAGCCAGCGCTGGGCGATCTCCTGAGCCTGGCGATGTTTGGCGAAATCGCCACCGACCTGAACATAACGCACGACCGCAAGTAACACGCCGACCACCGCCAACGTGCCGCCGATCGCGCAATAAACTTCCACAGGCATTAGTCGTCCTCGAGTGATAACGGGCTTCCTTGCATTATACGGAGCGTGGCTAGTGGGTGGTGGACAGTGTTAAGGAGTCAATGCAAAACCTTTCCGAGCCGCGACCGTAAGGGAGCGGCCGACATCAGCCGGACGCTCCTGTCGGCCGTTTCCCTACGGTCGCGGCTCGGAAAGGCGTCAAACTCAAGGGGCAATGGTATTTTTATTATGCTGGCCATTGACCGCGGCGAGATTTGAGGATAGGCTCTCTGTCGCTGCACTTTTTTTTCTACTGTGAGATCCCGCCACATGAGCTTGCCTGGCGATTCGGCAGAACGGCCGACGAATATCCGCTATATCGTGCTCGGCTGGGCGTGCAGCCTATCGATGCTCACATACATTGACCGCGTTTGCATCAAGCAAGTTGCGGGCCAGATGCAGAGCGATTTCGGTCTAACGGATCAGGATTTTGGCTGGGTCTTCGCTGCCTTTGCACTGTCGTATGCACTCTTGGAAGTTCCGAGCGGTTGGCTGGGCGACCGGTATGGGGCGAGGCAGGTGCTGTGTCGAATCGTGCTTTGGTGGTCGCTGTTCACGGCACTCACGGGATGCATTCCGAAATTCGATTGGCGTTACGGTACGATTCCGGTGCCATTGATATTGGACGATTGGTTCGATCCAATTCCGTTGGCATTCAACAGCCTGGTGCTGTTGGTTCTCGTGAGATTCCTCTTTGGCGCGGGCGAGGCGGGAGCCTATCCGAATGCGTCGCGGGCGCTGCGGAATTGGTTCCCGTACACTCGGCGCGGCTTTGCCCAGGGCATGATGTGGACGTTTGGTCGTTGGGGCGGCGCCATCGCTCCGATGCTAATTGCGTTGGTTTCGCTGCCGTTCGGTTGGCGCGGTGCGTTTATCGGCTTCGGGATCATCGGCGCATTGTGGGTGATTTTTTTCGCGTACTTCTTCCGCAATTCGCCGACCGAGCATGCGGGCGTAAATGCGGCTGAGCTGGCGTTGATTCAGGAGAAAGGTGCGGAGTCGGCAAAACCGCCGATATCCTGGCGAACGATGCTCCGTTCGCCGACCCTGTGGTGCTTGAGCGGCATGTATCTCGCCAGTAATGCGGGTTGGTGTTTCTTCATCACCTGGGATGGGAAATATTACGCAACGATCCATGGAATGCGTGACACCGAACTGCTGATCGCTACAGGCTTGCCGCTCTTTTTCGGCGGCGTGGCGTGTTACCTTGGCGGGCTTGTGACCGATCGCCAGGTAAAGGTGTGGGGCCGGCGCTGGGGTCGCACGGGGCAGGGGGCGCTGGCGTATTTCCTGGGCGCGGTGTTCTTCCTGCTCGCGCTGGTCAGCGACTTACCGTGGGTTGCCGTCGGCTCGCTCTGCGTCGCGTCGTTTTTCAAGGATTTCGCGATGGCCGTCAGCTGGTCCACTTGCATCGATATCGGGCATCGCTATTCCGGCACCGTGGCGGGATTCATGAACATGATCGGCAACCTCGGCACGGTGTTCTCGCCACCGATCGTCGCTTACCTCGCCAATCAGGGCGAGTGGAACCTCGCGCTCGTCTACTCGGCTGCTATGTTCTTCATTGCATCGGTCTTGTGGTTCTTCGTTAACCCGCGCGAGGTGATCGTTTACGCCGACGCCGACCGCGATCGGTTGCGCGAACGCGGGGAGCTGGATTAGCCATCGCTTGCGGCACAGCGTTTATTTGGGATTATCCGAGCGCTAAGCCGCAAGCGGCGGAAATGGATTTATGCCAACAAACATCGCAGCATGCACGTGATCGCTTGCGGTACGTAAGCCGGGTCGCGGTAGATCGGGATGTCCAACGGCAACGTCAACGTGTAGCCGAGTGCCGTTCGGATCAGTTCCCACGAGCCGACGCGCGGATCGAGATTCTCGCGAAATACGCCTGTCGCCTGGCCTGCGTGAATCACATTTGCAAGCATTTTTCGCTGTCGAGGTAGAACGTTCTTAGACAATCGGCGATGTCGGCATCGTCGGTGTTCACCAAGCTGCGGTGCATGATCTGGCAGTCGAGAGCGTTCTTTTTCGTGCTGCCCAGGTAGAGATCGACAATCGCGTGCAGACGCTCAAGCGGATCGGCGATCGACGCGGTCTCGTTTTCCTAGCGATGGATCGTCGATTCGCGGATATCGGTCAGCACTTCCAGGAACAGCGACTTCTTGCTTTGGAAATGGCGGTACAGGATCGGTTCCGTCACGCCGGCGGCCTGGGCGATTTTTTCCGTCGTCGTGTCCTGGTACCCGAGCTTGACGAACAGCGATTTCGCATGCTCCATGAGCTGACGTTTGCGATCTGCCTTGCGCATTCGCGCGGTGGATTTGATTTTGGCCATCGTGGTCCGTTCTGCTGGGGCGTTCCGTTTGGGCAAAGGGTTGATTAGCCGCTCGCCTCTGGCGAGCTCGTTTAGCCGCTCGCCAGAGGCGAGCGGCTAAACGAGCTCACCGATCCATCAATTCTTCAGCGATTTCCACACGTCCATTGCCCAGGCGATGTCGCATTCGCTTTGCACGTAGATGTTGCACTGAGCGAGCTTGCCATCGACAGCGATGTAGCCGATCAAGTTCCAGAGCGGTGTACCCTCTTCTTCGTAAGGCAGCAAAGCGGCGCGGCCCAGCATTCGGCCGTCGGCGTAGTCGTGCATTTCGCCGCCTTCGGGCCATTCGCGTGTTTGCAGGATCGTCTGGGCGTTCACTGGTTGCTCGGTTTCGCCGCTGAAGGACCAGGAGGTGAACCAGATCGTGCGGCCGCCATGCCAGGCGCTCCAGGTTTCACCGGCTGCCTCCCATGTCTCGGCCATCTCGCCGGGAATTGTGATCTGCCAGCCACCCGTCAGCTTCGCTTCGACAGTGCCACGTCGGTATCCGACTGTCGCCTGCGCAGGGTCGATGGCCTCGGCGCGGCGCTGGATTTCGGCCTCGAGTTCCGGTTCACGCTGAAAATCCGCGTAGCCGAAATAGTCGTTGAGGTACTCGATAATTTCACGCCATTCGCGCCAGGGAAATTCGGCATCGGGGTTAAGGTGATGCGCCCGTTCCAGATCGAGATGCACGTCCATCAGCAGTTCGCCTTCGTCTTCGATAATCGGTATGCGCCAGCGAACTTCCTGCCACATGCGAGTCAGCGCTCGGCCCAGAAAGAACCCGGCGCCGACGCCCTCCTCCGACCAGGGGAAAAACGCGAGGCCCAGCTCTGGATTGTCGATCACGCCGCGGAACCAGTCGAGCGACCGTGGGCCGAGCGGCGTGAGAATTCCCTGGCAATCGGGATAGTGAAAGTTGAGCGGCATCGACACCTTGCGAATCTGCGTGTCGTCGTTGCCGAGGTTTTCGACGATGACGCGCGACAGGGCGCCAAGCCAACGCAGCATCTCTTCGCGGACGGTGTCGGCGTTGCCGTGCAGGAAGTAGCCAGTATCGTCGCCGACGCCGTCTTCCTCGTCTACGGCATCCCATTCGATGCCGAACTGCTCACCGAGCCGATTGAGCAGATCGCACAGATACACATGGTAGCCCGGCCCTGCGGTCGAGGTTTTCGCCGTCACGACAAACTCACCGGGCGAAGGGATCGCCAATTCGATGTCCTCAGCACATGGATGGATTTGCACGAACAGCGTGGGCTGATCTTTCTGATCGAGGCCAATGTGGCAAAGCATTAGCGGTTCTTCTTCGTGGCCTTCGAGCCAGGACGCTATTTGCTCCAGCCAGTCCTCAGGCGATGGGCCGTCCGCGCCGCCGTCGTACCGTCCCGATACCATCAATCCGACGCCCATAATTCGGCCCGCCTGTGGTTGGTTGCTGAAGTCGTGTTCTATTACTCTAAAATGAACGTAGACTTCCAACAAGCCGAATCAACAAAAACTGTGTTTAGCCGCTCGCCTGTGGCGAGCGCGAACTTGTACCGATCGGAATGCAAGTCGTGCTCGCCCCAGGTGAACGCTAAACGAATTTGGAAATTGCAACTGGAGTGAACAATGGCGAAGATTCTCGCGCTCGCAACGCGCAATGCGAAGAAGCGTAAGGAAATTGAAGAGATTCTGGCCGGCCTCGGCCTGACGCTGCACGACATGTCGCACTATCCGCACGCGCCGGAGGTCGAGGAGGACGGCGACACCTTCGAGGCCAACGCGCGCAAAAAAGCCGCTGAGACCGCCATCGCGATTGGCCAATGGACGCTCGGCGAAGACAGCGGCCTGGTCGTGCCCGTGCTCGGCGGCGATCCGGGCGTCTACTCCGCGCGCTACGCCGGCAAGCAAGGGGACGACGCCGCCAACAACACCAAACTGCTCGCCGAGCTCGCCAAACACCCCGCTGACAAACGCGACGCCTACTACGTCTGCACCGCCGC
>CAMAUE010000192.1 GCA_945861245.1 Singulisphaera sp. GP187
TGCCGGACCTGGCAGAGGAATCGCCGCGGGACAACAGAAGTAAGATACACGGCCGAGGTCATCGAATATCACCAGCAGCGTAATCGCGCCGCTCGAATCTCGCGCCAAAAACAGCGAACGCCGCTGCTAATGTAGCGCTGTAGTGTTAAGTTGGTGCCTATGGAGTTTGGAGTACCTCACCTCTGGGCTTGCATTTCCGATCCATGAAATTCATGTTGCTCTTGAATGAATTCCATCAATATGCCAAAAGCATAGGGGAGTGGGATGGACCCCGCTTGTGGACAGAGTACACATACGGCCAATGACCAGTTCGCAAACTATCATTGCCAGCAAGACAGGCCGCGCTCGCCGAAGCTTTGGACAGCTTTGGCAGGTGCCGACGTTCTTGCTTGGGCTGTTTGCATTTATCGGCGTTGCCGCCAGCACACCTTGGCGGCAGAACGTTGAGTGGGTCACATTCCGCGAACAAATTCGTGCGCTGCGTGAAGGCGTCAAGCGAAAATCCGACGCGGATGCGCTGGTTGCTTTGGCCGAGAACGTGAAAACGCAGCTGCCGAGCTTCCGGTCGTACGCCGGCGAAGGGCATTTCTTAATTGGCTCCGCCTATTATCGTCAGGGTCTAAAGAAGGCAGGCAAAGCCGACAAAGAGACTTGGAATACGGCTGTCGGCCATCTGGAACAGGCTCGCGAGTTTGGTGTGCTGGACTCCGACAAATCCGCGCTCGACTATCGTCATGGCTACGCGCTCTTGCAGTACCAGAAGGACGTGCCTTGGGCCATGGAATTGATGATGACAACGATCGAAGCGGAGGCCGACCAAAAGTTGGCCGCCTATCGTATGTTGTTGGAAACGCAGCTGAAGCAAGCGAAACCGAATCTCGATGCCGCCCTGGCGTTGAGCGGACGCGTCGTGGATTTGATCCCCGATTCCGACCCCGAGTCGGCGGCGAAAGCGCGGTTCCAACGCAGCGATCTCTTCATCAAGAAAGGCCAACGTCAGGAAGCGATGCAGGAACTCAGCCGAATCTCCCCGAAGGCATCACACGGACTCCGCATCAAAGCACGCCTGCTCCAGGCTCAATGCCATGAAGAGGAAGGCGACTGGAGTCTCGCGCTGGGCATTTGGCAGGAAATTTTCAAAGATTCCGCGAATGTCGATGGTGGCAAGGCGCGCGTCCTGTACGCCATCGGTTGGTGCCATCATCAGATCAAACCGCCCAATCCGAACGAAACGATTCGCGTCTGGGCCGAGGCCGCCAAGGTTCCCGGTCCCGAAGGGCAGGCTGCCGGGCTGAATTTGGGCGAATTGCGTCTTTCACTTGGCGACGCCCAGGCCGACGACGCCATCGCCGATTGGAAACGTGCACTGGAATCGGTCAATACGCCTGCGGAATACAAGAACTCTTACCTGCCGCTGGAACAGGTGACGGAGATGTTCAAGCGAGGCCTCAACCACTTCCAGGAGATTAACGATCCGCAAAAGGCCCAGGCCATCGCCGAGCTGTATCGCCGAATCGCCAGCGGTGGGGTCGTTGAGAAGCTATTTGCCGAGGTCATGGAACGCAACGCCCAGGAAATGTTGAAAAAACACAAGCTGCAGCCAACAAAGCAGCGCCTGGACGACGCACAGGCGCATTTTCGTCAGGCTGGTCTCGCGTTTGAGCAAGCGGCATCGGCGCAGTCGGTGACGGAGCGCTCGCCGTTGCTTTGGCGTGCGATTGACTGCTACATCGCCGGTAAAGATAACGCCGCCGCCCAGAAAACGATCAAGGAATATGTGAACATCGAGAAAAAGGAGAGTCGCCTGGCCGAGGCTTGGTACACGTTGGGCGACATCTACCGCATTGCCGGCGACCAGGCGAATTCCCACGATTCGTTCATCAAGTGTTTGGAGTACCCAAGCACTATTTTCGCTTTCCGGGCGAGGTTCTACCTGGCCGTCGAGGAGGCCGTCAAGAAGGACTATTTGCAAGCCTGCGATATCCTCAAGCAGAACCTCGAAGGGCCGGCGATTGAAATCGATCGCCCTTCGCATGAACGTTCGCTTTTCATGATGGCGTTTCTCCGCGTGCGCATGAACGAACCGAGCGAGGCGTGTCACTACCTGAAAAACTGCCTGGCACTTTACCCCGATAATCCTGCTATTAACCGCGCACGCGAAAGCCTCGGAACGTGCAACCTCCTGCAGGCCAAGCAAGAAAAGAACCGCGAGGACGAGCAAATCAAAAATCTACGGCCCAACCTTCCCGACGACGTTCGCGCGAGAATCGAGGATTCGATCCGCATCACCCGCAAGACGCGGATCGCCTATCTCACCAGCGCCGCCAACGTATTTGACGAACTCGCTCGCGATCTCGAAGCCCAAGCACGCAAGAAGCCGCTGGAGAAATTCGATGAAAACCTCCTGCGGCGTGCCTGGTTCGGCATTGGCGAAAGTCATCTTGGCAACATGGAATTCATCGAAGCGTCGCGCACGTTCCTCACGTTGCAACAGAAAAGCCGCGCCACCGTGGAAGCACTGATCGCCTCGTACCGCATTCTCGACGAAATCCTTCCCGCCGCGAATCGCACCGCACAGGAAAGCACCGAGGTCCGCCGACTGGCCCAAGAATCGCTGCGGTTGTTGCACGAGGACTTGAAGACGGTGCAACCCGACGATGCGATATTCCAGTTACCAAACATGCCATCTCACGAGCGGTTCACGCAGCTGACGGTCGTGACGCAACAGCGTCTGAACGCACCGCCGCCGATGCCAAGCAAATCGTTGCCGGGGTTCCAGTGAGGACGCGCCCGAAAGCCGGAAGTGTGAGCGACGGTTGTCATCAATCCGTCGCTTACGCTTCCGGCTCGTACCTGAGATCATTAGCCCATGTTTGATATCGAACCCCCGATTTTTCCGGCAGCGCCTGTGCGGACCGCGTAATTTCCTGGGTTTTCTCGGCGATGAGTTCGCGTTGGCCAAAAAGCGTGGTGACATTTTGTTTTGTGTATTTGTCATTTCCCCCCTGCTTTTTCCTTGCTCCTTACTATCGCAGTCGTGATACTCACTCCATGCTCATCCGCACCGTCAAAGTTTCGTCCTCCGCGGGCACCGTCAATGAGTATGCCCGCGTGAACGAGGAGACGCTCGCCAGCGTGAGCATGAAGAACCCGCGCGCCGGCCAAGTGCTAAACGCGCTGGGCGTGACGAGCTACCGCCCGCTACCGCCGAGCGGCGAGCAATCCGTGATGTAGTGACTAAAAAAATTCCGCGTGGATTTTTCCAAAGCGAGGCGAGCTGTACATCAAACATGGGTTAGTCGTGAAGGGGGCTCCGCTTGTGGAATATGGGTGATGTGTGAATCACCGAGCGCTAAAGCCGACGAGCCGAGTGCGATCAGGAGACCGCCCCCACCAGCACGCTTGAGTTGTGGCCGCCGAAGCCGAAGCTGTTGGAGAGGGCGTAGCGCACTCGCATTGGGCGTGGCGTGTTGGGGACGTAGTCGAGGTCGCAGGCGGGGTCGGGCGTATGCAGGTTGATCGTTGCGTGGACGACGCTGTGCTGAATCGACAGGACCGTGGCGATCAGTTCCGCGCCGCCGGAGGCACCGAGGAGATGCCCGATCATGCTCTTGGTGCTGCTGATGGCAAGCTTGCGGGCGTGATCGCCGAAGGCGCGCTTGACGGCGAGGGTCTCGGCGGCGTCGCCGAGGTCGGTGCTCGTGCCGTGGGCGTTGATGTAGTCGATGTCGGTCGGGTTCAGGCCGGCGTTTTTGACGGCCATCTGCATGGCCCGCATGGCTCCGAAGCCTTCGGGATGGGGCGCGGTGATGTTGTGCGCATCCGACGTGCTGGCCACGCCCAGCAATTCGGCGAAGATTGGCACCCCGCGTTTTTTGGCGTGTTCGAGTTCTTCGAGGACGAGGATACCCGCGCCTTCTGAGAGCACGAAGCCATCGCGATCTTTATCGAACGGCCTACTGGCAGAGGTTGGATTGTCGTGGCGTCCCGAAAGCGCGCGGGCGGCGATGAAGCCACCCAGGCCCATGTAGGTTATCGCCGCCTCGGAACCGCCGGTGACCATGACGTCGGCTTCATCACGCTGCATGACGTAAAAGGCGTCGGCGATGGCGTCGGCGGCGGAAGCGCAGGCCGTGGAGACAGCGCGGCTCGGGCCGGCGAGGCCGAAGTGGATCGAGATATTGCCCGGAGCGGCGTTCGGCATCATCTTCGGAATGACGAATGGACTAATGCCGCGAGGTCCGCTGCCTTGCATGAACTTGGTGTGTTGTTCTTCGTATTCGCTGAGTCCGCCAATGCCGCTGCCGACGATCGCGCCCATGCGGATCGGATCGATTTTGGCGGTATCAAGACCGGCGTTCTTCCAGGCCTCGAGGGCGGCGACCATGGCGAATTGCGTAAAGCGATCCATGCGCCGGCAGGCTTTGGTGTCGAACCAGGTTTCCGGCTTCCAATTCTTGACTTCGCCGCCGAACTTGACACGGAATTCCTTGGTGTCGATTTGTTCGATAGGCCCAATGCCGCTTTTGCCTTCGAGTAAGGCCTTCCAGTAGGTTGGGACATCGGTGGCCAGTGGGTTCACGGTGCCCATGCCGGTTATTACGACACGTCGCCTCATGGCGTGCGGTGCTCCTAGTTGGCGGGCGGATGGGAATCGCCTGTTGTCCGATTACAGCATGGCGCTCGCGCGGTAGTTGTTCGATAACTCGGGTGCGGGCATAACGCCAAATCGGGAAGTCAGCGTTGCTCTACTTAACAAAAATCCCACAGGATCACGCAGGCTTCCTGTGGGAAAGGACTCGACTTTACGATGGCCTAGCTGGCCGGTGCGCCGCCGCTGCCTTTTTCTTTCAGCTTGACCTCGATGTAATCAATCGCCATGCCGACGGTTTTTATCTTCTCGGCTTCTTCATCGGGGATCGTGATCTCGAATTCTTCTTCGAGTTCCATGACGAGTTCGACGATGTCGAGCGAATCGGCGCCGATATCTTCCTGGAAGGAAGTACTTCGGGTAACCTGTTCTTTGGCTACGCCGAGGTTGTCACAAACAATTTGGATTACACGTTCTTCGATGGTTGCCACAATAATCTCCTAACAAAGCGGCTTTACGACAGCAGGAGTGATAAGCGAAGGAACGCATACCCAACCTGGTAGGCGGCAGCCGTACCGCAGCAAAGCATAGCTGCCACAATGGGTTATGTACCATAGAGTCGCTAATTTACGCAAGGCCTTTTTCCCAGGATAACCCAATCCCTGTCGGCCACTAATTACAATCGGCGTATAGGGATAAACTATAGAAACATTCGGACGAAAAAAGGGCCAGGCGCGACGATTTCGGCAATAGTATTATCAGCAAGCTCGGGGGTGAGGTACACTGAACCCCTGGGATGGACGCTCACTGGCGATGGATCCCAGGGGTTCGGTGTACCTCACCCCCGAGCTTGAGCCGTACATTTACTTGTTGCTGATGGACGGCAGCGTGAAGTCTCGCAATTTACCCGCGTCGATGTCCTTCTTGATCACGTCGACCGAACCGTGGGTCCAGTTTGGCGGATAGCTCGGCGGCGCAAAATCGTGCACCGCGATCTGGTAGCTCGTCGATCGGCCGACCGTTTGCGTCGCCAAGAAGTGTTCGACTGCTTGCGAACGGCGCGTGTTCAGCTGATTGCGCGAATCGACCAGCTTCCCTGGAGCCACATTGCTGGCATACGAAATGTCCTGGGCATGTTGCAGGTAAAGTTGCGGGTCGGGCACTGGCAACTTGCGCGACAAGTACTTCAAGTGCTCGATACCCATCGCGTTCAAGCGATCGGTCGGCCCATCCGTCTTCGGATCGACCTCGAAGTGATAGTTCCAGACCGTCTGGTCAAGCACGTGGCCCTTGTCCGCCTGGGCGTTGTGAATCTCGCGTACGCTTTGCCTGGCCATGGAGTTGTAACGCTCCGGCCAGCAGGGATCGACAAGCTCGCGATAGTGGTAACAGCCGACGCTAGCGAAAAGAAGCGAACCGAAGGCGACTACCGCCCCGGTATGTCGGATGAATCCTTTCATCTCGTTCTCCTGATATGATGGGGGACTGACGATTGATTCCATGATTCGTTTAGCCGCTCGCCTCTGGCGAGCGCGATGACACGCGCTCGCCAAAGGCGAGCGGCTAAACAACAGTTACTACGGCTTCTTCAGCAAATTCTCTGCAATGTTGATCGCTGCCGGCCCCACCAGCACCACGAAGATGCCAGGGAAGATGAACAGAATCAGCGGAAACAACAGCTGCACGGCGGTCTTGGCGGCCTTCTCCTCGGCGATTTGCTTACGCCGCGTTCGCATCGCATCGGACTGTACGCGAAGTGCCTGGGCGATGCTCGAACCGAACCGGTCGGCCTGAATCAAAATCGCGGCGAGCGACTTCACGTCATCCACGCCCGTTCGGACGCCGAGATCATGCAACACTTCGCGGCGTGGGCGACCCATTTGCAGCTGAAAGTTCGCCAGCGAAAATTCTTCGCTGATCGTCTTGGCATGTCCGCTCATTTCCTCGGTCACTTTGCGCAGGCCGGCGTCTAAACCCAAACCGCTCTCGACGCAAACCACCAACAAATCCAGTGCGTCGGGCAGGGTTAGAAAGATCTCTTCTTGCCGTTTGCGGCGCAGATACCACAACACAACGCTCGGCAGGTAAAAACCGATACCCGTGGCGAGCACGATTCCTTGCAACATCTTCAAGCCGAACGGTCGGCCCGGCATGAAAATCGCCAGCGAGATCATAAAGCAAACGGCGAGGCAGACGATGCGAATGCCGGAGTAAACCATCGGGGCGGCATCGGAGCGGAAGCCGGCGTTCGCCAGTTTCGTTTTCAAGGCGTTTTGTTCGATTTCGGTTTGCGGCATCAGCGGCTTCGAGACCGATTTCACTGCATTCGCCAAACCTTGCAGCTTATTTCCCTTCGCCTTCGTCGAATCGTCGATATCCGCGAGGGATTGCGGGCGACTCAACCGCGACAGGCGGTCCTGCGCCTGGCTGTTGCGATTGGAGATCATGGACAATAGCGCCCAGATCGCCGCGACGATACCCCCAAACACCATGAGGGGGATCATGTCTTCGATGCCAAGGATTGCGAACAGCATGGAACGTTCCTCACGAGGGGATTCGCGAGAGTTGCCTGCCGTTGACGATGCTTTCCGAACAATCGTTCTGCATGATTTATTCGTCAATCACGGCAAGGTTTCTTTACTCTCACTTACCAGATATTTTGCTTTTGCCTGTTTTGACCAGTTCGTTTACGTTGGTTTCAGAGCCACGCACGAAGTAAGTGGTTTGTGCACACCGCAATAGTAAATGCAATCCGCTTACTACGTGCGCGGCTCTTGAAGCCAAAGTTACACCTTGATGTTGATGATGTGGCGTATAACCAACGCCCCGACCAATTGCATAATCAGAGCAGTGACACTCATCTTTACGCCCAACGGATGCGTCCACAGCTTTTCCACGTAGTCGTACTTAATGTGGAGCATCGTCAGGAACAGGACGAATGGCAACCCGATGAGGATGACGCCCGACAGCCGGCCTTCCGCGGTGAGGGCTTTCACCATGCCCATGATCTTGAAGCGTTCACGGATGACGTAGCCGATCTTGTCGAGGATTTCCGCCAAGTCGCCGCCGGTCTGTCGTTGAATGCAAACCGAGGTGACGAAGAACCGCAGATCGAGGTTGGGCACGCGCTCGCACATCGACCTCAGGGCCTCATCAATCGAGATACCCAGGTTTTGTTCCTCATACACGCGATTGAACTCGTCGGCGATCGGCATGGGCATTTCCTCGGCGACGACATGCAACCCCGCCGCCAAGCTATGGCCGGCACGCAAAGCTCGCGCGACCAGTTCCAACGATTCGGGCAGCTGCGATCCAAAAGTCTTCAGTCGGCTGGCCCGCTTGTGCAGCAACCACGCGAACGGCACGACCGCGAACAACAACCCCAGGAGCGGCGCAAAGTAGATCTTCACGCCAGCCAGCCAACTTGCCGTCATGCCAAGGGTGCCGAGGATCAGGGTGATCGCCATGAATGAACTTGGCGTAATATTCGCATCCGCCTGCATGATGAGCTTCTGCAAACTCGGTAAATGGGGCGTCAACGCCATGAGCAGCGACTGCTTGTCACGATCGAACGCCGTCTTGCGCAAGATTGTCGTGGCCTCATCATCTTTCCTCCGTCGGCCTGTGAGCAAGTCTAGCCGGTCGTTCGACTTCCCGGCCCCGTCGCCGAAAACGAAGAAGAAAACGCCGACGATCGCGCTGACGCCTATAAAGACCAGAACATAAATGAATACGGGAGACATAGCGAGTTTCCTTAATTCCCGATTTTGGTTTTCCGCATGCGGCAATGACTTCGCGATTTCGTTTAGCCGCTCGCCTCTGGCGAGCGCGAACACGTAGTGAACCACACCAGGTCGCGCTCGCCCGAGGCGAGCGGCTAAACCGAGAAATCGCGCTCAAATTTCGCATCAAACCCCGACGGAGGGGAGGGCACATGCTCTCCTCCGTCCGGTCCGAGACGAGACGTGGTGGTTCAGTCGCGCATCAATACGCGTTCTTGGAACAAATTCGTCGGCAGCTTGATGCCGGCCGTCTCCAGGCGCGTGATGAACGTGGGCCGAACGCCCGTCGCTTCAAACTGTCCGTAGCAACGGCCGTTCTGATCGATGCCCAACTGCTTGAATCTGAAGATTTCCTGCATGATGATGACATCGCCTTCCATGCCGAGCACTTCGGTGATCGACGTGATCTTGCGCGGCCCGCCCTGCAAACGATTCGCCTGCACGACCAAATCGACGGCGGACGATATCTGTTGCCGCATCGCTTTGATCGGCAATTCCATGCCCGCCATCATGATCATAGTTTCCAGACGTGCCTGGGCGTCGCGCGGCGTGTTGGCGTGCAGCGTCGTCATTGAGCCGGAGTGACCGGTGTTCATGGCGCTCAGCATGTCGAGAGCTTCGGCGCCGCGGCATTCGCCGATGATGATGCGTTCAGGCCGCATACGAAGAGCGTTTCGCACGAGATCGCGGGTCAGGATAGCGCCTTTGCCTTCGATGTTGGCGGGCCGCGTTTCGAGACGAACGACGTGATCTTGTTGCAGTTGCAATTCGGCGGCGTCCTCGATCGTCACGATGCGCTCATCGTGCGGGATGAAACTGGACAGCGTATTGAGCAGCGTGGTTTTGCCGCAACCCGTACCGCCGGAGATGATGAGGTTCAAACGGGCCTTGATGCAGGCCTCTAAGAGCATCGCCATTTCGGGGCAGAACGCTTTGTAGTTCAATAGGTCTTCGAGTTTGAGCGGGTTGGCGCCGAATCGGCGAATCGACATCGACGGGCCGTCCAAGGCGAGCGGCGGAATGATGGCGTTGACGCGCGAGCCGTCCGGTAGTCGCGCATCGACCATCGGGCTGGTTTCATCGACACGCCGGCCGACCTTCGACACGATGCGGTCGATAATCTGGAGCAAGTGCTCGTTGTCGCGAAACTTGACGTCGGTCTTTTCGAGCTTGCCGCGACGCTCGACGTATATCTTGTGCGGGCCGTTGATGAGAATATCACTGATTGTCGGGTCTTTGAGAAGAACTTCGAGCGGGCCGAAGCCGAACGTTTCGTCGAGGACTTCGTCGATGAGGCGTTCGCGTTCCATGCGATTGAGAAGCGGGTTTTCTGTGTCGCACAGGCGTTCGACGACGAGGCGGATTTCACGGCGCAGCGTATCGCCGGCGAGATCGCTGACGCGCGAGAGATCGAGTTTGTCGACGAGCTTGCCGTGGATTATGCGTTTGAGCTCGTCAAAGCTCTTGCCGTTGCGTTCGGCGTTATTCCCGCCCAGGGCGCCGGATCGGCTGGCACCGTGCGCCGAAGCGACGCCGTTGCCGCCCATCGAATTCAATCCGCGCTGTAATCGGGACATGGGGAAAATCCTCCGGTATATTTCGCTCTCCCAGGCGCACGGGATTCCGAACCCCTGGGATAATATCTGCGGTTTTTATTATTCCAGGACACTACTGTCCGGTTATATGTCGAATAACGTCAACTGTTTATGGCTAGGCGTTTTTTCTTCTTGTTCGCCGAATGCGTTTAACACGGTAAAAAGCTCGCTTTTCTCGAAAAGCGTGATGCTGAGAATTTGCAAGATTTCGCTCAAAC
>CAMAUE010000193.1 GCA_945861245.1 Singulisphaera sp. GP187
CCGGTTGGCCGGGCGTGTTGATTTTTTTCAGCGCGATCGGTAACAGGCCCTCGGCAGGTTGACTGGCGCGATGCAGCTTTTGATGGTAGTACGCCGGCTTGCATTGTGAACCGAGGAATACCGCCAACCCCGCTCCGGCACGCACCTGCTTCTCAAGGGATTCGGTCGCGGAATCGTTCAGTTCCGGTACGCCGGCCAACAGTACGATATCGGCTTTCTGCATGTCGCTCGCCGTCGCCGCCGAGGCAGTCCGCACGACAACATCAATCGCCTGATTCTTCGACGCCGTCAACGATTTCAACGCGGCATGCAAAAACAGTCCGGTGTTTCGCCCGTCAGGACCGGGCGATTCTGGCTCGATCAGCAGCACGCGCAGCGACCACGGCGCATCCAGGTTCAGGAAATAAACATCGTCGCTCGTCAGCGCGTCGCCTGGTTCCAGCCGAAGCTGCGTGATTTGCGATTGCAGGCGTAGATTCGCCGGGATGCGAAAATTAACGTGTGCGGTCTGCTCCGATCTAAAAGTCAACTCTTGCGTTTGATCTTCGAGCCCCGCGATGCCCGTGAGTTGCACGCTGCGAGTCCGCTTCACATCGCCGACGCAGCCGATCTCGACGCGAATCCAGCGATCCTCATCGGGGCCGAATTGGAGCAAGCGTGCATCGGCGATCCAGGCGTTGTTCGCCGCGCCGGGACTGGTGTCGATGACCGTGACGCGTGACCCCTCGGGCAACTCCCGGGCGATCGCTTGCACGTCCTTTTGCTGCCAGCCTTGCTTGAGATGGTTTGTGAGGAAAACGATTTCGACCGGGCGTTGTTTGTCGCCAGGCAAAAGCGAACGCACCAAAGGCAGCGTCGCGCTGATCGGTGCGTCTGCGAGGCTTGGCGCGGTCGCTTTCAGACTCGCCAGCGCCGGCGAGGCATCGGCGCTCAACGGCGTCAGAATTCGCGGCGACGTTCCACTCAGCACCACGGCGGTACGATCGCCAGCCTTCGCTGACGTGATGGTTTTTTCCGCAAGATCAACGGCACGATTCCACGGCGTCGGCAGGTCCGCGTTTCGATAGGCCATGCTGCGCGAAGCATCGACGATCAACACGCGATCAACCGATCCGCTCACTCCGCGGTTGCCGACGAGCGGCTTCGCCAGCGCCAGCACGAGCAGCACGATGCAGCCGGCGCGCAAGAGGAACAGCAGCCATTGATGCCATTGAATTCGCCGCGATAGGCGTTGATGCGTCGCCTTCAGCCAGCGCAAACTGCTGAATGGTGTTTGCTTCATCTTGCGTGGCTTGAACAAATGCACGACAATCGGCACGGAGAGAAGCAACAAGCCAAACAGTGCAAAGGGAGCAAGGAGGGTCATGAGGATAATGTTACGGCAAGCGTTAAATGAAACAATAACTTCCTGGTTTAGCCGCTCGCCTTCGGCGAGCGCGAACAGGTGCCACGCAAGAAGCAAGTCGCGCTCGCCGAAGGCGAGCGGCTAAACGAGAATGCCCGCCAACTTCGCCGTCAGGTCCGCAGGCGAGATACCACGCACAAGGAATTTTTTCTGTCGGCTCGTCGGCCCGGCTACCAACTCGATCTGCGAGCGTTTCAGTCCGAATGCCTCGGCCAGCACTTCGACGATCGCTTCGTTCGCTCGCCCCTTGTCTGGCGGCGCGGTGACAGCCACCTTCAACGCGCTCGCCTGTTCGCCGATCACTGCGCTGCGTCTTGCGCCAGGCTGCGCGCGGACGCTCAACACACAGCCTTCCGCATGCGGGGTGATCTGGATCATTGGCTATGCGTCCTTATGACGTTACACCCTCAAAGAGGACCGTGCCAAGACGAATGTGTGTCGCCCCTTCTTCAATCGCAATCTCAAAATCGTTGCTCATGCCCATCGATAAAAAACGAACCTCATGGCTCGGCGTCAACGCATTACGGAGTTGGTCACGCAGCAAACGCAGCATCGCAAACGTCGGTCGGCACGCCGCCGGTTCCTGGTAGGCGGCCATCGTCATCAGGCCGCGAATCGACACTCTCCTCAGATCGAGCAACCTCGGCACAAGAGCCAAGACATCCGCAGGCGCGAAGCCCTGCTTGCTGGTCTCGCCGCTGGCATTGACTTCAAGCATGACGGAAACGTCGCTCGTGGCTTCGCTCTCCAGCGCGTGTAACAAGCGTTCGCTATCCACCGAATGAATGAGTTGAACCAACGGCAACGTGCGCTCGATCTTGTTGCGCTGAAGGTGTCCGATCAGGTGCCAAGTCGCGCCGGCAACGTGGTCGGCTTTGCGCCAAAGCTCTTGCGGACGATTTTCGGCGAGATCGCGCAAGCCCAAATCGACGGCGATGTCGGCGACTTCGGAGCTTACGGTCTTCGTGACCGTCACGAGCGTGACATCCTCGCGCCGTCGGCCAGCACGTTGGCACGCTTGCACAATCCTCGCTTCGACCGCGTCGAGGTTCGCCTTCAGTTTGTCGCGAATGCCGTTGGCCATGATGATGTATTGTATTCGTCGTCACAGGAATCGATGCACCGCGCCTTTGACATCTGCATCCCGTACAACAACCTTGAGTTCGCCGATATTCATCGCCGAGGATTTTTCGTCATGGCTGAAGTGCATCCGTTTCGCGGGCTTCGTTACGATTTGGCATGTGTGGGCAACCTCAGCGCCGTAATTGCGCCACCTTACGACGTCATCGACGCGACCCTCCAGCAGAAGCTCTACGACCTTAGCCCCTACAACTTCGTGCGGCTCATTCTGAACAAGGAACTGCCGACCGACACGCCCACCGAAAACCGCTACTCGCGCTCGGCCAGGCTGTTAAAGGAATGGCTCGCGGACGGCGTAATCGCCCAGGATTCCGCGCGGTCGCTTTACGTGTATCACCAAGATTTCGAGGTCGAAGGCCGACGCTATACGCGGAAGGGCGTCATGGGCCGAGTGAGGTTGGAAAAGTTCGGCGAAGGCAAGATCTATCCACACGAAGAGACGCTGTCCGGCCCCAAGGCGGATCGGTTGAAGCTGTTCCATGCCACGAACATGAACCTCAGCCAAATCTTCGGCCTGTATCCCGATGAAGCCGGCGAAGTTCAAGCGAAGCTCGATGCCGCTGTCGGTCGTAGTCTGCCGATCCAGGCGACGGATCATCTCGGCGTGGTCAGCAAACTCTGGGCGGTGACCGATCAACACGTCATCAGCGAAGTGGCATCGCTGTTGAGCGCGAAGCCAGTGTTTATCGCCGATGGGCATCATCGCTATGAGACGGCCCTGCGCTATCGCGACGAAAAAGCGGCGACGGGCGACTTGAAGGGCGACGACGCACCCGCCAACTTCGTGCTGATGATGCTCGTCAGCATGAGCGATCCGGGCCTCGCGATTCTGCCGACGCATCGCCTCATCTCCGGCCTGGATGCGCTGACATCGGCGCAAGCGGCGGCTATTCTCGGTCAGCACTTTGAAATCGAGCAGGTCGGCAGCGGTCCCGAAGCAATGCGCGAAACCTGGGAACGCATCGAAATGGACGACTCGCAGGAGTTACTCGGGTTCGGCACCGTCGCCGACAGCGTTTGGCAGACGGCGCGCTTCCGCTCGCCCGATCTGATGACGCAACTCGCCGGCGAGCACAGCGATGATTGGCGGAGCCTGGGCGTCGCAATCTTGCAGCGCGTGGTGCTGGAGAAGCTCCTGCCCGAAGCCGGCATGCGCGAACCGAAGTGTCAATACGTGCATTTGCTGAAGGAAGTGGACGACGCTGTCGTCGCCAAATCGTGCCAACTTGTCGCGCTGGTGGCGCCGGCAACGATGGATCACGTCGAGTCGATCGCGGGAAATCTCGAAAAGATGCCGCCAAAATCGACATACTTCTACCCGAAACTGCTCACGGGTTTGGTCGTACATTCGCTGCGCGCGCACTAAACGAGCCGGAAGCGTAAGCGACGGATTTCGCAGGTCCGTCGCTTACGCTTCCGGCTCGTAAATCGATTCTTGGCGAAGCCTACGAAGCGTCGCTCACGGGCGGCGTATCCGTCGTTGGCGCCACTTCCGCCAGCGCCACTTCTTCCGCGATCTTCGCGATCGACGCAATCTTGTCGCCGTCGCTTAGGTTCATGATCCTCACACCTTGCGTATTTCGGCCAATCAAGCGAATCTCGCGGACGTGGGTGCGGTTGACCATGCCCTGCGTCGTGATGAGCATGATGTCGTCGGTCTCGCGCACGCTGACGACGCCGACAACCGGGCCGTTGCGGTCCGACGCGCGGATGTCGCGCAACCCCTTGCCACCCCGACGCTGCTTGCGATAGCGCATGCCGGATCGCGTTTCTTCGCCCTCGCCCGCTTCCGTGACAGCAACGTCCGCGAAGGGCGTTTCCGCTTCATCGTCGGCTTCAGGCTCTCCCGCCAAATTCGCTCCGAACGGCGTGCGCTTACCGTAACCGTTCTCGCAAATCGTCAGCATGGCCCCATCGGGAGCGGTGACGACCATGCCGACGACGGTATCGCCTTCACTAAGATTGATGCCCTTGACGCCATAAGTGTCTCGGCCCGTCGGTCGCGCGTCGGCCTCGCTGAAGCGAATCGCCATGCCGAGCTTGGTGGCCAGGATGATTTCATCGCCGGGCTTCGTCAGGGCCACCGAGACGAGCGCATCGCCATCCTCCAGCGCGATGCCGATGATGCCGCCGGCCTTCGGACGACTGTATTTATCGAGCGACGTCTTCTTGACGAGGCCTTTGCGAGTCGCCATTACCAGGCAGCTTTCCGTATCAAAATGACGAACCGGGATGACGCTCGAAATCTTCTCGCCTTCCTTCAGCGAGAGTACGTTGGCGATGTTTCGGCCCATGCTCGTTCGGCTCATCTGCGGGATGTCGTAGACTTTCAGCCAATACAGCTGGCCACGATCGGTGAAACAGAGCAGAAAAGCGTGCGTCGAGGAGATGTAGAACTGCTCGATGAAATCGTCTTCGCGAGTATCCCCGCCAGAGACGCCCCTGCCGCCGCGGTGCTGAGTACGATAGGTGCTGAGTGGCAGCCGTTTGATATAGCCGTTGTGGCTGATGGTGACGGCGTTGGTCTCCTCGGCAATGAGGTCTTCGAGCGAGAGCCTGTCGGCCTGGGCGTCGATGATCTCGGTTTTGCGTTCCTCGCCGAACTTATCGCGGATTTCCTCGGTGTCCTTCTTGATGACGGCAAAGATGTTTTTGTCGCCGCCAAGAAGTTCTTCGTAGCCGAGGATGAGGCCGCGAAGTTCGTTGTACTCCTTGAAGATTTCATCGCGTTCGAGCGCCGCCAATTGGCCAAGCTGCAAGCGGACGACTGCTTCCGCTTGGGCCTCGCTCATGTGGTAGCCGACGTGCACGCCGATCTCTTTTTGCAGCGACGTGAAATGATCGACTCCGAGCGCAAGCTCCATCAGGGCGGCGGAGACTTCAAGCCCTTGCAGGCGCTCCTTGGCGTTGGTTCGGCTGGACGACGCTCGGCAAATGCGGATGACTTCATCGAGCGACGAGATCGCGATCAGTTGGCCTTCGAGAATATGGCTTCGCCGTTTCGCCTCGCGGAGAAGATACTCGGTTCGCCGACGAATAACCTGCACGCGATGGCGGATGAACTCTTGCAGCATCTGCTTGATCGTGAGCGTGCGCGGATGATCGTCAACGAGCGCAAGCAGAATGATGCTGACCGTCTTCTGCAACGGCGAATACTGATAAAGCTGGTTGAGCACAAACTCGGCGTCGGCGTCGCGCTTGATGTCGATGACGAGGCGCACCGGTTCGCCGGTCCGTGCGCTGGATTCATCGCGGACGGCGGAGATGCCTTTAATGCGTTCGTCCTTGACGAGTTCGCCGATCTGTTCGTGTAGGCGGTTGCGCGTTTGCTGATAGGGCACTTCGTGGATGATGATTTGGCTGCGGCTGCCTTCCTCGTTGATGGAAGCGCGAGCACGAAGTGTGACTTTGCCTCGCCCGGTGCGATAGCCGTCGTAGATGCCCTGGCGTCCGCAGATGATGCCGCCGGTGGGGAAGTCCGGACCGGGAATGATTTCGAGTAGCTGTTCGACGGTGAGTTCGGGATTGTCAAGTAAGGCGACGATGCCGTTGCAAACCTCGATGAGATTGTGCGGCGGAATTTCGGTTGCCATGCCGACGGCGATACCATCGGAACCGTTGACGACGAGATTCGGGAATTTGCTGGGTAGGACGAGCGGTTCGCGGTATTTGCCGTCGTAGTTGTCGATGTAATCGACGGTGTCCTTATCGAGGTCTTCGAGCAAGGCGGCGGCGACGTGCGTCAGCTTTGCTTCGGTGTAACGCATATGCGCGGGCGGCAGACCGGCGATCGAGCCGAAGTTGCCTTGCGGATGAATGAGTCGGCAACGAAGACACCACTCCTGGGCCATGCGCACTAGCGTCGGGTAGATCGCCATGTCGCCGTGGGGATGGTAGCGCTTCATCGTCTCGCCGACAATGGCGGCGCATTTTGTGGTCGAGGCGTTCGGCATTAGGCCCAGGTCGTTCATCGCCAGAAGGATGCGGCGTTGCGACGGTTTTAGGCCGTCACGCACGTCCGGCAGCGCTCGGCTGACGATGACGCTCATGGCGTAACGAAGGTAGCTGTCCTTGAGTTCGTCTTCAATTCGCAGAGGCGGCGAACCCGCGCCGCCTCCTCCCGAACCGAGGCCAAGGGGAGGCAAATCGCTGGGAGGTGGTAGTTCGTCCGGCAAGGTCAACCATCCTTCGCAAGCCTAGGAAAACAAGCGGCAAAATCAACATTTTCTATCGCGTTATTCTATGGGGAATCGCACCGACGCACCACCTTTTCGCAGTAGTTTTTTGCCCGAGGTCGCGTTTTCTTTTACCGCCACGCTCCATAGCATTTCTTTGATTAGCCGCTTGCGGCATAGAATCTGTTTCAGAACCTTGTGGCATACCATTCCAATGGTGTGTTTTTCTTGGCTACCACACTATTGGAATGGTATGCCACAAGGTTCTGAAACAGTTTTCTGGTGATCGCGAGGGAGTTTTCGATCGCTAAGCCGCAAGCGGCAAACACGAAAGTTGTTGTCCCCTTGGAACACGTATTTGGAGGTCGATCATGGTTCGCATCGTTCTCGCCACACTCGTCGCCGTCGCATTTGCCGCACAACCCGCGTTCGCCCAAGAATCGAAAGCCGCTCAGGCGACGCGCCAGAAGCTCAAGCAGAAAATCTCCGTCACCTTCAAGGAAACGCGCACAGCCGATGTGTTCAGCGAAATCAAGACCGAAATGGACAAGCCAGTCAACTTCAAGGTCGACAATGTCTCAGGCGTCTCCAACAACTCCAAGCTGAGCTATAGCGCCAAGGACAAAACCGTCGAACAGGTTCTCAACGAAGTGTGCGACAAACTCGAGTGCGGCTGGATCGTTGTCTCGAACGCCGCCAACAACAAAGTCGATGGCTGGATTATCATCCGCAAGAACACGAAGGGCAAGGAACGCGGCTACGAAGCGGGCAAGGAGCCGACGAAGGAGAAGACATCGCTTGAATTGCCGCGAATCGAGGAATCCGCGGTAGTGTTTGAATTGCGCATTGGGCGATAATGCATTTCCGCTTGCGGCTTTGCGCTCGTAATTTCGACAACATATTGCGAGCGCTAAGCCGCAAGTGGAAATCACTCCTCGCCCTTCTCGCGCACGTTGAACTCCAGCTTCCACTTCTGCTTGCCATCGCGGCTAATGCACGACAGTTCGAGCGTGCCGACCTCGGTCACGCGCGTGTGCAGATGCACGGGCACGGTGCGACCCTCTTTGCCCGGCGATTCCAGCGTCGCGCTCATTGGCGTCAACTCGTCGATTTGGCCGTCCCATTCGTCAACCATCGTGCCGACCGAATCCGCCCGGCGAATCGTCGAGCCGAGGAAGCGAAACTCCGCCGGCTCGCCGACAACCAAACCGAACTCGAGACCAGGCACGTCAGATTCGGTGCCTTCTTCCATCCCGAACGGCACGACACACAACGCCTTGATCGGCGGCGGACTCCCGGGAACCGCGGGCAGCGACGTCTCGACGCCGATGTAATACGCGCGGGCCGCCCCGCCACGGATGCGGATGCCCTTGCCTCGCCGCACGAGGCCGTAATACGCGGCGCCGCCAGCGACGGCGCGATCGAGATCGACGCCTTGCAATTCGCGCACGCCGGCTTTCGGATTGATCCATTTGCCGAGGATTTCGAGCATCCGCTCACGCAACGGATTTGCCTTGAACACGCCACCGTTGAACAGCACGACCGCTGGTTGAGCCGATTTCTTTCGGCCCTTCTTCGTGGCCGCGCGTTCTTGTAAGACTTCGTCATTGCGCGTCAGAAAGAAGCCGAGATGCTTGGTGATCGCAGGATCGGCGGCGTAGGGCAGTCCGATTTCCTGCAGGCCGACGGTGCGTTGCATGCGCGGCTTTTCGTCGCGTGGCGTGTCGGGGAGGAAGCCATCGACGAGCACCTTTTCGACGTCGGCCCGCGCGAGTTCGCCTTTGATCGTGCCGCCAATGACTTTGCTCCCGCGACCGAGAACGGTGATCGCCGCGGTGTCCTTGCCGCTGGCGAAGATCGTTTCCTTCGCCAATCGACAGCTGTGCCAAAGGGCGTGCATTTGGCCTGCATCGAGCTTGATGCCCTTGGCGGTGAACGCCAGCGATGCGTGATGCGCCAGCGCGAGGTCCATGTTGTCGCCGCCCAGCAAAATGTGATCGCCGACGGCGACGCGAGTGAGCACCAGCTGGCCGGCTTCCTCGCTGACGGCGATGAGCGAGAAGTCGCACGTCCCGCCGCCGACATCGCACACGAGGACGACATCGCCGACTTCGACCTGGTCGCGCCATTTGTCGTGCGTCGCCTCGATCCAGGCGTAATACGCCGACTGTGGCTCCTCGAGCAGTGTGACTTTTTCCAGCCCCGCCGCCTTGGCCGCCTCGACGGTCAATTCACGAGCGATCGCATCAAACGACGCGGGGACGGTCAGGACGATGTCCTGATTCTCCAGGCGATGTTCGAGCACATCCTTGGCGACGAGATGGTTCCAGGCATCGACAAGGTGCTTGAGGTAATAGGTCGCCGCCTCGACGGGCGAAACACGTCGGCCGTTCTCCGGCGCCTTCCACGGCAGGATCGGTGCCCGCCGATCGACGCCGGGATGCGACATCCACGACTTCGCCGAGGCCACGAGCCGGGTGGGCACCTGCGAGCCAAACACGCGGGCGAATTCGCCAACGCAATAGTCGCGATCGGCAGCCCAGGGCAGCTTCAACGCCCCGGCCGGTTGCTCGTTCGGTCCGGGTAGATAAAGGAACGACGGCAGCAACGCCCGCTCCTCGACGACGCCCGGCGCGACGACCTGCGGAATCTTCAGATGCGTGAGCGCAGCCGCATCACCCAGGCCGGTGTCGTAATACGCCAGCGACGAGTTCGTGGTGCCCAGATCGATGCCGACGACAAATCGAGATGCAGACATGCGGAGCCTCCTGCCCGTTCGCACCGCATGAATGGGCATGCGAACGCGGAACCAATTCCGTTATTCTATGGGTTTGGCCACGTACCTGGCAGACGCCCGTTTAGCCGCTCGCCGTGGGCGAGCGCGAACTTGTACCGCACGGCACACAGATCGCGCTCGCCCAAAGCGAGCGGCTAAACGGCTAGCAACATCCAACTTGGCATCAAAAGCATTGGTGTGTATAATAAAAACGTGGGCTCGCCGTTGGGTTTGGCCGAACGGGGGCGATCTGGTTTCGATCGGGTAATGAGAGGTGTTTGGTTGCGTGTCGTGGTTGATCAGCAGGCCACGTAAAAAGCCGATCAAAACTTTAGTTGCTGAACCTCAATTCAGCTTGGCAGCCTAATAGTGCTGCCCCGATCCTGAGAGCTTAGTCTGAGAGGTCTCAGTTCGGTCGTTAAATCAGAATCGCGATCACCAGAGCCTCCTCGCATTCCTCCCTTTCCATCGGGAAAGGGGTGGGGCAAGGGGGCATGTCAGCGGCGGTGATCGCAAAAAAACCTGGCTGACTAGTCGCACGCTCCCTCTGTTTGTCGAAGCGTGTGCGATCAACACGCAGGGTTCGGCCCTGCAAATCGACAAGCTACACACGTAGACGCCAGCGCTGACGTACACCGAGACCCGGGTTCAATTCCCGGCGCCTCCACT